>DASZZJ010000015.1:0-60520 GCA_035545075.1 Candidatus Acidiferrales bacterium
TCTTCCGCGCCTGCGTTCGGCTTTTCTGACGGACAGCGTCGCGGCCGCCGAAAAACTCGCCCGGGAATACCCGCAGTGCGCCTTCGTGCTTCCCGACGGCACGTGCTATCAGGGACGCATGGTCACCGGCGGCCGGCCTGATGAAGCCGGCCCGCTTGGCATGAAGCGCGAGCTGCGCGCCCTGGAGGCCGAGCTCGTGGAGCTCGAACGGAAGGCTGCCGAAGCTCAGACTTGGCTGGAAAAAATCGCGGCGGAGCTGCGGACTGCAGAACAGTCGCTGGAAAGCGTCACGGCGGAACAGCGAGAAGCGGAACGGGCCGAATACCAGGCCACTCATCGGCACCAGCACGCGCAGGGAGAACTGGCGCGCCTGAGCCTGGACCTCACGGTCTGCCAGGAAGAGCTCAAGCGCGTTCGCGGCGAAGCCGCGGCGGCACGCCAGCGCGCCGCGCGCGCCACCGAACAGCACGCCCTGGCCGTCGCCGGACGCGCCGCCGCGGAATCCGAATGCGCCCGCATCACCGAAGAGCTCAACGGCATGCGCGTTGCGGTTCAGACCGCGCAAGATCAGCTCGCGGCGGCTCGCGCCGATCACGCCGCGGTCAACGAACGGCTGTCCGCCGCGGAATCACTGGCCGCGCGCCTCCAGGAAGAGGGGGAAGAGATCGAGCGCCGCGAAAGCGCGCTCCGCCGGCAGGTTGCGGCGGTCGAGGAAGAAGCCGATGCGCTCGCCCGACAAAGTGAGGAAGTGAGCCAGCAACTGGGGGGCTTGCGCGCGGAAAAACTCCGCGTCGAAGCGCAACAGAAAGAACTCGAGCAGGAATGGGAGTCCGCGCGCACCCGCGTCACCCAGACGGAAGATCATCTGCGCCAGGGACGCCAGTCCTTGTTGGAGCTGCGTGAAGAACGCGGCCGCGCCGAAATCGAGCGCGCGCGCAACGATTCCGACCGGCAGCACCTCCGCGAGACCTGCCTCGCCGAGGTCAACGCCCATCCCGAAGATTTACTTGCGCAGGAGCCGGCCTTCCTTGCCGGGGAAGAGCTGGCCGCTGCCGAGAACAGCTATCGTGAAATGAAGGCCCGCGTCGAGGCCATGGGCCCGGTGAACATGATGGCTCTCGAAGAGTACAACGAGTGCGAGCAGCGATTCACTTTCCTCACGCGGGAGCGCGACGACCTCTTGAAGTCCATTGAGGACACGCAGCAGACCATCCGCGAGCTGGACGAGGTCTCCCGCGAAAAATTCGAGACCGCATTCAACGAAATCAACCGGAACTTTGCCGACGCCTTCCACGCCATCTTCGGCGGCGGCACCGGTGAAATGCGCCTCACCGAAGCGGACAGCTCCGGCGATGCGGGCATTGACGTCGTCGCGCAACCTCCGGGCAAGCGCCTTCAGAATGTGCTGCTGCTCTCCGGCGGCGAGAAGGCCATGACCGCCCTGGCTCTGCTCATCGCCATTTTCCGCTACCAGCCGAGCCCGTTCTGCATCCTCGACGAGGTGGACGCGCCGCTCGATGAAATCAACGTCGGCCGCTTTACCAGCCTGGTGACGCAGATGAGCACGCAGACCCAGTTCATCCTCGTGACGCACAATCGCCGCACCATGGAGATAGGCTCGGTTCTCTACGGCGTGACCATGCAGGAGCCCGGGGTCTCGAAACTGGTTTCCGTCCGCTGGGAAGAAGCAACAGCGCCCGTGCCGAAGCGTGTGGCTTCCGCCTCCGCCGCCTGAACGCTTTTCCCGTCGTCTTCCCAAGCGCAGGCCGGCCATTTGGCGCGAAAGACTTTTCCAGAAGTTTCCCACCATCCGCGCGTGGGGGTCGTTGACTTCGCGACGCGCTGCGCTAGAATACCGTCCTCCTTTCCGGTGCGAAAACTTCCGTGGCCGCGACACCTGCACAACGCGTTGTTCGGGAAACTCATTTCCCGGAGATCCTTCCCATGGCGCGCGGGAAGGTCCGCGACATCTACGACCTCGGCGACCGCCTGCTGATCGTCGCCACCGACCGCCTTTCCGCGTTTGACGTCGTTCTGCCCACCGGCATTCCCGACAAGGGCCGCGTCCTCACGCAGCTCTCTCTCTTCTGGTTCGACCGCCTCCGGGATCTTCTGCCCAATCACATCCTCAGCGGCACGGAGTTGCCGGCCCCCTTCGACGCCCACCGCCAGGAACTCGCGGGGCGCACCATGCTCGTCCGGAAAACGAAGCCTCTTCCCATCGAGTGCGTCGTTCGCGGCTATCTCTCGGGCTCCGGCTGGAAAGAGTACGGGGCCTCGGCCAAAATCTGCGGCATCGCCCTGCCGGCGGGCCTCCGCGAATCCGACCGGCTCCCGGAACCCATCTTCACGCCGGCCACCAAGGCCGCCTCCGGCCATGACGAGAACATTTCGTTCGAGCAGGCCGCAGCGCTTGTGGGCGGGCCACTCGCCGAGCGAGTCCGCGCCGCCAGCCTCGAGATCTACCGCCGCGCCGCCGCCTTTGCCGAGCCGCGCGGCATCCTCCTCGCGGACACCAAGTTTGAATTTGGCCTGCTCGACGGCGAGCTCATCTGGATTGACGAAGCACTGACCCCTGATTCCTCGCGCTTCTGGCCCGCCGCGCGGTACAAGCCGGGCGGCCCGCAGCCGTCTTTCGACAAACAGTACGTGCGCGATTACCTCGAGCGGGTCGGCTGGAACAAACAGCCACCCGGGCCCGAATTGCCGGAGGAGGTCGTCGCCGCCACACGGGCCAAGTACCGGGAGGCGTACCGGATTCTGACCGGCCGCGAACTCGATTAGAGGGTTTCTTTTCTTCGGTGCGGTGATTCCAGTGCGGAGGGTGTCAACATGAAAGACCAATTGGAAGGGCTGGTGAACCAGATGGTGGAGCACGGCATCCTTTTTGACGAAGCCGTCGGCGAATTCGAAAAGCGCTTCATCAAGCGGGCGCTCGACCGCGCCAACGGCAATCAATCCCGCGCTGCGCAGGCCCTCGGAATCCACCGCAACACGCTCAGCCGCAAGCTCGGCCAGTACAAGCTCGACCACCGCAACGGCCGCTGAGCCGCTCAGCAGGCCATCTTTCGCCAAAAGAAAACGGCTCCCCGGACTGCCGGGGAGCCGATGGGTTGCTTAGAAGAAGAGGATTTTGTCTCAGCGGCCGGGCTTCTTGGCGGGCGGACGCCGCACGGGCGGTTTCTTCACCGGCGACTTCTTCTCTCCCGGAATATCTTCCCGGTTCACTTTCGCCTTGCCCCAATGGAGCAGAAGGCCCGGATTGGTATCGAAAGAGACAAGGGTCGCAGTGAAGCGGACCTGATTATCCTTCACCAGCCTCCTGGCCTCGGGCTGACCCACAACCTTCACTTCCATATCAGGCTTGGTCGCGGCGTCGAATTGCTCCTGACTCGTCACGAAAGCCACCTTCAGCGTGGTCGCATCCGGATCCGTTCCCGGCATTAGTTCGATCAGCTTGCTCGGCACGTCCTCAAACTCCAGCCCGCAGGAAGCCAGCCAGGTGACTTTCCCCTTGTCGCCACCAGCCTTTAAATCGGCGATGACGGCGGCGATGTCCTTCCTCGCCGCTTCGAGTACCGTGGAGCTCGGGAACTTGTAGCTTTCCGGCCGGTCGGTGGAGCTGCCGGCCAGCGCGACCAGTTCCGTCATCTCCGCGTCCAGCAGGTCCTCGCAACTCGTCTGCTGGTAGAGCATCATCTGGTTCCGCATATACTTTCTCACCTGCGCTTCGGTTTGTCCCTTGAGGGCAACGGCGTGCGCAAGGGCCCAGAACCCGTCAAGCTGCTGCGGCGGCGTGGACGAAAGATACGCCACGCCGAGACGGAACCACGTTACTGCCTGGTCCGGCGTCAAGACCAATGTCGCTTTGTAGTACTTGATCGCGCTCGGAAAATCCTTCGCCACCGCTGCCGCCGATGCCGCCGTGTAGTTGAACATGATCATGGCGGGTTTGCGGAATTGTTCTTCAAACGTCTTCTCATCCACGTTGTCCGGCTTCTTGACCTCGTTCATCGCCTTCAATCCGGCAATGGCGGAATCGCGCGCCCTGACCGCCTGGTCCTTGTCGCTAGAGTTCAGATTGTTGTAGGCGAGGGCGCGCGCGTAATAGGCGCGATAACGCATCGTCGCGTCGGCTTTGTCCCCGAGCGCGAGAAGCTTGTCCGCGAATTCCATGACTTTGGGAAAATTCTTCTGCACGTTGTAGTTCTGGTAGTACAGCTCGTAGACATAGTTCAGCAGCGCCGAGGTGGGATAGTGCTGGACAAAAACGTCTAGAAGCCTGATTTGCTGCGCCGGATTCTTTTCGCTGGCGGCGGCGGTATAGTCATTGTATTCCGCCATCGTGTACGGCTGTTTTCCACCGGGGTCCTGCGCGCGCGCCGCAGAGAAAACGCCGCCCGCGAGAGTTAGTGCCAGCGCCACGGTCAGCGTGATCAGCGCCCGTCTGCGTGTTGCGTTCATCCCTCGTCTCCTCCATCCACCTTTTGTCCGGGAACGGCCTTTTTCTCTGGGCCGGTGCAGGATCCTTAGTGGGAATCTTATCTTCGGGAAAACTTACGGATTATAGGGAAAGCCGCGGGGATTCTGCAAGGACGTTAATCCCCAGCAACCTCTCTACTTGTACAATTCCGCAGGTTATCGCCGGGGACAGCCGGCTCGTCCAATTCCGCCGGCGCACCTCCGGGCCTAGGCCGGGCTAAATGATAAGATGAGTCTCGCACAAATAGAGTGGCCTGGGTGGAGAAGTATCTCATGACAAAGCAAACGAAGGAAATACCCCGCGCGGGGAGGCAGGACCTTCTCGAAGGGCAGGTCGCCCTCGTGACCGGCGGCAGCCGCGGGATCGGACGCGCCATCGCCTTACGGCTGGCCTCCCTCGGCGCCGGGGTTGCCGTGTGCGGGCGGGACCGCAACTCATTGCGGGCGACGGAGGAGATGCTGCGGGCAGCCGGTGCGCGCGCTTTTTCTCTTGTAGCCGACGTCACGCGCGCGCTCGACGTCGAACGCCTCGCGGACCAAACGCAATCGGCCCTCGGCGGCGTCAGCATTCTTGTCAACAACGCCGGTATGGGCCTCTTCGGCCCGGCGCACGAACGTACGGAGGAAGACTGGGACCGCGTCCTGGACACAAATCTGAAGGGCGCCTTCCTTGTCTCGCGTGCCTTGGTGCCCGCGATGATCCGGCGCAAGAACGGGCACATCATCAACATCGCTTCTCTCGCCGGCAAAAACGCATTCGCCGGCGGCGGAATCTATTGCGCCTCGAAGTGGGGTCTTCTCGGCCTTTCCAAGTGCATGGCCGAGGACCTGCGCGACCACGGCATCCGTGTCGCGGTCATCTGCCCCGGGAGCGTCGCCACCGAGTTCTCCGGCCGCGGCCCCAAGGACGCTTCCAAAGCCCTGCGTCCCGAAGACGTGGCCCACGCCGTCGAGATGCTTGTGACCCAAGGGCCGAATTCCTTCCTCAGCGAAGTGGACCTGCGTCCCTTGCGCAAACCATAGTGCCACGCCAATTTTCCTCTTGCCAATATTCGTTATGACGATTATCCTGCCCCCATGGACTCGCTCCCGCGCGGCCCCCGCTTGGCCCCTCTTCTGGAGGAGGACGTCTTCGTCGGCCTCCAGCGCACCGCCGACTGGCTCCTCCAGGGCATAGAGCAGCTCTTGAAGACGCAGGGACTCTCTCAGGCTCAGTACAACGTCCTCCGGATTCTTCGCGGTGCCGGCCCCCGCGGGCTCTCCTGCCGTGAGATCGGCGAGCGCATGATCACCCGCGACCCGGACATGACCCGCCTGCTGGACCGCATGGAAGAACGCGGGCTTGTTGCCCGCGAGCGGCAACAGATCGACCGGCGCGTGGTTACAACACGCGTGACGCCCGCCGGCCTCAAACTGCTCAAGTCGCTCGATCATCCAGTGCGCGAGTATCACCGCCGCCGCTTCCGGCACATTGCGGGAGCCCGCCTGAAAACGCTCGCGGTACTGCTGGAGGAGGCCCGCAAACGGGAGCCGGGGTGACAACGGCCCGCGTTTACCCGAATTCCCTTTCGGAGCATCGAATCCTGAGTGAGCGTATCAAAGCAAGAAGGAGAAGGATGATGACTCGCAGCCTGGTATCGCGAATTGCACTTGCCCTGGGAGCCGCGTTCCTGCTTTCGTCGGCCGCAGCGGCGGCAAACACCACCTGGACGATTGATCCGGCGCATTCCGCGGCGCGGTTTGCCGTGCGCCATTTGACGATCTCCACCGTCCACGGCGAATTCCACAATGTCAAAGGCGCCGTGATTGTGGACGACAGCGACATCACGAAATCCACCGTGGACGTGACCATCGACACGACGACAGTCGACACGCAGGAGCCCGGCCGGGACAAAGACCTGAAGAGCCCGAACTTCTTCGATGTCGAAAAGTTTCCGGTCATCACTTTCAAATCCACAAGAGTTGAGAAGGCAGGGGCGGGCAAGCTGAGGGTAACGGGCGATCTTACGCTTCACGGCGTAACGAAATCCGTCGTCCTCGACGTGGAAGGCCCGACGGCACCGATCAAAGATCCGTGGGGAAACCAGCGCGCCGCCGCAAGCGCCACAACCAAGATCAATCGCCAGGACTTTGGCGTGAAGTGGAACGCGAAGATGGATAACGGCGGCCTTGTGGTCGGTGACGAAGTTTCCATCTCGATTGAAATCGAGATGATCCACAAGTAATTCGCGGCTTCGCCCGGGCGGACATCATGGCCAGCGGCAGGTTGAGCCGGGTGATGCCTATACATCGCCCGTCGCTGGTCCTCAACGAATCGAAAGGAATGGGCATGGAAAACCCGGCGTCGAACGATTTCCCGATACAGGACCTCCTGAAGCGCCGCTGGAGCCCGCGCGCATTCTCCGAAAAACTCGTCCCGCCGGAGGTCTTGCGCAGCCTCTTCGAAGCGGCTCGCTGGTCGGCCTCCTGTTTCAATGACCAGCCGTGGGCTTACATCGCCGCCACCAGGGATAATG
Organism: Candidatus Acidiferrales bacterium; assembly: GCA_035545075.1. Classification (GTDB taxonomy): domain Bacteria; phylum Acidobacteriota; class Terriglobia; order Acidiferrales; family UBA7541; genus Acidiferrum. Next base: position 6,999 of record DASZZJ010000015.1, read on the forward strand.
CCGAGGATTTTGCCCGCCTGGCCAGCGTCCTAGAGGAGGGGAATACCCTTTGGGCCGCTAAGGCGCCGGTCCTGGCCATATCCGTCGCCCGGCTCAACTTTCATCACAACAATCAACCCAACCGCCATGCCTTTCATGACGTGGGCGCCGCCAGTGCGAGCCTCACCGTCGAAGCGACTGCCCGCGGCCTCGGTGTTCACCAGATGGCCGGCATTTTCCCGGATAAGGCTCGGGCAGTTTTTCAGATCCCGGAGGGCTGGGAGGCGGTGGCCGCGATCGCCATCGGCTATCCGGGTGACCCCGCTTCGCTGCCCGACAAGCTTCGCAAACGGGAGGGCGTGCCGCGCAGCCGCAAGCCGCTCTCCGAATTTGTCATGTCGGGGAAATGGGGGCAGACCTCACCGTTCCTCTCGAGCGGTCAGCGGTCCTGATCTCGCCCGATGCACACCCATCTTGAATTCCTACTGAGACATGGATCGCTGGTTCTCTTCGTGTGGGTCTTCCTGGAGCAGATCGGCGTGCCCATCCCGACCGTTCCCTTGCTCCTGGCCGCCGGCGCTCTCGCCGGCTCCGGGCGCATGAACCTCGGTGTGTCCCTCCTGCTCGCCGTCACGGCGGCAGTCATGGCGGACTCTATTTGGTACGAGCTCGGCCGCCGCCGGGGGATTCAAGTCCTGCAGTTGCTGTGCCGCATCTCTCTCGAACCGGACTCCTGCGTCCGCCGGACCGAAGGAGCCTTTGCCAAGCACGGCGCTCGGTCCCTGCTCTTCGCCAAGTTCCTTCCGGGCCTGGGAACGGTGGCTCCGCCACTCGCGGGCATTTTTCACATGCGGCCACCGCGATTCTTTTTGTTCGACTCTCTGGGCTCGTTGACCTGGGCTGCAGGCTACCTGGGGCTTGGCTACATTTTCAGCAGCCAGATTGAGCGCGTCGCGGAGCGCGCACTGAAGTTCGGCGCCACTTTATTCGTCTTGCTGTTTGCCGCGCTGGCCGCTTACATCGCTTACAAGTACATCGCCCGGCAGCGCTTCCTCCGCGAATTACGCATCTCCCGCATTACGCCGGAGGAACTCAAGGAGAAGATCGACGGCGGAGAAGACCCGGTCATTGTGGACCTCCGCCATTCCATGGATTTTGAAGCCGAGCCGGAAACGATTCCGGGCGCATTCCGCATGGACGCGAAGGAACTGGAAGATCATAACGACCGCCTGCCGCGCGGCCGCGAAGTGATTCTCTACTGTACTTGACCCAACGAAGCGACCAGCGCCCGTGTGGCGCTGCTGCTCAAGAGGCAGGGCATCAGCCGCATCCGCCCGCTCGCGGGCGGCCTGGGGGGCTGGCGCGACCGGGGCTACCCGCTCTCGACGACCACCGCGGCCGCCGAATCGTAGCTTGCTACAGCCTGGGCAGGACGATTCCCTGCTGCGCCTGGTACTTCCCTTTCTTGTCCTTGTAGGAGACTTCGCACTCTTCGTCCGACTCGAAGAACACGACCTGGCAGAGACCTTCGTTGGCATAGATCTTCGCCGGGAGTGGAGTCGTATTGCTGATCTCCAGCGTTACAAAACCTTCCCATTCCGGCTCGAATGGCGTCACGTTGACGATGATCCCGCAACGCGCGTAGGTGGACTTCCCCAGGCAGATCGTCAACACGTTCCGCGGGATGCGGAAATACTCGATGGAGCGGGCCAGCGCAAAGGAATTCGGCGGGATGATGCACACGTCACCTTTGTAGTCCACCAGCGACCGCGCATCGAAGTGCTTCGGATCCACAATCGTCGAATTGACGTTGGTGAAGATGCGGAATTCGTCCGCCACGCGGATGTCATAACCGTAGGAGGAAACCCCGAAACTGATCACACCTTCGCGGATCTGCCGGTCGGTGAACGGCTCGATCATCCTGTGTTCCAAGGCCATGCGGCGAATCCAGCGGTCCGGCTTGACCGACATGCATGCCTCCTGTCCGATTGCAGAGAATTCTGCCGCTCAAAAGGAAGCGCAGTGTAGTATACGCCGCACGGCTTGACAACCCGCAACGCAGCCACTAGCATCGGCATTCGCCGCGACACCGGAGGACACCGTGATCAAGCTCGATATCGTGAACGCCGTGGTGACGAGCGCCAACATCAGCCGGACCAAAGCCGAAAAGGCCGTCGAGACGGTCTTCGAAGCCCTCAAGAATGCGATGGGCCGGGGCCAGCGAATCGAGCTGCGCCGCTTCGGTGTTTTCAGCGTCAAGCCCCGCAAGACCGGTATCGGCCGCAACCCCCGAACGGGCGAAGAAGTCAGCATCCCGCCGGGCAAAGTCGTCCGCTTCAAGCCGGGAAAGGAATTGCAAGGAATTTGACGCCGAGCCCCGCGGCCTCCTCCGACATTCTTGTTTTCGAGTCCAGCCGATATCTGCCGGATCCTTTGTGACGCCCCCGGATTCATCCTTGCCACCTCCCGCAGACTCCGCTCCCCGCGAGTGGAATCACGTGACCGTTGTGTTCCAGGATCCGCCTTCGCAGGCGCCGCGTCCTCCCCGAAAGCAGCTCTACCTCGCGATTACACTTTTCATCATCACCCTCTTCTTCACTTTGGCGGCGGGCGCACAGTTCGCGGCCGCCTATTCCCAGAATCAGGCGCTATCCATCGATGAATTCATTCGTTCTCTCAAGCTTCTCTTCCAAGACCCTCTTGCTCTGCGCACCGGGCTCCCGTTCGCGCTAACCTTGATGGGCATTCTTCTCGCCCACGAGCTCGGCCATTGGTTCGCCTGCCGGCACCACGGCATACGTTCCAGCTATCCCTTATTTATCCCGGCCCCGACCCTCATCGGAACCCTCGGCGCCTTCATTCTTATCCGCTCGCCCATCCGCCACCGGCGGGCTCTTTTCGATGTTGGCGCTTCGGGCCCCATTGTGGGCTTCTGCCTGGCCCTACCGGCGCTCGCCTGGGGAATCCTGCACGCAAAGGACATCCCGGGGCTCACCTCGAGGTCCGAACTCGTATTCGGCGCGCCAGCCGCGCTGCAGATTTTCGCCTCACTTCTCCGTCCCGGCGTGCCGGTGCACAATCTGTTGCTTCACCCGATCGGCCGCGCCGCCTGGGCCGGTCTCTTTGCGACCGCTCTGAATCTGCTCCCGGCAGGCCAATTGGATGGCGGCCACATTTTGCGCGCCGTCAGTGAACGCTGGCATCGCCGCCTGTCCTTGCTTCTGCCGCTGTGCATCGCCCCCCTGGGTTATTTTCTATGGGGTAGTTGGTATCTCTGGGCGGCATTGCTCCTGCTCTTCCGGTTTCTGCGTCCTGCGCCCCTCCTCCACGATCCGAAACCCTTGGACACGCCCCGTCTCTTCGTCGCCGCGTCGGCGCTTCTGATCTTTCTCCTCTGCTTCATGCCCGCACCCGTTCGCGAACCGAAACAGTCTGGCGTTATGTTGCCGCAATCCCCTCCTCCTCACCTGCGATTGACCGCGCCGATGAGATCGGTATGATGCCTTCTACGTCGCATTCGCCGGTGCATTCCCGCTAGAAAGGTGGTATCAGACCCATGGAACACGAACTCCATCATGACGAAGGCGAGCATTCCGCGGACCCGGCCGGGCGGAGGGTCGGAGTTCTCGCGGCGTTCGTCGCCGTGGTTCTGGCTGTCGTCACCATCCAATCGCACCGCACGCATACGCGAGCGGTGATCGTCCGCACCGAAGCCAACGATCAGTGGTCCTTCTACCAAGCCAAGAAACTGAAGAGCCACACCCTCGAGCTCGGCTCGGACATTCTGGGCAATCTACCGCAAACCGAAAAAACCGCAGCCTCCCTCGAGCGTTACAAGAAAGAGATGGAGCGCTACTCCGAAGAAGCCAAAGAGATTCAGAAAGAAGCACGAGCGAAGGAAAACGAATGCGCCCTCGCCGAGAGGCAAGCCTTGCGCTACGACCTTGGGGAGGGCTTCCTTGAGCTTGGCCTCGTGCTCTGTTCACTTTACTTCATTTCAAAAAAGGGTCTGTTCCCTGTCTTGGGCATTGTTTCGGCGGTTTCGGGCGCCGTCCTGGCACTCACGGGCTTTTTGATGCACTGAACGCCGCGGGCGGACTTGTCCCGCGGCCTGCTAGAGCAAACTCAGCGGATCCATATCCACCAGGACTGCCGTGCGCGGAATCTCCTTCGCCTCGCAAAGCGCCATGGCGCCGGCCAGCAGCTTCGTCAACACCGACCGCTTCGGCGACTTCAGCAGGAATTGAAACCGGTGCTCCTTCTTGAGCCGGGCCAGCGGCGCCGCCGCCGGCCCCAGAATCTTCGCCCCTTTTCCGTCCTGCGGCGCGAAGTATTCGCTCAACTGCCGCGCCCATCGGATAGCGTTCTCGAGTCGCGTGTCCCTCACGATGATGTTCGCGAGCGCGGTGAACGGCGGATAGGCCATCATTCTCCGGAAATGCAGCTCGCGCTCGAAGAACGCCTCATAGTCTTGCCGCGCCGCGTCCTCGATGGCGTAGTGCCCCGGATAAAACGTCTGCACCAGAACGCGCCCCGGCAACTCTCCGCGCCCGGCGCGCCCTGCCACCTGCGTAAGCAGTTGAAACGCCCGCTCCGCCGCGCGAAAGTCCGGCAGGCTCAGCGTGGTATCGGCGGACACGACGCCGACAAGCGTCACGCGCTGAAAATCGTGCCCTTTCGCGAGCATCTGCGTTCCAACCAGGATGTCGAGCGCACCCGACGCGAACGCGCTCAGCGTTTGCTGGTATTGCCGTTTTGTCCGGGCCGTGTCCCGGTCCAGCCGTCCCACGCGCGCGCCGGGAAACTCCTTTCGCAGGCGCTCTTCGAGCTGCTCCGACCCCTCCCCGAAGTAAAAAAGATAGGCGGACGCGCACTTCGGGCACTTCTTCGGCAGGGGCTGCGTCGCGCCGCAGTAGTGGCATTCCAGGCGGTTCCGCTGCTTGTGATAGGTCAGGGAGATGCTGCAGTTCGCGCACTGCACGGAAGCCCCGCAGCTCCGGCACAGCACGAACCAGGAATACCCGCGCCGGTTGAGCAACAAGAGCGCCTGCGTCCTTGTTTCCAGACAGCCCGCGATTCCGCGCCGCAGCGCCGTCGAGAGCGGGCTTGTACTCTGTGTCTCGCGGAACTCCTCGCGCAGGTCCACAATTTCCACGGGAGCCATGGGACGGTTCTCGATGCGCGCGCGCAGCCTCAACAGTTGGTACTTCCCCGACCGGGCGTGGTGAAAACTCTCGAGGGAAGGAGTCGCCGAGCCCAGCAGCACCACCGCCCGTTCCTGCTTGGCACGGACGATGGCGACGTCCCTCCCGTTATACCGCGGCGCCTCTTCCTGTTTGTAGCTGCTCTCCTGCTCCTCATCCACGATGAGCAGGCCGAGATTCTCAAGCGGCGCAAAAACCGCCGAGCGCGTTCCAACCACGACGCGCGCTTCGCCGTTCCGGACCCTCCACCATTCCCGAGCCCGCTCCGCATCGCTCAGCGCTGAGTGCAGCACGGCCACGCCATCAAATTGCGCGCCGAACCACGCGCGGCAGAGGCGTCCGATCCAAAGCGTCAGCGCAATCTCCGGCACCAGGACAATCGCCGTCTTGCCGCGCGCCAGCGTATGTTGCACGCAGCGCAGATATACTTCCGTCTTGCCGCTCCCGGTCACGCCAAACAGCAGGTTCACCCGGAACGCCGCCTCGTCGAGCTGCTGCCGAATCTCCCCGACGGCGCTCTCCTGCTCTTCCGACAATTCGTGCGCCGGCGGAGTAAACCCTGCCTCGAATGGATCCTCGCCGGGATCGATCGGCTCTTCCCAGCTCTCGAGCAGCCCCTGCCGCAGCAGACGCTCGACCACCGTCCGCGACACCTGCGCCAGCCGCAACAGCATGGGCAGCGGCAGCGGTCCGCGCTCGAGCTCCAGAATGTGCCGGATGCGGTCCACCTTCGAGGTCAGCTCCGCCGACGGCGCTTCGGCTCTTCCGCTCTTCCAGGCAACCACACGCTGCATTCTCCGCTTCGTCCCGACGAAGCTCTCCTGGACTCTTACGAAATTTCGTTCCGCAAGGCGCGCGATGACCGCTTTCTCGTTCACCTTCTTCGGAAGCAATGCAAACCCGGAGCGCTTCTCCTCGCTCTCCACATCATGCAACACCTCCAAATCTTCCGCGGAAACTCCGCGCGTCACTCCTCCCGCAAGCGCCGTGCGCCCGCTTTCCGTCAAGTGCATCTCCTGCCGCGAACGCAACTCCGTCACCGGCGGCAGCATCGCCCGGTACACCTCTCCCGGCGGCGCCAGATAGTAGTCGGTGATCCACTTACCAAGCTCCAACAAAGCAGGCGGAAGCGCAGGCGTGACGTCCAAGACCCGCGATATCGGCCGCACCTGCGCGTTCTCCGGCGGCTCCGTTCCCTTCCTCACCACCACGCCGACAAACGAACGTCTCCGAAACGGCACGAGGACCCGGCTTCCCTCCCGCACAATATCTTTCAGCTCTTCCGGAACCGCGTAGGTGAATAGCGAAGGCAGCGGCACCGGTAGAGCCACGTCACAGAGGAGATCTCTCATCGCGCGTCGTAGTTTATCAGGAGCGGTCCAAGGGATGCTTACGACTCGAGGGAAGTTCGGAGCTGCGGCCGGAGCTCGCTCTTAGCGGCTGATCAGGTAAATGCCTGCGAAAATCGCCGCGATCCCTGCCCACTGGCGCCCATGCAGGCGCTCGCGCAGGACCAGCGCGGCGAGCCCGACGGTCACCGCTCCGTAGAGAGAAGAGAGCACAGTCACCACAGATACCTGCTCCAGTTGCATGCCGCGGTTATTCATCACGAACGCACCGGTATCCAGGATTCCCATCCCCCACAACTGCCATGCCACCGGTCCCTTTTGCAATGCGATCCTTCGACGTTGAAACGCCAGGACCGCCCCCGTGGCCAGCATGCTCGTCAAGCGAATCATCCACACGGCCGCGTACGGCCCCGTCCGCGGCACAACGCGGATTCCCAGCACCCAGAACAGAACTCCGAACTCCAGTGCCGCGAGCAAAGCCCACAGAATCCCGGCACCCCTTTTTCCCTGTTCGCGCGCTCCTTCGTCTGCACTCCCATTCCCGCTAGCCGGCTCGCCCGTGGCGACAAGGATTACCCCGAAAACCGTCAGCGCAATTCCCGCCGCGCGCGCGGCCGTCAGCCGTTCTCCTGTCAGCATCGCGAGCGCCATCGTCAGCGCCGGATAGCTCGCCGAAATCGGAGCGACCACCGCCAGCCGCCCCACCTCGAAAGACCGGTAAAGCGACAGTGTCGAACACGCGTTCATGCCGCCGGCCAAAACGCCCCACGCCCAGGGCCGCCAGCCCGAGCCGTCGAATAGATGTCCCCAGGCGCGGAAATGGAAAAGGAAATAAGACAGGATGAGGAATCCCGTCGCCTGCATGTAAAAAGTTGTCCGCAGCGTGCCGATGCGGCGGGTCGCAAACCGCGCCAGGAAGTCCGAAACGCCCCAGCTCAGCGCCGTCCCCAGGCCGAGGAGAATCCCCATTGCGCTTACGCCGGCCGGCCCTTCCTGCCGGCCAGCCCGAGCACCGCCATGACCATCTGCAGGTCCTTCCAGACGTCGCCCTTGGCGTTCGGGTTGCGCAGCAAATAAGCCGGGTGATAAGTGGCCAGCAATCGCGCGCCGCGGAAATCCAGCCACTGGCCGCGGAAGTGCGAGACCGAACGGTTCGTTTGGAGCAGCGTCTGCGCCGCAACGCCCCCAAGGCAAACGAGCACTTTGGGACGGATCACATCGATCTGCCGTAGCAGGAACGGCGAGCAGATCGCTATTTCGTCTTTTTCCGGCGTGCGGTTTTCCGGCGGCCGGCACTTCACCACGTTTGCGATGTATACATCCTTGCGTTCGAGGCCCATGGCTTCGATCATCTGCGTCAAAAGTTTTCCCGCGCGGCCGACGAACGGCAGGCCCTGCGCGTCTTCATCGCGACCGGGACCCTCCCCCACGAACATCAGTTCGGCCCGCGGGTTGCCGTCGCCGAAGACAATCGTGTTTCGCTGCTCGCACAGGCGGCACCGTTTGCAGTCCCCGATCTCTTCCCGGATCTTTTCGAGGGAATCGTTCTCCACCCGCTCGGCCGCTTCAAAAAGGGTAAGCCCCGGCGCAACCGGGAGCGGCTCTGCTGCCGACGCTGCTCTCGCGGACGCCGCACTCGGTCGAGTGATGGTAACCGCCGCCGGCCTTTTCGACGGCATCTGTGTCGGCTCGGCTCTCACGGCGGCCGCGGCTCTCCCAGCCGCGGGTACCGGTTCTTTCCCGGCCCGGGCGCTCATCCATCGATCCTTATAAAAAAGATTGATACCCAGCTCTTGATAGTAATGGAGACGTTCGGTGAGTTGCTTTGGGAGTGTTTCGTCTGGGCGGCCGGGCATGGAAACCTCGGCCTTGCTCAGGCTGATGACCGTTGTCCAGCCGGCGCCATCCGCGGCGTGGCGCGCAGCCGCATGACTTCATCCAGAATGTGCTGCGCGGCCTCGAACTTGCTCATCCGGGGAAGCGTGGCCTCGCGGGCGTCTCGCGCATACAACGAAACGATGTTCGTTCCGCCGTCGAATCCGGCACCGTCTGTCGTCACATCATTCGCTACAATCAGGTCCGCGTTTTTCGCGGCCAGCTTCTTGCGCGCATTTTCGGCCAGGTGGTCCGTCTCCGCGGCGAATCCCACCACAATCCGCTCCCCTTTCTTCCGCGCGACTTCCGCCAGAATGTCCGGCGTCGGCTCAAGCGACAGCGTGAGCGGCCCTTGCTGGCGCTTCATCTTGAGCGCATTTTTTTCCAGCGGACGGTAATCCGCCACCGCTGCCGCGAAGATCCCGATCGTGCAGGTATCAAAATGCTCCATCACCGCGCGGCGCATCTCCTCCGCCGTCCGTACGGAATGACTTTCAACCCCTTCCGGAATGGCGAGCGCCGTGGGTCCGCTCACCAGGATCACGCTGGCCCCCCGCCGCTTTGCCGCTTCCGCCAGCGCGTACCCCATTTTCCCCGAAGACCGGTTCGTCAGATAGCGCACTGGGTCGAGATCCTCGCAGGTGGGTCCCGCGGTCACGAGCACCGTCTCACCCTCAAAATCGTGCTTCAGGTAGAGCGCGGCGCGCACCGCGGCGAGGATTTCTTCGGTCTCCGCCAGCCGGCCTTCGCCCACCATCCCGCAGGCTAGGTAGCCCTCTCCCGGCTCGACGATCCGCACGCCCCGCGCGCGAAGCGTCTCGATATTTTCCTGCGTCGCGGTGTGTTGCCACATGTTGACGTTCATCGCCGGCGCCACCACCACCGGCGCCGTCGTCGCCAGGTACAACGTCGAGAGGAAATCGTCGGCGAGCCCGCGCGCGAATTTCGCCAGCGTATCCGCCGTCGCCGGCGCGACCAGGAGCAGGTCGGTCCGTTGCGCCACGGCGATGTGTTCGATCGCGCTTTCCAAGTTTGCCGGACCGCCCGCCGAATCGCCGAAGAGATCCGTAATGACCTTCTGCCCCGTGAGCGCGGCAAACGTAAGCGGCGCGACGAACTCCCGCGCGCCGCGCGTCATTACCACTTCGACGGAGAAGCCCTCCTGCTGCAGGCGGCGCGCCACTTCCGCCGCCTTGTAGGCCGCCACGCCTCCGGTCACGCCCAGGGTGATACGCATCCTGTCTCCCGGCCGCTGCTACTTGCGCCGCTTGGTCTCTTTCTCGTCTTCGCCCGCGCCTCCGGGCAATTCAAATTCGAGGAGGCTCAGGTCGAGCTCTTCCGTGGCGACGCGGGTCGACTTCAGCGTCCGCGGGTTCTCAAGGAGCGGAGGCGCCCCGGCCATGAGCTGTCGCGCGCGCCGCGACGCAACGACCACGTAGGCAAATCGGCTTTCCGGTGCTTTCGTCTCCACGCTCATCTCAACCCCTGTCTCCGAACGATTCGAGAATCCTCTGCACCTTCGATTGTCTATCTGCGCGACGCGGCACGGTTGCAGTCACTGCGCCCGTCCCCGATCTTTCCTTGCGTCTGTCCACCGGCGCCCGTCTGCGCTCTTCGAGTACAATCGCCCGGATTTCCTCGCCGGCGCGCTCAACGTCGTCATTCACCACCTGGTAATCGTAACACTCGCTAAAAGCTAGAATCTCGGTCCGGGCCTGCCGGAGTCTTCGCTGGATTTCATCTTCAGAATCCATGCCACGGGCGCGAATTCTGCGCTCCAGTTCCACCGGGGACGGAGGAAGAATAAAGATACTTACGACGCTCTCCGAAAGCGGGCCTTGTTGTACCTGCTTTGCGCCTTGCACGTCAATTTCGAGGATCAGGTCAGCGCCTTTCTCTTTCGCTTCCAGCCAGTTTCTCCGCGGAGTTCCATACCAATTCTTGCCGAACACCTGAGCGTATTCCAGAAAGGCTCCGGCTTCGACCATTTTGCGGAACTCTTCTTCGCTTACGAAATTGTACCACTTGCCAGGGTTCTCCGCTGCTCGGGGCTTGCGTGTCGTGCAGGAGACGGAAAGCACGGTATCGGGCAATTCAAGAATCTTGTGCACCAGGGTGGATTTCCCGGAACCAGATGGACCGGACACAATAAACACGATAGGCTCGCGTTTCGTCATCTCTATTCGATGTTTTGCACCTGTTCGCGAAGCTTTTCGATCTCGGCCTTGATTTCCAGCGCAAGCCCGGTGATCGCCAGGCCTTCGCTTTCCACGCCCGGCGTTTTCGAGAGCAGCGTGTTCGCCTCGCGGTGCATCTCCTGCAGCAGAAAATCGAGCTTCTTCCCGACCTCTCCGCCGCCGTCCACCACGCGCGTAAACTGTGTCAGATGACTCCGCAGGCGGTCCAGTTCCTCGCTGACGTCGCTGCGCTCCGCCAGCAGCGCCGCTTCCTGCGCGATGCGCGCCGGGTCCAGCCCCGTGCCACTCAGCACTTCCTTCAGTCGGCTTTCCAGCCGCCGGTGAAACGCCGGCTGCAGTTTCACCGCCAACTCCCGAATCTGGGCTGCCTGTTCGGCGATATGCGCGGAGCGCGTCCGCAATTCTTCCGTCAGTTGCCGGCCCTCGAGCCGCCGCATCTCTTCCAGTTTCGCGAGCGCCTCCGCGAGGCAAGCCGTCAGCGCACCGCCCAGCCGCTCCTGTTCCTCTTCCGTTTCGGGGACCGCCGGCGCAACCCCGGTCACCACGCCCGGAAGACGCAGCAGCGCGACGACATCCACATCCATTTTCGACTTCGTCTTCCCGCGCAGCGCTTGGGCCGCCCTTAGGTACGCCTGCGCAATTTCGGCATTGATCTGCAGGGGCGCCGCCTTGGACGGCTGGACGTTCACGCTAATCTCCACGTGTCCCCGCAGGATTTTTTCGCGCACGGCGTGCCGGAACTTCGTCTCATAGAGTTCGAAACCATCCGGCAGGCGCAACTTCACGTCGAGAAACCGGTGATTGACGCTCTTGACGCTGACCCGCAGCGCCCACCCGTTGTGCTCCGCCCGCGCCAGGGCGAAGCCGGTCATCGAAACGCATCCCGCTCCTCGCCCGGCGTTCTCACGGCTTGGCTTCATGTGGCGCTCGAAGGCTCCGCGAATCCGTTTTGCGCCGCCGGTGCCAGGCTTTCTTCATCGGCAAATTGCATTTCGTACAGCCGCGCATAGATCCCGCCTCGCGCCAGGAGGTCCGCGTGCGTTCCTTCTTCGCGGATCTGCCCGTCTTCCAAGACCAGGATGCTGTCGGCGCGCCGGATCGTTGTCAGCTGGTGCGCGATAACGAAGGACGTGCGGCCCACCATCAGGTTGCCCAGTGCCGCCTGCACCATCCTCTCGGATTCGGAATCGAGTTCGGATGTGGCTTCATCGAGGATCAGGATGGGGGAGTCCTTCAGAAGGGCGCGCGCGATGGCGATGCGCTGCCGCTGGCCGCCGCTAAGCCGCTGCCCCCGCTCTCCAATCACTGTGTGATATCCCTCCGGCAGTTCCGTGATGAAGTCGTGCGCCAGCGCCGCTTTGGCGGCTGCGATCACGCGCGCTTCTTCCACATCCGTCAGGCCGTAGCAGATGTTGTTCCACACCGTGTCATGGAACAGAATATTCTCCTGCGTCACAATGGCGATCTGGCCGCGCAGCGAGCGCAGTGACAGCTCTCGCACGTCCACCCCGTCAATGCGGATCGCCCCACTCGTCACGTCGTGAAATCTCGGCAGCAGGTTCACCAGCGTCGTTTTCCCGGCTCCGCTCGTCCCCACCAGCGCGATCACCTCGCCTTTCCGCGTCCGGAACGTCACGTTCCGTAGCACCGGCGCATCTTCATAGGCGAATCCCACGTCGTCGAATTCAATCTCCCCCGCGAACGTCTCAAGGGTCTTCGCCCCCCGCGGCTCTGCAATCTCCTCCTCGCGATCCAGGTAGGCAAACACCTGCGTCGTCGCTCCCTGCGCCGCCTGGAACTGCTGATACACATATCCAATCCGCTTCAACGGCATGTAGGCGTTGAGCATTGCATAAACGAAAGCGAGGACTCGCCCGGAGGTCATCAGGTGAAGGCGGATCTGGTCGCGGGAGTACAGAAGAAAAAGCGGCATGACTACTCCCATTGCCAGTAAATCCATCAGCGGCGACGTTGCCGCCATCGCTCGTACCCAGCGCATGTTTTCCACGAGGAGTCGCCGAGCTGACCCCCGAAATTTGCGGATCTCAAAATCCTCCATCCCGAACGCCTTTACAATGCGGTTCCCGGTGACGGTCTCCTGCACGATTTGGCTCAGCTCGCCGAGCTGCGACTGGCTGTTCTCCGCCGAGCGGCGAATCTTTCGCCCGAACTTGTTCACCGGCCAGACCACCAGCGGCAGCAAGACCCCGGACGCCAGCGCCATCCTCCAATTTAAGAGGAGCAGCACGCCGATGAAAACGAGCAGCGTGAAGCCTCTCTGAAAAAGATCCGCAAGATTCTCGGAAAGCGCGATCCGCGCCCGCTCCACGTCGCTGACAACTGCGGACAACAGCCGCCCCGTTGGATTGCCCTGAAAAAAACCGATCGGCTGGCGGATGAGCTTCGCATACACGGCATTGCGCAGGTCGGTTATCGCCGCATGGCCAACATACTGAATCCGCGTCGTCCCCAGATACTCCGCCACGGCTTTCGCGCTGGCCAGGATCAACAGGGACAGTGCAAGGATCGTCCAGACGTTGTGAATCCGCGGTGGGAAAAACTCATTCAGGTAAATGACACGGCCCGTCCCGGGAATCGTCACCAGCGGCATCAGGGATCCCGCTGCCCCCGGTGTAAGCACCTGATCAAAGGCAGGCCCAATCATCAGGGCGATAATTCCGTCCCCCAGCGCGACGAATGCCAGAAGGAATACCCCTAGCGCCATCCGCGCCTTGTACGCGCGAACGTAACTCAGCAACCTCTTCAGATGCGGTGTAAACAGCGCAGCCACGTCCCGGTTCCCCTGAAATCAGCACTTGGTACGCTATTCGCCGCCTCTCGGCGTGTCAAGCCGGGATTTCCTATTTGAATCTGCCCGGCTAACGATTTGATGACCTCAAACCCTTGTATCCAAGCGAGTTTGGGCATAGCAGAGGCACTGCGGAGGCCGGATCCAATTTCGAGATGCGGGAATTCCGAGAGTGGGGCCTGCGCTGAAGACGGCTCCCGCTCTGCAATGACCAACGAGGATCAAAAAGATTCCGCAACGGTATGGTTCGGTTCACTATACTGCCTGTTCAAAGCTTCAAGAGGGATATCCTGGGGCAAAGACGAATACATTCCAGTCGACGTCATGGATTATCGCAAACAGCAGGAGTTCCTGAGAAACAGCCGCGTGTGCGGAGTCTCGCTTGTGCTTGTTCTGCTGGGGATGGCCGCAATCTGCCTGAGAACTGGAGGAGAAATCACCCTGGCCGTTCTGATTGCCTTCGCAATGGCGACCGTGGCCCTGGCAGCCTCGATCTACTACACTCCAAACTATCTGCACCTCACCGTGGTTCCGCAAAAAACGCTGCGCTGGGAAATTCGCATCCGCTGGAGAGTCATCGGAGCCGCTTTGATCATCGGAATGCTGTTGGCATCCAGTACGCGCGGGAGGATCAGTGTTCTGATTGCGGCCGCGTGGCTTCTTGTCGCAAATCTGCTCGCCCGCAGGGTCGTGCCTCAGGGCTATTTCCCCGCTTATTTCTGGGCCACCGATTACGCGCTCCTGGCAACGGCATTGCTCTTCACTCCTTTCAACCTCCTGCTGGGGGCAGTTCTATTGGCTGCGGCCGCGCATCTCTCCATCGTTATCTGTTCGAAGCGTCATCTGCTCTGGGCCGCCCTGGTCACGATCTGCGGCTGGCTTCTGGTTTTCTTTTCCGCACAACGGCGCGGGGCTGGCCTGGAGGCTGGCCTGTCCTGCGCCGGCCTGCTTGTGATCACAACGTTGGCCACAGCATGGCTTGTGGATCGCGCGGAAAGACACAATGCGAAGAACATAAGCGCTGCAATGCGCGAATTGATGGACTTTAACGGATTTTCGGCTGATCGCATCCGGCATTTGTGGCAGGTCAGCAATCAGGAGCTGGCAGAAAACTGGCAGGAGGCTGCAATCGCCGAAGACGACGCCGAACGGATGGCGGAGTGGTACCGGCGGAATTCCGAACTATACCTATTCGCGATTTCCGGATACAACCTGGAATACAAACGCATCCGGTCCAATCTGCAGGTAATCAGGTTTGCGCGCGGCTTTTGTCTGGACTATGGCGCCGGGAATGGCGAATTACTTCTGGAGCTGGCGCGACGTGGGCACCCAGTCACCTACTACGACGTGGAAGGTGAGAGCATGAAGTTTGCGCAGGGGCGGGCGAAGAAGCAGGGCCTTGCCGTGGAGATTGCCCATTCCAAGGAAGACCTGGCGGCTGCCGCCCGAACCCACGGATTTGACACCATCTTCTCATTCGATGTGCTGGAACACCTGCCCGACCTGCCGGGAGAACTCAACTTCTTGTCCTCACTGCTGAATCCGGGAGGCTTGCTGGTTTTCGATGTGCCTGCGGGTTCGACCAAATCCCATCCCATGCACCTCAACCACCACCTCGACATTCTCGCACACCTCAGCGCTAAAGGTCTGGAGGACAAACGAAACCTTGCGCTAAAGTTGCCGTTGAAAAGAGAAGAGAAGTTCGTGTTCCAGGCGCCGAGACACTAAGGAAACAATTTCCAGGATAGAAAAATCGTCCCGCGTTGCCCGCCTCCCTGCGCGGGACGACTACTTGTCCAGATCACGGTGAACGACTTTTGCCGGATGGCGGTGTTTTCCGAGCGCTCTGCGCAGTGCCTCCGCCATCATCACCGAGCGGTGCTTCCCGCCCGTGCAGCCGATCGCGATGGTCAGATAGCTCTTCCCTTCGCGGATGTAATGCGGGATCAGGTACGCCAGCAGGCTCTCGATCCTCCGCAGGAACTCCCCCGACTGCGGAAACGAACGGATGAAGCGCTTGACCCGCGGATCTTTTCCGGTGAGAGGCCGCAACGCCGGCACGAAGTGCGGGTTCGGGAGAAAGCGCACGTCGAACACGAGGTCCGCATCCGACGGCACGCCGTAGCGGTATCCGAAACTCACCACGGAGACTAACAGCGGCCGCTGGTCCGCGCTCTTGAACCGCTCGGTCACGAACTGCCGCAGCTCGTGCACGTTGAATTGTGACGTGTCAATCACCACGTCCGCCATTTTGCGGATCGGATCCATCAGGGCGCGTTCGCGGCTCAGGCTCTCCCGCACCGATGCGTCTTTTCCGCCCATCTCCAGCGGATGGGGACGACGTGTTTCGCTATAGCGCCGCAGCAGCGCGTCTTCGCTGGCATCAATGAAAACAAGCGTCATCGGGTGGTTTTTCCGCAGGTGCCGGTAGATCGCCGGCAGTTTCTCGAGTTGCGCGCCTTCCCGCGCGTCCACCAGCAGCGCCGCCCGGGAAAATTCTCCCTCTCCATGCGAGTGGATCTCGGCGAACATAGGAATCAGATCGACCGGCAGGTTGTCCACGCAGTAGAAACCCATGTCCTCAAACGCCTTGAGGACCGTGCTCTTCCCCGATCCGGAAAGTCCAGTAAGAATGACGAGTTGCGGCCCTTCGCCTCTGGCGGGACGTTTCACGCTGGCCGCCCGGTCAGGACTTCACCCGCCGCTGGTGCGTGCTGGGGATACGCATGTCTTCCCGGTATTTTGCGACGGTCCTTCGCGTCACGCGAATGCCACCCTCCTCGAGTTTCTTTGCAATCTGGTCGTCGGTCAGCGGTTTGGCGGAATCCTCTTCCTCGATCATCTTCTTTACCACCCGTTTCAGCGTCAGCAGGGACATTCCCCCGCCTTCGGGGCCGTTCACGGCCTCGGAAAAAAACGACCTCAGCTCAAGCACGCCCTGGGGTGTGTGCGCGTACTTGCTGGCCACGGCGCGGCTCACCGTCGAAGGATGCACGCCGACTTCTTCCGCCACATCCTTGATCATCATTGGCTTCAGCGCATCGGGTCCCTGGTCCAGGAAACCGTCTTGCCGGGCGATGATGGACTGGCAGACGCGCAGGATGGTGTGCTTGCGCTGTTCGATGTTTTTCAACAGTTGAATCGCCGCCGTAAACCGCTCCTTCACATAATTCCGCACGTCGCGGTCCGCCGCATCCCGGGCCAGCAGCCGCCGGTACGTCGCGCTCAGCCTCAACTGTGGCATGTCGTCCTCATTCAGGAATGCCTGCCACTTGTCATCCACCTTGCGGAAGTAAACGTCCGGCTCGACAAGCCGGGCTTCCGTCTTGTTGTACCGTAGCCCGGGCCTCGGGTCGCATCGCTTGATCACATCCACGGCATGCTTCACTACTTCCACCGGCCGGTTCAGCGCCCGCGCTATCTCTTTGAGCTGGTTCGACTGCACGTGCTTCAAGTGCTCGGAAACGATCTGTTGCGCCAGCGCATTCTGCGGGTCCAGGGTCTTGAGCTGCAGCAACAGGCATTCCCGCAGATCCTGCGCCCCCACGCCGAGCGGGTCGAACTCGTGCACCACCGCCAGCGCCTCTTCAATGTCTTCCATCGGATAAGTGCTGTTCTGCGAGAGCTCCTCAACGGTCGCCGTGAGGTATCCGTTTTCGTCCAGATTGCCGATGATGCTTTCCGCAATCTCCTTCACCTGCTCGGAGCAGATCGTCACACTCAACTGCCACTGCAGGTGGTCGGTCAGCCCCCGCGGCGACGAAAGGAACTTCTCGAAAGACGGCTTCTCGGAATACTCGCGTTCCTGCGACCGCCCGCCGTCCCCGCCGCTGTCCAAATACTGGTTGAAAAAGCTGCCCACGTCGAACTCGTCGAACGGGTTCGCCGCTTCGGTCTCCGGCACCTTCTCCGTTTCCGCTTTAAGAAAGGTTTCGTCGCTGTAGTTGTCCGTGACGCTCGGCTCTTCACCGAGCTCTTCCAGAACCGGGTTTGCGACCATCTCCTGGTTGATCATCTGGCGCAGTTCGAGCCGGTTCAGCGCCAGCACGCTGACCATCTGCACCAGGCCGGGTGTCAGAATCTGCCTCTGCGCCACCCGCAGATTGAGCTTGAGACCTTGCCAGCCCATCGTCGCTACGCCGCCGTTTCCACTAGTTCAACCGGAAATGCTCTCCCAAGTACACCCGCCGCACCTCCGGATCCCTGCTCAATACGTCCGGAGTGCCCGCTCGGAAGATTCTGCCATGATTCAGGATGTACGCGCGATCCGTCACGCTCAGTGTTTCCCGGACGTTGTGATCCGTAACCAGGATGCCGATTCCAGAGCGGCTCAACTCGCGGATCATCTCCTGCAGGTCCTTGACCGTGAGCGGATCGATCCCCGAAAACGGCTCATCCAGCAGGATGAATGAGGGCTGCAGCGTCAGGGATCGCGCGATCTCCAGGCGCCGCCGTTCGCCTCCCGATAGCGCATAGGCCTTGTTGTGCCGGACTCCGTCCAGCCCCATCTGCGCCAGCAACTCCTCCAGCCGATCTCTCTGCTGCTCCGATGTGAGCGGCAGGGTCTCCAACACCGCGAGCATGTTCTCCTCGCAAGTCAGTTGACGGAAAACCGAAGGTTCCTGGGGAAGGTAGCTGATCCCGCTGCGGGCCCGGAGGTACATCGGGAGGTCGGTGATTTCGTCGCCGTTCAGCAGGACCCGACCGGAATCAGGCCGGGCGAGTCCGACGAGGATATAAAAAGTGGTGGTCTTCCCTGCGCCGTTGGGTCCCAGCAGCCCGACGACTTCCCCCGGGCCGATCTCCAGCTTGACGTCGTCGACGACCCGCCGTCCGCGGTAGGCCTTGCTGATATCGACGGCCTCAAGCTTTAGCATACCTCATCATTTCTCGACCCGGTGCTTCGTCAAAGTTCGCGAACCGTTTTCAGAATCAACAATGATCGTATCATCCGTCAAAAAGAAGGTCAATTGACGCCCCGTCGTCGCGCCGCCCGATCCATCGTAAAGCGTCGGCATTCCGCCCGACATCACGAACTTCCCGTCCGCCGCGGTATATTCGCCCCGCTCGGCGGTTGCCCGCCGCACGCCTTGCGCCACCGTAACGCCCCCCGTGGCCACCGCCCGGCTGACTTGCTGCGCCCCGGTGCCCTCGCTCCGTGTGAAATAGAGATCCGCGGCCGCCGCCCGGAGGCTTTGTGCGGCTGACTGGGCATACACCTTGCCGTCGAGATGCGCCTGATTCTCCGCATCGCGGTAGGTCAACGAATCGCATTGCACGTGCCAAAGCGTGGACGCATCCCCTGCGGTGCGCGACGCCCGATTCTTCCCGCCCTCGGCGGCGAACGCTTTCTGCGGGAACGCTCCGCGGACGTTTCGGTTCGCATTCAGAACCCGTGAATTCCGCAGCAGCTCGATCGAATCCGCCTCGAGCATCGATTCGCCCTGCCACAGCCGTGCATGCCCGCTGTAAACCGCGCGCCCGGTCTGCGAATTCGCCTGCAGCTCGTCGGCGGAAAGATTGGCCGGAACTTGCGCCAGTTGCACGATGCTCCCGCGCGCCGCCAGATCGCTTGTCCGAACCTTGCCGCTGGCCCGGATCTCCCCTGTCGCCTGCGAAAAAGTGATGGCCCGGGCCGTGGTTCGCGTCGTCGCGTCGCTCGCCACCGCATTTCCGTTGAGCGTGGCGGTCTGCGCCGCCTGCGAAAACGTCGCCGTATCGGCCTGCCCCCGCCGGTCGCCTTCACGCAGCCTTACCTCTCCGCGCAGCACGATCTCCGTCCAATCTCCTTTTTCATCGAACTGTGCCTGGCCTTCCCGCGACGCGCTGGTCTGCTCCGGCTTGCCCGCCTCTGCGCGCTGGAGCTGCACGTTCCCTCGCGCGCTGGCCTCACCCGGCTGCCCGTTGCTTTGGAAGCTCAGGTGGAGGTTGTCCGCTTGCAGCCGTGTCGCGCTCTCGATGCCGCCGCTTCCTCCGCCCGTTTCTTCCCAGCCTAGCGATCCACGCGCCAGCGTCTCCGCGCTCTGAAGTCTCGCGGCCCCTTTGCGCTCCGTCGGCGCAAACGCCACCCGCACCGCCTCCGTCTGCAATCGCCGCACCTTCATGCCGGAGCCGTCCGCACGCGGCGCTCGGGTCTCTGCCCGGACGTTCCCCGAGGCCGTCAATTGCTGCGGCTCACCCTGTCGCCCGGTGAAATCCAGCGTGAAGCGGTCCGCTGCCAGCTTCGTCGCTGCCGTGCCCTTCGTGATCTCGCCCTCCACCCGCCCCGTCCCGTCCACGTGAGTCACCCAGCCGCCCGTGGCAAAATGCGCGACCAACTCGTCGGCGAGCAGCCGGCCCGAACTCTGCCCCTTCTTCGATTGCAGCTCCGGCCGCGAGCTGCTCCCCGGCGCGGCGCGCGCTACGATCCGCTGCGCGTTGAAGTTCTCATCCAGCCCGAGTGTCAACTCGCCGGCCGTAAGTTCCGCGCCGTCGCTCGAGGCGTGCACCGGCCCGGCCAGCTGCATCGCCCGCGAATCGCGATGGTACTCGAGGGCGTTCCCCGTGACGTTCAATTCTCTCCCCGTGCCGCTCGAGCCGCCTGCCGCATCTCGCGCCGGCAATTCCTTCAGCCGCAGCTTCACTTCCTTCTGCAGCCGCACGACTCCCTCTTCCGAGCGGTACTCCACGCCGCGCGCCTCCCCTTCGCCGGCCGCGAACACAAATTTCACAATCTGCGTCGTCTGCGCCAGGCCGCTCTCCCGGTCAAAGCTCACGCCCCGCGTTTCCACGTGCAGCGTGCGCGAAGCAGCCGCCCCGGGGTCCTTCCCATCCCGCTCCGCATCCGCGGCGCTCCGCAAATCCATCTGCACGTCTCCCGCGCAAGCGATTTGCCCATTGCCCTTGGTGTACTGGCAGCTCTGCGTATGAATCGTGTCGTGTCGATCTCCCTTGCGCCCGAAGATCGTGATTTGGACGTCTTCCAGAAGATCCGCCGCGTTTCCTTGGAATTCCGTGGAGCGCGAGGCCCGCACCGTGAATAGGGTGCGGTTTTCCTCCACCTTGGAAAAGGTGAGTGCGGTAGACCGCTTCGTCACCGTCGGGGGCGGGGGCGGCGGCGCATTTCTCCTCTCGATGTGGGCCTTCACGGCGCGCTCCAGATACACGCCCAGCGTGATCGCCACCAGGGCGACGGCAACGCCGGCCGACCAGCGCGCATAACGCGCTGCTTCTGTCCTTCGCATACTTTCTTGAGTATAGGAGAGGGGGGAGTTACCGCACAACGCGCCGCTTCCCGGGAGGGAGGAACGGCGGCCTTGACACCTTCAACTTCTCTCGATTTCCTATGCCGCTGTCCCGCCGGTTACAGCGCGGCTCCGGCCTTGCGTTTTCCTTCGAACTTCCAGCCTCGAACCTCTCACTCCGGCTCCTTCAGTATTCCCACGTTCGCCGCCGCCACGTTATCGCGGTTCGAGTTCTTCACCAGGTACATCGCCTCATCGGCCATGTGCAGGACTCCTTCTTTCGTTTGGGAGTCCTCCGGGTACGCCGCCACCCCGAGACTTGCCGTGATCTGGATCTTCAAGCCGTCCTTCTCGAGCCACACCCTGTCCCGGATCATCTTGTGCAGCCGCCGCGCCACATTCACCGCGTTTTCTTTCGACGTCTGCGGCAGCACGAGAACGAACTCGTCTCCCCCGTACCGGAAGGCGAAATCAATCAGCCGACAATGCAACTTCAGCGCATCGCCGATCTCCCCCAGCAGCCGCGACCCCACGAGGTGGCCGTGCGTATCGTTCACCTGCTTGAAATGGTCCAGGTCCAGGAACACCAGCGAAAAATCGTATTTGTAGCGCCGCGACCTGTAAATCTCCGTCTCCAGGATAAAGCTCATGTGCCGCGCATTGAACAGGCTCGTGCAGTCGTCGGTGATCGTCAGCTCGTGGATGCGCTTCACGTGCCGCGCGTTTTCCAGCGCAATGGCCGCGAAGTCCGCCAGCGCCTCCAGCAGCTTCAGGTCGCGCTCGTGGAACCCCTCCGTGCCCACGCAATTGATCAGCTCGATCACCCCCAGGCACCTATCGCGGAACTTCACCGGCACGGCCACGATGGACCGCGTCTCCATCTTCGTCTTCTCGTCCACCTTCGAGAAAAACCGCGTGTCCTTCGACACGTCCGGCACGATCACCGCCTCGCCCTGCTGCGCCACCCAGCCGGCGATTCCCTGCCCCATCTGGATGCGCACGTCCTTCAGCGCCTGCGAAGCCTTGCCGACCGCTAGTTCGAAATACAGCTCCTGCTTGCTCTCGTCCAGCAGCAGCAGCGACCAGTTGTCCGGCCGCAGAAACTCGTCGATCTTTTCCATGATCGTGCTGAGGACTTGATCCAGTTGCAGAGACGATGTGAGGGCCTTGCCGAGTGCCTGGAAGACGGCCAGTTCGCCCGCTTCGCGCAGTTGGAGGGGCACGGCGGGATTTCGCCGCCGGTCAATCTCTGGAAACTGTTTTATTTCCGCCACGTCTGACTGGACCTGCTCATCAGGATTTCCGCCGGACTCCATCACACGCCTCTCCCGCGGAGATGATTCGCCGACAACCCGAATCGAACGCCAGTATATGCGCCGTTTTCTTGCCCGCGCAAGCCACTCCCCGCCCGCCGTTGCCATCCCCGCACCGCGGGTTCTATAACGCATCCTGGAGAATCGCGCGCGCCGCAGGTCGAACAAACCCGCCGCAGGTCGAAAGACTCGCCGCATGCTGGCGAGAGGGCCGCGCCAAATTCTAGCCCAGCCCGCGGAGCCGTCGCCCTGACCCTGCGTCCGCCCCTTGGGAGGGCTCTTCGTCTCTCTCTCCCGGTCGGGCCGTCGCCGCCATCCGCCGCTCGTTCTCATCTCCCCGAACCGCCCACCACTCACACCAACCCCAACAAATCGCGAAACCGATCCTTCCACCACGCACGTAATTCCGAACGGAGCGAAGCAAAGAGAGGAATCTCTCTTCGTTCAGCACGCCCTTCTTCCCTTCACGTCGCGTTGAAACCTGTCCTGCTTGCACTGAGTTCATCGAAGTGAGCGCAGTCGATCGTAGATTCCCTCCGGGCGCAAAGGAACTCCGACATTAAGAACACAAGAAAAGGGGGCCTCAAGCCTCCTGCCTTCAGGTTCCTCTCTCCCGTTTGACTCCTTTTTACCGCCCGCCTATAGTGCCTCCCAGGGGATCGCCCCGCCCCGCGGCATCACGGGCCGCGCACCTCCGGCGGATTCGATTTCATGGCCACGGGCAATTTTGGCGAACGGCTGCGGCGCGAGCGCGAAATGCGCGAAGTGTCCATCGAAGAGATCGCCAAGACAACGCGCATTCCCCAGCGCTATCTCGAGGCCCTCGAGCGCGAGGAATGGAGCAAGCTGCCCGGCGGCATCTTCGCCCGCGGCTTTGTGCGTACCATCGCCCGCTTCCTCGGCCTTGACGAGCAGAGCCTTCTCGGCGAGTTCGACCTCGCGCGCAGCGAGGACCTCGCCGCCGCGTCCCATCCTCCCCCGCAGCCCAACCCGCGCGGATTCCCGCGCTGGCTCCCGCTGGCCATCCTCGTGTTCCTTCTACTCTGCATCGCCGTCGGCGCCGTGTACGGCTGGCGCCGCTACGCAGCGCATCGCAACTCCCGCGCAACGCTCGCTCAGCCTTCCCCGAGCGCCCTGGCCCGCGCGCCCGGGCCTTCCGGCGCGGCCGGAGAAAACAAACGGACCGCGGCTCATCCGGAAGAGGCCCAGCTCGAGCTCTCCGTCTCCACCAGCGCGTCCACTCGAGTTCGCGTTGTCGCCGACGGCGATCTCCTCTTCGATGGGGAGATGCCTGCCGGCCAGACCCGCCGCTTCACGGCGAAGGATCGGTTCGAGATCACGGCGGCCGACTCGAGCGCGGTGTTGCTCGAATTGAACAATCAGGTGATGCCGCCCATCGGCGCGCCGGGCTCCTCCGGTACAATCAAGCTGAGTCGAAAAGATTTGAAGCAGGCGTTCGGTGGAACCCCTCAGTCCTGAACAACTCCTGGCGCTGCGCTCCGGCCGCGTCCCCCGTGAGCGCAAGCTCGCGGTGTGCGCCGGCACCTTGCACCTCGATCCGCCGGACCGCGCGGAGATTCTTGCCGTGTTCGCCTCGGACGGGGATGAGATGGTGGCCGAGCACGCGAAGGACGCGCTGCTCTCCCAACCCATTGATTCCTTCGTGGCCGCGATCAAGCGTGAAAAGGCTCTTCCCGCTCTCTTCCACTACTGCGCCAGGAATCTCGCCGACAAACCCGGTATCGGTGATGCCCTTGTTGAGAATAAATCGTGTCCCGCCGAGGAACTCCTTCACGTCGTGCGCCATCTCTCGGTGCCGGGCATTCAGGCTTTGCTGGAGGAGCTCGACCGTGTCAGCGCCTCTCCGGGTCTCGCCGCGTTGCTGGAGCAATCTTCTTCGGTGACCATCGAACAGAAAAAACTGCTCAAGGAGTTACACGGCCCCGCGATGGATCACGCTGCTCTGGTGGAAGCGCTCGCTGTAGTGGAGCCCGATCACGCCAGGCGCGAATCGCTCCTGCTGAAGCTCTCCAAGATGACCGTGTCGCAGCGCGTCCAGCTCGCTCTGAAGGGCAGCTCGGAGGAGCGCAGTTCATTGATCCGCGATGCCAGCAGGGTGGTACAGCGCGCCGTTTTGCAATCGCCGCGGCTCACCGATCGCGAAGTCGAAGCTTTTGCGGCGATGTCCAGCATGAGCGATGAAGTTCTTCGGGTCATCGCATCCAATCGCAATTTCCGTAAAAACTACGCCGTTATCCACAACCTGATGAACAATCCCAAGACCCCCCTCGACGTCACACTGCACATGCTGCCGCTCTTGAATCCCCAGGATCTGAAGATGCTCACCCTCAACAAAAACATTCCAGAGACGCTGCGCACCACCGCCCTCAAACTTCTTCGGCAGAGGAAAGAGGGGCGCCAGAATAATTAGCGGAATGCGGGGCGAAGCAGCGCGAATACGGAACCTGGCGGCGGAAACGGATACTCGCCCCACAAAAATCACCTACTCCGCTTATCGCCTTCTTCGCAAAGGCTCATTGCCATCTGATTCCTGCCGGAAATTATTCTTTTCCGAGCAGGGCCACGATCTCCAGCGGGTTCACCCGCGCGCGGTTCACCGTCAATCCCCAGTGCAGGTGCGGCCCGGTGACGCGGCCGGTCGCTCCGGATTCTCCCAAAATGGCGCCCGCTTCGATCAAATCGCCCGCTTTCGCGCGGATGGAACTCAGGTGACCATAGAAAGTGTAAATCCCCAACCCGTGATCGATGACAACCGTGTTTCCGGAAAAGAAGAACTCTTCCGCGAGCACCACGCGGCCGCGCTGTGCCGCATGCACCGGCGTTCCCGCCGGCGCGGGAAAATCCATCCCGCTGTGCGGCGAGCCGGGCTGACCGTTCAGGATGCGCCGCCGGCCGAAATTTCCTCCGGCACTCACTCCATCCAGCGGAACGCGGAAGCGGCCCTGCCAAAGCCGTTCCGGGGTCACCTTCGCGAACAGCGCTCGCAGCCGATCGCGTTCCTCTTCGGCGCGCTTGATTTCTTCCGGGATGGGCTCGACGTATTTCGGCTGCACTTGCAGGCGTTCGGTCGCAAACTTCCCGGCACGCACCGTCACCCCGGCGGTGCAGCTCACCGGCGCGCCGCCCGCTTCCGCCCAAACCTTGACCTGGTACTTGCCCCTGGGCCGCCCCAGATCCACTCCGAGCAGCGCTCGACGGTCTTCCGCGCGCGCGTCCGGCCGCCAGAACTCGACCTCTTGTCCGCTCCAATCGGCGCGCAAATCCGCGAGCGGCTTCGCGCTCTGCAGCTCGGCGAGCAGCAAACTCCCCTGCGAAGTCACAGTTGCGCTCAAGCGTAATCGCACGCCGCGGCCGCATTTCTTCCATGCGCCTTGCAAGAATTTCTCGGCGGGCCGGGGACTTGCGGCAATTCGAATGGGGCTCAGGGAGACGAGCAAGAGCGCGGGAAAAACCACGCAAAGTAGATTTATGGGGAGCTTTTTCACGGGGAAAGGAAATTTCAGGCTAGCGTAGCGCACGGTTTGACTATACGACAGAGAGAAACTCCACCGCCAGAAGCGCAAGTCCCAGGTGAAGACGAAGAGGGAACAGCCGGAGCTGTTCCCTCTCAGGCGATCAGGGAGTGCCCTGCTCCATGCTCTTCCCTGCAAGCTCAGGCGTCAGAAGCGGAATACGATCCCGGTGGAAATCCGGGCGTTTTTCGACTGGGTTGTGCCGGCGAAGTGCGTGAGCATCCAGTCCGCTTGGACGATGCGCCAGGAGATGCGGTCCTTCAGCTTCGTGTCGAACCCGCCTCCGATGGCCGTGGTGAAGGCGTTGGAGCTGCCCGGGAGACCCGAGACAGTGACGCGCGTGTCGCCGAACAACACGTGGGCGAAAGGCGTCAATCTGTCGGATTTGCGGTAGGAAACCACGGGCCCAAAGAGAAATGCATGGGAGTGGACGCCGGAATCGTACGCACCGCTGAGGTCGGCAGCGACCCCGAACCAGTGATTCAGATTCCCGGCGGCCGAGAGGTTCCACCCATTGCCGTTAAAACTGCTTTCCAGATGGGTGTACTGATAGCCCCCGAAGATTTCCGCCTTGGGGTGATCTTGCGCTGCTGCTGGGAGGCAGCACAGAACGAGCAAGAACGCAGTTACAATTAGTGTTCTCAAGTTTATCTCCTTTCGAATTGCGCAAGGCCAATACCCCGATCGCCTTATTCTAAGATGCGGGTTCTTGAAACGAGGTTGGAACGGTCGTTTCGAATCGTACAAGTTTTGGAGCCGGGCGCCCCGATCTTATTTCAGCGAGGCCTGGACCTTCTTGCCGTATTCGCGGGCCTTGGCGATAATTTCGGCTTCGTTCAGGGTGAGCACTTTTCCGCCTTGCAGAACGATGCGGCCGCCGATGACGACGGTCTCAACATCACTGGCCTTCAGCGCGTAGACAATTTGCGAATAGACATCGTAAAGAGGCACGGCGTGGGGCGCGTCGAGGCCGAGGATGATCAAATCGGCCTTCTTGCCCGCCTCGAGCGAGCCGATCTCGCTTTCCATGTGCAGCGCGCGGGCACCGTCAATGGTCGCCATGGCGAGCGAATCCTTTGCGCCGAGAGCGCGGGGGTCCATCTTCGAGACTTTCTGGAGTTTCGCGGCGAGGTCCATCTCCTCCATCATGTCGAGATCGTTGTTGCTGCCGGCGGGGCCGTCGGTGCCGAGGCCCACGCGGACGCCCTGAGCGCGCATTTCCGGAACGGGAGCAACACCGCTCGAGAGCATCATGTTGCTGGAGGGATTGTGGACGCAGCCAACCTGCTTCTCGGCGAGGATTCTCCGATCGGATTCATCAACCCAGATGCAATGTGCGGCGAGAACATCCGGACCGAGAAGGCCCAGGCGGTCCAGATAAGCGACCGGCGAGAGTCGATTCTTTGCGAGGCTGTCGTCGCGTTCTTTTTTCGTTTCGGCAACGTGGATGAGGATGTGCGCGTGATATTTCCGAGCGAGCGCGAAGGCATCGCGCAGGGTTCTCTCCGAGCAGATGTAGATGGAATGCGGAGCGATGGCGGCTTGAATGAGCGGATCGCCCTGCCATTTCCTGAGAAAGTTCTCCGTGTAGGAGAGCGTGGCGGCGGTGGTCTTGTTGTCGGGAGCGGGAAAATCGATCACGGTCTCGCCGAGGACGCCGCGCATGCCGGCCGATTTTGCCTCCTGGGCGACGGCATCCTCAAAGTAGTACATGTCCACGAAGGTGGTGGTGCCGCTGCGGATCATTTCGAGCGCGGCGAGGCGCGTGCCCCAGCGGACGAACTCTTCGCTGACGTTGCGGGCTTCGGCGGGAAAGATGTATTTCGTGAGCCATTCATCCAGCGTGACGTCGTCCTTGAGGCCGCGGAGAAGCGTCATGGCGGCGTGGGTGTGTCCGTTGATGAGGCCCGGAAGGACGAGCTTTCCGCGCGCGTCAATCCTGCGGACGCTGGTGTAGCTCGCGTCGATCTCCGCGGCCGGACCAATGGCGGCGATGATGTCGCCCTTCACAGCGATGGCGGTGCCTTCGAGGACGTGGCGGTCAGCATCCATGGTGACGATGGTGCCGCCGAAAACGATCAGGTCCACGGGCTGCTTCCGCGGGGCAGTTGATTTTTTCGTCCTTGTCTGCGCCCGGAGTTCGACGGAGAAAAATGAAAAGACAAGAACCGCCAGAGCGACTGCCGTTGTTATTCGCTTCATGTGGCCCCCGAATTCGAATCAGGGCGGACTCCCTCGACTTCGCTGGGGACAAGTTCCGTCCGCCCCTACATGAATTTTGCGTTTGCCGGGGCACGATTCATCGCGCCCCGACAGTTGCCTCAGTTTCAAAAGCTGGAAGAATCGAACGGCTTCGGGAACAATTCCTTCATGCGGTGGATTTCCCGCTTGCCCTTCAGGTTCGCCAAGACAACGGAGACGTCGCCGCAGAATTCCCAGATCAATTGACGGCAAGCGCCGCAAGGCGGGGTCAGGGTGTCGGCATCGGTCACGACGGCAATGGCATCGAAGCCGCGCTCGCCTTCGGACATGGCCTTGAAGATGGCGACGCGCTCGGCGCAGACGGTGAGGCCGTAGGTAGAGTTTTCAACGTTGCAGCCGCCGAAGACGCGGCCGGAGGTAGCGCGGAGTGCGGCGCCAACGCGGAAATTGGAGTAAGGGGCGTGGGCATTTTGCCGGGCGGCCGTGGCTGCGGCGACCAAGGCATCGTATTCGCTCATGCGACAGCCTCCGCAATGCGTGGAATGACGGCTCTGAGGAGAGCGACGAACTGGCCGCGGACGCGCGCGCCGGTCTCGAGAACTTCCTCGGCGGTGATGGGCTGGTCGAGCATTCCCGCGCCCATGTTGGTGACGCAGGAGATGCCGAGAACGCGAATGCCGGAATGACGCGCGGCGATGACTTCGGGAACGGTAGACATGCCGACGAGGTCCGCGCCGATTCCGCGCAGGTAGCGAATCTCGGCAGGCGTCTCGTAGCTCGGCCCGGCAAGGGCGGCGTAGACGCCTTCCTGCTGGGGCAGCCCGAGCCGCTTCGCTTCTTCGGCCACGAACCGGCGGAATTGCGGGTCGTAGGCTTTCGATATATCCGGGAAGCGCACACCGAAGCGGTCGTCGTTGGGTCCGGTGAGGGGATTCACTCCCTGGAGGTTCATGTGGTCTTTCAAAGTGACGAGACAGCCCTGCGAATAACCGGTGTTGAGGCCGCCGGCGGCGTTGGTGAGGATGACGGCGCGGACGCCCATGCGGGCGAAGACGCGCACGGGGAAGGAGACGTCCTTTACGGAGTAGCCTTCGTAGAGATGGACGCGGCCCTGCATGCCGGCCAAAGGAACGCCGCCGACCGTGCCGATGACCAGCCGGCCGGCATGGCCGATGGCGGTCGAGCGGGGAAAATGCGGGATCTTCGCGTAGGGAATCTTCACGGCGCGCTCGAATTCGTCGGCGAACCCGCCGAGGCCGGAGCCGAGGACGATGGCGATTCGCGGGCGGAGCTTCGTCTTCCCGAGGATGAATTTCGCGGCGCGGCTGGCGCGGGAAAACTCCGGCGCGGAGGATTTTTGCGCGGCGCTCACAGGAGAATCCCGACGATGGAAGCGGAGAGGAGGTTGGCCATCGTTCCGGCAAGCATGGCGCGGATGCCGAACCGCGCGAGGTTGCCGCGCTGCTCCGGGGCGAGGGCGCTGATGCCGCCGATCTGGATGCCGATGGAGCTGAAATTGGCGAAACCGCAGAGCGCAAAGGTGGCGATGGTGACGGAGCGCGGATCGAGCGTGGTGCTGAGCGCGCCGAGTTGTTTGAAGGCGACGAGTTCGTTCACGACCATACGCGTGCCGAGCAGGTTGCCGATGTTAGCGGCGTCATGCCAGGGGATGCCGATAAGCCAGGCTACCGGCGCGAAAACCCAGCCGAAGATCTGCTGGAGGCTCGATGGAAACCAATTCACGCCAACGTAGGCAAGGCCATTGTGCCCCTTCAGGAACAGATAATTCACCAGCGCAAGCATCGCGAGGAAGGAAATCAGAACGGCGCCGACATTGAGGGCGAGGTGCAGGCCGTCGGAAGTGCCGCGAGCGATGGCGCCGAGGAAATTGGCTTCTTTTTCCATGGGAGGCATTTCGACGCGGCCGCCGGTGAGGGGCTCCTCGGTTTCCGGAACGAGCATCTTGGCCATGAGGAGCGTTCCGGGCGCGGTCATAATAACGGCGGAGAGCAGGTGCTTGGGTTCGATACCGAAGGCGATGTAGGCGGCCATGATGCCGCCGGAGACGTGGGCCATGCCGCTGGTCATCACGCACATCAATTCGGACTTGGTGAGCTTCGAGAGGAAGGGGCGGATGGTGAGCGGGGCTTCGGTCTGGCCCATGAAGATGCTGGCGGCGACGTTGAGGGACTCGGCGCCGCTGGCGCCCATGACGCGCGTCATGACCCAGGCCGCCCCGCGAATCAGGAGCTGCATGATGCCGATGTGGTAGAGGAGAGCGAAGAAGGCGGCGATGAAGATGATGGTCGGCAGGACCTGAAAGGCGAAGGAAAAACCAAGCTTCGAAATGTCGGCGGGATTACCGATATCGCCGAAGACGAACGCCGAACCGGCAAAAGAAAAGCTGAGGAGTTTATTGACGACCCGGCCGGCGAACGCAAACATCCGGCGGCCATATTCGAAGCGCAGGACAAAGAACGCAAACGTAACCTGAAGACCAACGCCCCACGCGATGGTCTTGAGGCGAATGGCTTTGCGATCGGTGGAGAACAAATAGGCGCCGCCGAGAATGACGGCCATGCCGAGTAATCCTGCGAATCTACCCATTCGCGTTTCTCCTCCGCTACCGCGTTTCCCCGATGAGGCGTTTGATGAGCTTGGGCAACTCGCGCGGGGACTCCGCGCTGATTTCGCAGCACCCGGCGAGGAGCGGCTGCGCGGCGGCGAAGCGGCGCTCGTCGTTGTAATAGACGGTGACGAGCGGCTCGCCCGCAGCGACGCGGTCGCCGATGCGCTTGTGGAACTCAAGGCCGACGGCGTGGTCGATGGTGTCTTCCTTCTTTTCGCGGCCGCCGCCGAGCAAGGCGAGCGCGGTGCCGAATTGCTCGCACTTCGTCGAGACTAGGAAACCGGAGCGAGCGCTGGGAACTTCCGCGCGGAGCTTGGCCTTCGGCAGGAGGACGGGGTCGTCCACGAGGCGCGGATCGCCGCCCTGCAGCTCGACGCAGCGGCGGAATTTTTCAAGGGCCTTGCCATTGACGATGAGAGACTCGGCGAGGCGGCGGCCTTCGGCGACGCTGGAGGCGCGCTCGCCGAGAAAGAACATCCAGGCGGAGAGCTCGAGGCTCAGGTCGCGAAGATCGGCGGCGCCGCGGCCGCACAGTACCTCGAGGCATTCGATGACCTCGACGGAATGGCCGGCGAAGCGGCCGAGCGGCTGGTTCATGTCGGTGATGAGGGCGGCAACTTTCTTGCCCATGCGGCGGCCGGTCTCCACCATCAGCTCGGCGAGGTGTGCGGCGTCTTCTTCTTTTTTCATGAAGGCGCCGGAGCCGGTCTTGACATCGAGGACGAGAGCGTCAATGCCCTCGGCGAGCTTCTTGCTCATGATGGAGGCGCAGATGAGGCTGAAACTCTCGACGGTGGCGGTGACGTCGCGGAGGGCGTAGATTTTCTTGTCGGCGGGAGCGATCTCCGCGGTCTGGCCGATCAGCGCCATGCCGCACTCGCGGAGAACGCGGCGAAAATCGGCGAGGGAGAGGTTGACGTTGAAGCCCGGAATGGACTCGAGCTTGTCTAGGGTGCCGCCGGTGTGGCCGAGGCCGCGGCCGCTGATCATGGGCACGTAGAGGCCGCCGGCGGCGACGATGGGCGCGAGGATGAGAGAGGTCTTGTCGCCGACGCCGCCGGTGGAGTGTTTGTCCACTTTCTTGGCGGGGAGATCGGAGAAATCCACGATCTGCCCGGAATGGAGCATGGCTTCCGTGAGCGCGGCGGATTCGGCGCGCGACGCGCCGCGGATCCACACGGCCATGAGCCAGGCGGCAATCTGGTAGTCGGGGATTTCGCCGCGCGTGTAGCCGGAAACAAGGAAATCGATTTCTTCGCGGGAGTGCTCCCCGGAGTCGCGTTTCTTGCGGATGAGGTCGACGGCGCGCATGAAAAACCGGACGAGAACGACGGCCGAGCGTAGCATCGCCGGTGGGAAGCGTCAACGCAGGCGCGGAGAAGGCGCGGCTCGCCGAGAGAATGCTAGAATGCGGGTCGGAGCGAACCACGAGACCTACGAAAGCTGAGGGGGAATCATGATTGACCTTACACAGGCGTTTTCGCGGCGTAAGTTTCTGGCGCAGACTTCGTGCTTTGGCGCGTATTACGCGGTTGCGAAGCTGATACCGCTTCCCGCGCTCGGCGTGGCTGTGGCAGCCGATTCGCGCGTGTCGCAGACGCCGCTGGTGGACAAGGGATTTGCGTCGGTGCGCAAGGTCGGAGAGGGGCTGTACGCGACGATTTCCGATCTATCGAAGGGCAACACGACGCTGTGCAACGGCGGATTCCTGGCGGGGAAAGAAGGGGCGTTGCTGATCGAAGGATTCCTTACACCGGCCGGCGCGGCGTTTCAGATGGAGGCGCTGCGCGTGGTGAGCCAGGCGCCCGTGAGGGGAGCGCTGGACACGCACTATCATTTCGACCATTCGATGGGAAATTCATTTTACGGAGCCAACGGCGTGGCGCTGTGGGCGCATGCGAAGACCGCTTCGCGGATCGTGGAAAGCTACAGCCCTCTGCAAGGAGCGGACCGCGCGGCGGTTCTGGGGCCATTCGAGAAGCGGGTCCGCGACGCGAAGTCGGACACCGAGCGGCAGCACGCGCAGAGCGATCTGAACGCGATTACGGGCGTCTTCACGATTGCGAACGCGAGCGTGCTGGCGCTGCCGAACCATCCGCTCGACCCGGCGACGCTGCCGAGAAAAGTGGACCTGGGCGGATTGACGGCGGTGATTGAATCCTATCCGGGGCATTCGGGAACGGACATGGTGGTGCGCGTGCCGGAGCAGAACGTGGTGTACGCGGGAGACTTGCTCTTCAACAGGTGGTACCCGGTGTGCTTTGACGCGCAGGCGACGATTTCGGGCTGGCGGGCGACGCTCGGGAAATTCGCGGCGCTGGACAAGGACACGATCTTCGTTCCCGGCCACGGGCAAATTTGCGGGCAGGAGGGGATTCAGACGCTGCGCGAAGTGTTCGACGACATCGCCGGGCAAGCCGAGAAGATGCACAAGGCGGGCGTGCCGGCGGCGGAAGCGGCGGAGCGTTACGCGGTGCCGGAAAAGTTCAAGAATTTCCCGGTGTTCGCGTGGGGCTACACGATCGGGCCGGCGATCACGAAGTTGTACGCGGAGTGGGGAGCGAAGTAGCGTTCTTTCACGCGGCACTCAGGCGAGAACGGGCGCGAGCTATCGCTGGAGTGGAGCGGAGGGATTGCGCCGGGCGATGTCGGCGGCGATGCGCAGCATCTCTTCGTGCACGAGGCCGTTGGAGGCGAGAATCGAAGGGCCGCCGAGGCGGTAGGGTGAACCGTCAAAGTCGCTGACGCGGCCTCCGGCCTCTTCGACCAGGAGCACGCCAGCGGCAGTGTCCCACGGCTTGAGGCCGAACTCCCAGAAACCTTCAAAGCGGCCCGCAGCGACGGCGGCGAGATCGAGCGCCGCCGAACCGTCGCGGCGGACGCCATGCGAGCGCAGCGTAAAATCCCAGTAGTAATGAATGTTGGGGCTGGCGTGGCGCTTGCGCGCAGGGAAGCCGGTGACGAGAAGGCTGGTCGAGAGCGCCGGTATTCGGGAAACTTGGATTTTCTTTCCGTTGAGCGTGGCGCCTTCGCCGCGCGCGGCGGCGAACATTTCGTTGCTCACGGGGTTGTAGACGACGCCCGCCAGAAGCGAATCCTCTTCCGCGAAGCCAATCGAGACGGCGAAGCAGGGATAGCCGTGGGCAAAGTTCGTCGTGCCGTCGAGCGGATCCACGTGCCAGCGGAAGCGCGAGGCGGATTCCTGGCCGGAGCCTTCTTCGGCGGCGATGGCGTGGCCGGGAAAGTATTTCTGCAGATGGGCGACGATGCATTGCTCGGAGCGGCGGTCGGCCTGCGTGACTAGGTCCACGTCGCCTTTGTAGGTGATCTGCGCCGGGCGGCTGAACTCTTCGAGAAGAATCTTGCCCGCTTCGAGGGCGGTTTCCATGGCCACGCTGAGATATTGATTGCTCATCGAAGTTTCGGCGCGCGCGCGTCTCCGGAGTTCACTCGTCAATCGCCCGCGGTGAAATAGCCTTTGCGGTGGCGGACTTCGTAGTTCCCTTTCACGTGCACGGCGATCTTGCGAAAAGTGTTCGCAGGGCCGCGCGGATGAGGATAGTAGCTGAGGCGGTACTGCGTGCGCAGCTCGCGGTCAATGCGGTCGAAGATCGCATCGAGCTCCCTGGACGAATCCGGATAAAAGACGGCGCCGCCGGTCGAGTCGGTAATCGTTTCGAGGGCATGCTCGCCGGCGGTGTTGCGGCCGCTTTCGCTCTTCATGGGGCGAAGGACGATGGTGTAGAGAAGCGCGCCGGAGAGGATGGCCTCCTTCCGGGCGGAGTCAAAGTCGGCGCGGCTGGTGGTTTCACCGGCGTCGGTGACAAGGATGATGACGCGGCGGTGCTCGCCGGCGCGGCGCTCGAGGGCGCGCGCGCCGAGATAGATGGCATCGTAGATGGAGGTCCCGGCGCCCGCGGTGATATGGCGCACGGCGTTCTGCAGCTGCGGGACGTCGCTCGAGAAATCGGCGAGGCGCGTGACCGACTCGGCGAACTGGTACACGGCGAGCCGGTCACCCTGGCGCAGGATTTGCCGGATGAAATGGGCGGCGGCCTCTTCTTCGGCAGCCATTTCGATGTACGTGCTGAGGCTCGAATCCACCATGAGGACAAGATCGAGCGGGAGCTGGGTCTCGGGCTCGAAGAATTCGATTTTCTGCGGCGCGCCTTCTTCCTCGAGCGAGAAGAGATCGCCGGGGAGATCGGGAGCTGGGCGGTGATTGGCGTCGCTGACGCTTACGAGCACGCTGACGAGGTTGACCTGGGCGCGGATGCGGGTCCTGTCCTGCTCGGCGGCAGGCCGGGGCCGCTGGGCGGACGGAGGGCGGTCGGAGCGGTCCTGCGGGGGGTTAGATGATGCCGCGAAAAACGCGGCGAGAGTGAATAGCAGAGGCAATCGGAGCGGGAGGCGCGATTTGGTCATGAGTGGTTAGGATGCGGCTTTGCGGGACGGCGTTTCCGCCGGAAGGGGAGGAAGTTCGCCGTCGGCCCAGTCGGCGCCATCGGCGAAGTACTCCTTTTTCCAGATGGGCACGGTGCGCTTGAGGGTGTCAATGGCGAAGCGGCAGGCGTCGAGGGCCGGGGCGCGGTGAGGGGCGCTGACGGCGATGAAGACGCTGGTCTCGCCGATTTCGAGTCTTCCCAGGCGATGGACCATGGCGACGCCGTGGATGGCAAAGCGCGAATGGAGTTCGATGCAGATTTCCTGCATCTTGGCGAGGGCCATGGCCTCGTAGGCTTCGTATTCGAGATAAAGCGTGGCACGGCCGCGGGAGTGGTTGCGTGCGCAGCCGTCGAAGGTGGCGACGGCGCCGTCCTCCGGCGCGCGGACGGAGGCGGCGAGAGCCACCGTGTCAATCGGTTCGTGGACAAGCTGTATGGTGTCTTCGGCGGCGGGAGTCATGGCGGGATTCGCATCAGCCTCCGCTCACCGGGGGAAGAAAAGCGACTTCGTCACCGGAGGCGAGCGGCGCAGTCCAGGGAGCGAACTCCTGGTTGCGCGAGGCGACCAGCGAAGGGCGGTAGGCGGCGAGAGCGGGATGAAGTTCGCGGTAACGGGCGAAGAGCTCCTCGATGCGTGCGCCGGAGGCCAGCTCGATGGAGTCTTCCGCGCGCCCGACAATCTCCCGGACACGTCCGAAAAAGAGTACGCGTACCTGCATGGGCTTTCTAGACTGATTCTACTCCGCCGGGAGGGTTGCAGCCAGCGCGATGGAGGGAGAAAGAAGACGCAACGAAGTAATGAAGTGAGGAGGCAAGGAAGGAGCAGGGCGAACTTGCCGGCGTGTGCAGCCTGGATTCCGGCGGGAAGACGCGCTGTTCGGAGAATTCAGCGCGGCCGAAAGAAAAGAATCCACGGGGACCCTCTTGACCGTGAAATGCGACTTCCGTAGGTTTCCAGAGGAGCACATTCCCTTCCCGCACTGCCTGCGAGGGATCAGAAATGAAGATTCTGGTGACGGGTTCGACGGGGCTGGTCGGCACGGCGTTGACCGGCGCGCTTCTGCGCGAAGGGCACACCGTCTGCCGGCTGGTGCGTCCGGAGAGCGCGGCATCTGTCCAGGGGGGCGGCGAGATCGCCGTGAAATGGAACCCGGCGACGGGTGAAATGGAAGGGAGCGCCGCGGGCGCCGACGCGGTGGTGAATCTTGCAGGGGCTTCCATCGCATCGGGGCGGTGGAATGCGGCGAGGAAATCCCTGCTGCTGTCGAGCCGCGTGAATGCGACGCGACAACTGGTCGGCGCGCTGGGCCGGTTGAATCCTGCGCCAAAGGTCCTTGTCTCGGCGGCGGCGACCGGCTACTACGGCAACCGCGGCGATAACGTGCTGACGGAAGAGAGCGCGCCGGGCGATGGTTTTCTGGCCGAGCTGGCGAGGGATTGGGAAGCGGAAGCCGCGCGCGCCGAAGCGCTGGGGATGCGCGTGGCGCGGCTGCGCTTTGGAGTGATCCTGGCGAAGCGCGGCGGGGCGCTGCCGCAGATGATGCTGCCGTTCCGGCTGGGCGCTGGCGGGCGGATCGGTTCGGGGCGGCAGTGGATGTCCTGGCTGACCCTTGATGATGCGGTGGCGATGATCCGGTTCGCGCTGGAGAACGAGGCCGCGCGCGGGGCCTTGAATGCAGTGGCGCCGCAGGCGGTGCGCAACGCAGAGTTCACCCGGGCGCTGGCGAAGGCGCTGCACCGGCCGGCGATTTTTCCGGCGCCGGCGTTTGCGCTGCGGCTGGCGCTGGGCGAAATGGCCGACGCGCTGCTTTTGTCGAGCCAGCGCGTCGTGCCGCAAAAGCTCCAGCAGATGGGCTACCGGTTTGTCCATCCGGAGCTGGCCGGGGCGCTGGAGGAAGTATTGAGAAAGTAGACAGTTTTCAGTCTTTCGTTCAGCGTAGCTACTTTACGACGGTCAATGTCACATCCACTTTGAGGACGCGGCCCGTGGCGGGGTCGGTAGCCATGTTGCTTTGCAGGGTCTGGCCGTCGTGGAGCAGGAGCGTGACGAAGGAGCGGAACGTCCGCAGGGTCGGCTGGCTGCTCGACGCCTGGAGCTCACTTCTGGCATCACCTGCCTTCTCAACCGGCCCCGAAGTCGAATAAGCGGAGGATCGCTCCAGGTTGAGCTCCATGCGGAACTGGCCACCTTCGGCCGCCAGCACTTTGCAGTCGATGTTCGTGCCGACGTCAATATATTGAAACTGCGCCTGCGTCTCCTTGCCACCGGTATAGACGGGGACGCGCACACCCATACGCATTTGGGTTCTCCCTTGATCACCGGAGTTGGTGAAAATGGTGTAGGGCTGCGAGCTGACCTTCTTGTCGCCCTCGAACTCAGTGAACACAACCTGCAGCCTGAGCGGGATGAACGGCTTTGGCGCGTCGGTCTGTTTCGGCTTGTCCTGCGCGTGAAGCGGCACGGAGCCGAGCACGAACAGCGCGAGCCATGCACTTACGAACAGCTTTCTCATGCGATCCTCCTTGGACACACTCGAACTCGTTTTCTAGCGCTCGCCGTCGCCGGACTCCGAGGAGCCGGTTGCGAGAGGCTCCACTTCGAGCTGCGGGATTTGCAGATCGGCAATGGGCTTCAGTTCCTTTGGATCCAAAAGCGAAGCCGCAAGGGCGCTGTTCTGCGGCGAACCGGGTTGACCGAGCCTTCGCACAAGCAATGCCAGGGCGAGGCGATCCTCCTGCGGGACGAGGACTTCCGCGTCGAGCACCTGAGCCGGCGGCCTCGACGGCGTGATTGAGGGCCCGGGCGGTTGCGTCGCGCGGCCTGGCGGAGCGATTTTTTCAGGCGGCAGCGCGCCGCTGGGACCCGCGCCAACGGGGGGAATATTTTGAGCAACGGGTGAGGGATTCTCCGGAGGACTGCCAGGCGGATCACGAAACGGGCGGAGCAGGAGACCAACTCCGAGAGCAACAGCGGCCATCGAGAGCGCCGCGACCCAGACAGGAAAGAGCCGCCGCCTCGTCGCGGGCTCGTTTGCGAGGCGCGTGCGAACGCCAGCGATCAACCCGGGGGGAGGCACCTCGTTCACGCGCTTGCGAATACCCGCGTCAATGGCGGAGAAAAACGCGCTCTCCGCTTCGAGCGCGGCGCGGCAGGCGGAGCAGGAGTCCGCGTGCGCGCGCAGCTTGCGCGGCAGCTCGTCCCCGGCGGCGAGGGAATCGTTTATCGCTTTCTGGTAGTGCTCGCAAGACATCGCAGTTTCTCCGCTAACTTTTTCCGGGCCTTGAACAGTCTCGACTTGACCGTGCCGGACGGGATCCCGAGCAGGGCGGCCACTTCTTCGAGCGAGTGTCCCTCCATCGCGGCGAGGAGGAGGACGATGCGGAGCCTGCCGGGCAACTCGTCCAGAGCCTGCTCGAGCCTCTCGCGGAATTCGCCGGAAGCGGCGAGCTCTTCGGCGGTCGCTGCGGGCGGGGGCTCCGCCGCCCAGCGCGTTTCCCTCAGCTCGCGGCGGCGCGCGGACTTCAAGCGGTCGAGCGCCAAACGAAAGCTGATGCGCGCCAGCCAACCGCGAAACTGGCGGGGGTCACGCAGGCGGTCGAACCGGCGATAGGCGCGCAGGAGCGCTTCCTGGGCGACCTCTTCGGCATCGGCGGTGTTCCGCAGGACGCCGCGCGCGACGCGGAAGGCCAGCGGGCCACACGCGGTGAGGTGGGTTTCGAACTCCCGTTCTCGCGCGGCCGTCTCCGCCTGCCGGGCGAGTTCCCCCTGCGCCATGCGGTTGAGCGGCTCCAGAGCGAGCTCCTGCATCCGGTCTCTCCCTACACCCTGCCAGACGCCGCCGCTGGGCTTTCGGTTCACGGCGGGGGGAGCATGGAGCGGCTGTGCCCGGGCCCGGAGCGGGGGAGCGGACAGGCCTCAGACATCCAGTTGCGCGAGGAAACCATCGAGATTGGATCCGTCCACGAAGAGTTGCGCCGTGCGGCCGCCAGGCGGCTCGGCGAGAGATGCGTCTTCGTCGAGGGCCTGGAAGAGGCGGAGTTTTGCCACGGCGTACTCTTCGGTGCCGCTGAGCGCCCGGCCGGAGCGCTGCTCCCAGGTCTCCACGGCGGCGCCGTCCACGAGGATGCGCAGGGGGAATTGGGTCTGACGGTCGGCGGAAACCATGTAGCGATATTCGTTCCCGGCGATGGGTCCGCGGCGAACTCGCTCGACTTCGAAGAAGTAGTACTGGAAGACGTAGCCGGTCGCGGCGGAATAGCTCTTCACGCGGCGGGCGGCTTCCGGTCGAGGCATGGGCGGATTATTGGGGCTGAAGAGGAGTCTGTCAACGTGAGGAGGGATTGGGAAATGAGGTAAGGACGCAAGGGTGCGGGGAGGCGAGGTCGAATGTCGAAACGGGAAGAAAGGCCGAGAGCGGCGTTTCAAGATGGAACTGAGGCGGAGCAAGGGAAGTGGAGCAGGGAGAACAAAAGCGGATGGGTCGAAGGTGCGGCGTGCGGCGCAATTCCCCTGATAAGAAGAACTTGGATGACTTACGCGAGGGAAGTAGGAGGAAAAGATTCAGTACGGGTGGAGTCTGTGTTTCGCTGGCCCTTCGCGTGCGTTCCCAGGGCGATGCCTCCCCTCTCCAAGTGGTGGAAGAGAGCTTTTAGAACCTGGAATTTTTTCGCACTCCTCACGGCGAGTGCGTGGACGCTGGGCTGCGGAGGGGGAGGCGCAGGCCCTGTAGCGCCCCCGCCGCCTCCGCCTCCCCCTCCTATTACGGTGAGCGTCACCCCGGCAAGTGCGTCCGTATTGCTCGGGAACACGCTGAATTTTTCCGCGACAGTTAACGGAACATCGGACACGGGAGTTGTCTGGTCGGTGAACGGGGTTTCCGGTGGAAACTCCGCGGCGGGCACGATCACGGCAAGCGGAACCTACACCGCCCCGGCGGATGTGCCGCTGCCGGCCAGAGTGGAAATTCGTGCGACGAGCCATGCGGACCCTACCAAGTCCGGCTTGGCACAGATCACCGTGGCCAGCGACATTGCGCTCAACGTTACGCCGGGGGCGGCCAGCGTCGAACTGGGAGCGGTGAAGAGTTTCCTGACCGCGCTCACGAGCAGCGGCCATCCGGATCCAGCCGTCCGCTGGAGCCTCGCGGGAGCGGCGTGCCCCGCAGCGTGCGGCTCGATCGATCCGAGCGGGAATTACACCGCGCCGCAGATTCTGCCCGGTGCGGGAGTGACGGTGGTCGCGCAAAGCGTCGCAGACAGCTCGAAGCAGGCGACCGCGGCGGTTCAAATCACGAGCACGTTTTCCCTGACGATCGCGGGACCCGCGAATGTCGTCATCGGCAACACGTCGAATTTCACGGCTACACTCCAGCCGGTTCCCGGGTCAAATCCGAATACCACACTGAGTTGGTCGCTCTCCGGCGCTGGGTGCACGGGAGCCGCCTGCGGCACGCTCACCAACGAAGGGCAACTCCTCACGGGGGGCGGAGCCACGGCGGCAGCCGCGGCTTACACGGCGCCCGGCAGCGCGCCGAATCCGCCCATCGTCTCCATCACGGTAAGGCCGCAAGCGGACCTGTCGCGAAGCGTGCAGGCGAACGTGACGATCATGCCCGGCGGCGCGCTCACGGTGACGCCCACCGCGGCGACACGGGCGATCAATCACCGCATCACGCTGAACGCGGCTTCGAGCGGGACCACGGCTCCAACCCTGAACTGGAGCGTCAACGGCGTTGCCGGTGGCAGCGCGGCGCTCGGGCAGATCTGCGCCGCGGGGTCGAATCCTTGCTCGTCAGTCACGGCGAGCAGCGCGGCGCAGGTGGACTACCTGGCGCCGGGAGCGATGCCGCAGCCCAATCCGGTGAGGGTCCAGGCGGTCAACCAGGCCGATGCTTCGCAGAGCGCAACGTCGCAAATCACGGTCATTTCGCACGTCCTCGTGACCGTCCAACCGGCCACGGTCCAGGTTGCGTCCGGCGGAATGCAGCCGTTCGTGGCGAGCGTTCTGGGAACGAGCAACCAAAACGTCGTCTGGCAGGTGCAGGGCGCGGGGTGCACGGGCGCAGGCTCGCCGTGCGGAACGATTGACGCAAACGGAATCTACGCCGCGCCTGCGGCTGCGCCGGTGCCGAATGCGCTGCAGGTGGTGGCCATCAGCTCCGACGACACCAGTCAGTCCGGGGCGGCAAACGTCAGCCTTGCCGCGGGCCCCGTGATTCTCGCGCTGCATCCGGCGAGCGTCTATGCGGGCGGAACGGCGGGGTTCACGCTGCGCGTGGAGGGAAGCGGATTTCAGGCGTCGAGTCCGGGACCGGGCTCCACGCTTCTCGTCGGAGGAACGCCGCGGACAACCACATGCTTGTCTGCGACGCAATGCACTGCGCCGCTGGCGGCCGCGGACACCGCAGCGGCGGGAAACTTGTCCGTGCAATTGCAGAACCCCGATCTCACGCAGTCCAACGGCGTTTCGGTTGTGATCGTGCCCCTGGGGGGAGCCGACAACGTCATCGCCTTGACGCCGAGCTCGCCGAGCGCGAGCGGGAAGGACATCGTCGTGGTTGAACCGACCACGGCAGGGATTTCGCAGTCCGGCGCAAGCGTGGACCTGGACGTTGCGGCTCTGGGCGTTTTTTCGGTGCCCAACAACTCCTGCGCCCTCGCCGGCAATCCCCTCCCGTTGCAGCGCCCCGCCAGCGGTGTGTCCACGCTCGATTTGTGCGTCTTTTCCGTGAGC
This sequence comes from Candidatus Acidiferrales bacterium, assembly GCA_035545075.1. GTDB lineage: Bacteria > Acidobacteriota > Terriglobia > Acidiferrales > UBA7541 > Acidiferrum. The sequence goes on from DASZZJ010000015.1 coordinate 48,491, forward strand.
GGCCTCGACGCGAGCATGAGCTTCACGGTCTCCGGAGCGGGAGACGTCACCGTGATCGCAAAGCAGCCCGCGGGGCTGGGAATCATTCATCTGACGCTGCAGATCTCGAGCACGGCTGCGCCGGGCGCGCGGACCCTTTTTATCTCGAACACGAACCTGGACAAGACCGCCGCGAGCGGCGCGCTGGAGGTGCAGTGAGATGAACTACGTAGAGCGGCGCCGGTTCTTGTGGATACTGTTGCTGGGCGGCCTGCTGTTGCTCGCCATCGTGGCCAGTGCGACCACGTTTGCGCGGCTGCGGCTGGCTGACCTGGCGCAAAACGCAGGGGCCGTGGCGCGGCTTCGCTGTGTTTCTGCATTGAGCCGATGGGAGCAGGGAGAGATCTGGACCGACATACGGTTTGAGGTGCTCGCGGCGGAAAAAGGGACGCTGCCGCGCTTCGTGACCGTGTGGACTCCGGGCGGGCGCGTGCGCGAACTGGAATCGCACGTGGACGGTGCGCCGCGCTTCCTGCCGGGCGAAGAAGTGTATCTCTTCCTGTGGGGGCAGAAGGGCGAACCCTACCGGGTGCTCGGATGGGTGCAAGGGACGTTTCGCATCACGAGAGATCCGGCAACGAAGCAGGAGCGGGTGACGCAGGATTCCGCGGCGATGCCCGTTTTCGATCCCCAGCGGCGGGAGTTCCGCACGGAAGGATTCCGCAACGTGCCGGTGACGGAGTTTCTGGCGCGATTGCGGCGCGCACTCGCGGAGGCGCAGTGAGGGGGAAGCGATGAAAACGGAATTGAGAAGGACGACGGCGAGTGGAGTAGCGCTTTGCCTGGTCCTGTTCACGGCGCAAACAGCGCGGGGCTATGCGCTCAATCAGGTTGTTCCGGACCTGCGGCTGCCGGCGGCAGCGGCGGGCACTTCGGCGTGCCCCATTCCGGCGCACCGACTGACCGCGGCGGGAAGCATTGCCGTGCAATGGAGCACGATCCTCGGGACAAATCCGCTGACCATCCTGACGCAGGACCAGTCCACATCGGGCAGGCTGAATGAAATCGAGCAGACGATTCTACAGTCCCTCGCGGTGTGGACCGGCGTCAGCGAGACCCACCTGCAACCCGTGACGCTGGGGCGGCTGACCCGGGCGGCCTCGGCGAACCTCTGCGGCGCGGATGGGCTGAACTCCATCTGCTTCGATCAGTTCGATGCCGCGTTCACGCCGGGCGTGCTGGCCTTCACGCGGGTGTTCGCGGGAGACCACATCGGTGCACAAGTCGGGGGCGGCGCGCCGGCCACGGAAATCGGCGAGATCCTCGACGCCGATATTTATTTCAATCCCGGAGATGCGCGCGTCGCTTTCGCCACGCCACAGGCGCTTGCAAATTCCCCTTCGGCTTACGACATGGAGTCCGTGCTGACGCACGAACTGGGGCACTTCCTGGGTTTCAGCCATTCCGCCGTGTGGAGCGCGATCATGTTTCCGTTTGCGCCGGCGCCGGGCACGATCACGGGAATCCGGCCGACGGCACAACAACCCGACGCGCCGCTTTCCGAAGACGATCGCTCCGGATTGCGCGTTCTATATCCGAACGCGGCGGCCACCGTGCACATCGGGACGATCACCGGCCGGGTGCTGCCGGCGAATGCGATTTCCCTGCCGGTGGCGCCGGCGGGCGTGACCGGGATTTTCGGCGCGCATGTGGTGGTTCTGGATGCGGCGGACGGCGGAGTCGTTACGGGGGTGCTCGGTGGGTGGAGTTGCTCAGGGGCCGGTCCGGCGCAATTCGACGGCTCCTACCGTTTCGACCGCCTGGCTGTAAGCGCCGGCCAGAGCTACAAGGTTTACGCGGAGCCGCTCAACGGCGCGGTGGATCCCTCCACGATGAGCAATGCGATCGCCACACTCTGCCGGAACCTGTCCACGGACCCGGGCTGGCCCGCCGGCGCGGCCTGCGTTGTGCCTAACGTGGAGACGAGCTTTACGACGCGTGTCCGGCCCGGCCAGTAAAAAGGGTGGGCCGGAGTTACGCGCTGCGGTTGCGTCCATCGAGCGCCTGCAGCGTTGCAGAGGGCTGTGGCCTGCTCTCGGAAAAGAAAATAAAAAAGATGAGCGCGGCGAGAACGCGCGCCCTTAGGGCTCCACTCCCAATTGCGTCAGGATGAAAGCGTAATCGAACGCGATTTCCTTCAGATAATCGTAGCGTCCGGAGGAGCCGCCGTGTCCTGCCGCCATGTTGGTCTTGAGCAGCAGGACGTTCTTGTCCGTCTTGAGGGTGCGCAGCCTGGCCGTGTACTTGGCCGGCTCCCAATACATCACCTGGCTGTCATTGAATGAGGTCTTGACCAGGATCGCCGGGTACGCGCCCTTATTCAGGTTGTCATAAGGCGAGTATTTCACCATGTAGTCGTAGGCTGGCTTCTCGTTCGGGTTTCCCCACTCTTCGTACTCGCCCACGGTCAACGGCAGCGAAGCGTCGAGCATGGTGTTCATCACGTCCACAAAGGGGACGTGGGAAACCACCAGCTTGAAAAGGTCCGGACGGAGATTGGTCACCGCGCCCATCAGCAGGCCGCCGGCGGAACCGCCTTCGATTGCAATCTTGTTCCGTGCGCCGTACTTGTTGGCCGCGAGGTATTCGGTGCAGGCGATGAAGTCGGTGAAGGTGTTCATCTTGTTCATCATGCGGCCGGCATCATGCCAGGTCTTGCCCATCTCGCCCCCGCCGCGAATGTGCACATAGGCCATAACGACGCCGCGGTCCAGCAAGCTCAGGCGGTTGCCGCTGAAGGTGACCGGCAAGGAAAAGCCGTAAGAACCGTATCCGTAAACATATAAAGGGTTGGAACCGTCGGCCTTTTTCAAGCCGGTGCGATAAACGATGGAGACAGGGATTTTCACGCCGTCCTTGGCGGTAGCCCACACCCTTTCGGATTTATAGTTCGAGCGGTCGTATCCGCCGGGCACTTCGTTTTGCTTGAGCAGGGTCGAAGTGTGCTTCTCCACGTCGTAGTCAAAAACCGACGAAGGTGTGACCAGCGACTGGTAGGAGTAGCGGAAGAATTTGCTATCAAATTCGCGGTTGACCTGCGGGAACGCCGTGTAGACCGGTTCCGGATACCCAATGCGCTGTCTGGCGCCAGTGGCCAGGTCCACCACGGTGAGCTGCGGCAAGCCATTTTCGCGTTCCGCCAGAGCATAGAAATTCTGGAAGGGCAGGAAATCGGAGAGCATCACGGCGTCTCGCACGGGGATGACCTCTTTCCAGTTTTTCTTGCCGGGATCGCTGACCGGCGCGGAAACCAGCCTGAAATTGCGCCCTTTGTCGTTGGTGCGGATGTAAAACTGGCCGCCAAGGTCTTCAGCGTAGTACTCGATGTCCTGCTCGCGCGGCGTAATCAGCTTCCACTCGCCAGTTGGATTGGCGGCATCGAGATAGCGGACCTCCGAGGTCGTATGGCTGCTGGACTCCAAGAGAAGGTATTTGTGGCTGCGAGTCTTGCCCGCGCCGATATCGAATCGTTCGTCTTTCTCTTCGTAAACCAGATCGTCGTTTTTGGCGTCAGTCCCGAGCTTATGGCGATAGAGGCGATACTGCCGCTTGGCCGAGTCTTCCACGCTATAAAACAAAGTTTGATTGTCGTTGGCCCAGGCGATGGAGCCGGTCTTCTCGGCTGTATCCGGGAGGTCTTTGCCGGTGCGCAGGTCGCGCACGTGCAGGCGATATTGCCGGAAGCCGGTATTGTCCGTGGAATAGGCGAGCAGGTAGCCGTCGTCACTTGCGCGGTAGCCCCCCAGGCTCATGAACTTTTCGCCTTTGGCCAGCTCATTCACATCGAGAGTGATCTGCTCGGGAGCCTCCAGGCTGCCTTTCTTTCTTGCAAAGATGGGGTACTGCTTTCCCGCCTCCCAGCGTGAATAGTAGAAGTAGCCGCCTTCTTTGTATGGGACGTTTACGTCGGTTTCCTTGATGTGGCTGAGCATTTCGTCGTACAGCTTTTTCTGCAGGGCCTCCGTGGGCCTCATGATGGCGTCGGCATAGCTGTTCTCGGCCTCAAGATATCCGGCCACTTCAGGGTTGGACTTCTCCCGCAGCCAGCGGTAGTCATCAACTAGGTCTCCGCCATTGATGTGGTTCTCTGTGTGGACCTTCTTGGCCACCGGCGGGGTGCCGGGGCTTGGCGGATCGGAGGCCTTGTTGTCCGCCGCGATCAGCGTGGTCGCAGCGAGAAGCGCGAGGAAGTAGAAGAGTTTCCGCATCGAAGGCCCCCATTGGATGGAAAGGTTCAGTTGAGAATTGTATCGCGAGTGGGTTGGCGGTGTCCGCAGTGCAAGGTTTCTATCATTGGCCGGCAAGCTGATAGTCCCAGGCTTCCCGCACATCGAGGGTCAGCGCTTGCCGCAGCCGGGATTATTCTTCACGGCGCGAGGGCTCGACCCAGCCGCCACCGAAGAGAAGCCCCGGACCCAGGGAGGCCAGAAAAATGGGCTTCCGGCTCGCCAGCGGCAAGGAGGCCTGCTCGAGGAGAGCCGCGTGCAGGGCGGCAGCGCAGGTTGTCGAACCGAGATTGCCGCTGGTCTTTGCAATGGGCGGAAATCTTTCCGCCTGAACACCGAGCTGCCGAGCGAGGAGCTCGACCAGACGCGGATTCGGCTGGTGGGTGGCGAACGCCGCGGCTTCCGAAAGTGAAAAACCGCTGCGGAGCTCGACCTCGCGAAGAACTTTCTCGAGGCGCGAGACGGCCGCGCGGGAGAGCGCTTCCCCATCGAACTGCACTTCCAGCGCCCCAGAGTCCGAAGGAGTGACGCGAATGGCCGCGGCGTACTGTCCGGCGCAGCCAAAATGAAATTCGCCGAGCCGATAAGGATTTTCGCCGGAAGGGCTCGATTGCAGCAGAAAGGCGCTGGCGCCGTCACCAAAAAGCCCGCCGAATTCCCCAGCAACGCGCCCAGGACTGAGTGTGCGGCTGTGGACGTCTGCGCTGACCACAAGGATGCAACGCGCCTGTCCCGCCGCCAGAAAGCCGCACGCGGCGGCGAATGCATTGAGGACGCCGAGGCAAGCGCCGCCGATGTCGAGAACGCCGCACGTCTCGCGCGCGAGGAGCAGGGAGTGGAGCTGCGCGCCAAGCGATGGAAAGCCCTGCTGGGTTTCGCTGGTGGCGATGATCCAGTCGAGATCCGGCGCGCCGCAGCCGGCGGCTGAGAGAGCCTGCGCGGCGGCCTTCGCGCCGAGGGTGACTTCCGTTTCGTGCGCCGCGGCTCGGGCGAGAGAGACGATGCCGGCGCGGCGCAGCAGCTTGCCCGCTGGCATACCGAATTCACGGTCCACATCTTCGGAGGGGATGCAGGTCGAGCCGGGGACGAAAGCCGATGCAGTGAGGATGGCCATGCGGATGAGCTACCTGTTAAAACCGACAGCCGCGCGGGATTCGAGGGCGGTGACGACGCGGTCGAGCTCCTCGACGAGTGGAGACGATCCGGCGGCGCGGAATTCGTTCACCAGCGCGCGGTAATACCAGAGCGTGCCGTCTTTGCGGCCCTGGAAGCGCTCGAAGACGGCGTCACTTTCAAGACGGTGGTCGGCGAGAATCTCGCGGGCGTTCGAGAGTTTGTCGGCAGCGGACACGAGGCGGACTTCGGGCGATTCGTGGCGCACGCGGGCGATGTAGCGCAGCTTGCGCTCGCGCCAGGGCGGCTTGGGCGTTTCGTGGGAGTCCGTGCAGCCCTGGACAATGCGGGCGACGCGCGCGCCGAATTTGCGCCGAATCTCGCGCAAGCGGGGCAGGCCGCCCTGGTCTTCCACGGCATCGTGCAGGAGCGCGGCAATGACCGCGTCTTCATCGCCGCCGTGCTCGATGACAATCGAGGCGACGCCCAGCAGGTGGCCGACGTAGGGGCGGTTTTTCCCCTTGCGCACCTGCCGGGAATGGAGACGCGCCGCGTAGCCCAGCGCCTGGATGAAGCGTCCGGTGAGAGCGGCGGACCTTCCCTCATCTCCGTGGCGCGTAGGAGACCTGCGTGATTTTCGGCCGCCTTGGGCAACTTTCTTCACGTTTTTCAGCCGTCGAGGTTTCACGAGAAAGGACTTGGTAGCGCCAGCGGGAATCGAACCCGCATTTCCACCTTGAAAGGGTGATGTGCTAACCGTTGCACCATGGCGCCATGGAGGAGAGTCAGCAACCTTTCTAGAATAAGAGATATGGAGAGAATGAACAAGCCGGTGTGGCGAGATCCCACGAGAGATTTCTCGACTTCAACCGGAGCTCGTCCGGCGTCCGCGAAATGGCGGATGGGAACGCCCTAGCCCTGGCGGTCCTGGAATTCTTCGTGCCAGGCCATCTGGATGGCTTCGAGCTTGCCTTCGTTCGAGGCCGTGGCATCTGCGGCGAAGCCGGGCAGCTCGCAGATCCACTTGTGCAGGTCGGTGAAGCGGACGGTCAACGGGTCGAGGCCCGGGTGAGCATCGGCGAGGGCGATGGCGATGTCTTCGACGGCGTCCCAGTCGAGTTTCGGCGGCATAGTTGCTCCTCAATCAATTTGAATTCGCGCAAGGAAGAGCGGGAAGCGGAGAGATCCGTCCCCAGGCCGATCAGTGATCGGCTTCCTTGGCGTAGTTCTTGTTCCAATCCGGAATCTCAACGACCACGTCGGTCGTGCCGTCAGGAACACACTGGCAGCCGAGGCGCGACTTCGGCGTGATGCCGGGCGCTTCGTCGAGCTGATCGAACTCCGCGTCGGTGGCTTCATTGCAAGTCTCAAGGCCCTCGCGAACGATGACGTGGCAGGTCGAGCAGGCGCAGACGCCGCCGCAAGCGTGGTCGAGGCCCAACTTGATGCCTTCGGCGAGGTCCAGGATGCTGCCCGGAAGGCCGTTGTGGCCGTAAGGGACTTGTGCCGGATCCACTTCGATGGTTTTCCCGCTCGGAAGAAAGGTGACCTTGAATTTCTTCGTGGCTGGCTTGTATTTGACTTCTTCGATGTATGGGTTACTGCCGCCCATGAACTGCCTCCAAAAATCCTTTAGACTTCCGCCAAACGGCGCCCTTCGAGCGCGTTCGAAAGCGCGCTGTTCATCACCAGCTCGGCCAGTTGCATCGTGGCCTGGTTCAAGTCGTCAATCCGGGCGCGAATCCGCTTGTAATCATCCCCGGCGGCGGCTTCTTTCAGCGCGGCGACCGACGCATCGATCCTCCGCCGTTCTTCGGGCTCAAGCTGCGTCACGGAGGCGGAGGCGAGCGCTTTCGCGGTGGCGTTCAAAATGTTCTCGGCCTCGGCGCGCGCTTCGATGAGCTGGCGCTCGGCAAAGTCCTGCTCGGCGTATACGATGGACTCTTCGAGCATGCGTTCGACTTCCGCGTCGTTCAGGCCGTAGCTCGGCTGGACTTCGATGGAGTGCTGCTCGCCGGAGCGGACGTCGCGCGCGGCGACTTGCAGGATGCCGTTGGCGTCAATGAGGAACTTGACTTCGATGCGCGGCAGGCCGGCGGGCGCGGGCGGAACTTTCAGGGTGAAGCGGGCGAGCGAGCGGCAATCGCGAGCCATCTCGCGCTCGCCCTGGACCACGTGAATCTCGATCCCCGTCTGGTTGTCCACGCCGGTGGTGTAGAGCTCCTGCGCGCTGGCGGGAATCGTCGAGTTGCGCGGGATGATCTTGGCCACGGCGCCGCCGTAGGTCTCGATCCCCAGCGAAAGCGGGGTCACATCGAGCAGGAGCATGTTTTTCACGCCGCTCTCGAGGATGTTGGCCTGCACGGCCGCGCCCAGAGCGACAACCTCATCGGGGTTCAACTCGATGTGCGGCCTGCGGCCGAAGAACTCTTCCACGGTGCGGCGGATCAGCGGCGTGCGCGTGGCGCCGCCGACAAGGACGACTTCGTCCAGCTCGCCGGGCTTGAGGTGCGCGTCGGCAAGCGCCTGGCGGACGGGCTTCATGGTGCGGGCGACGACGGGCTCGATGAGGGTTTCGAGAGCAGCGCGCGTGAATTCGTGAAAGTAGACCGCGCCGTTGTCCAGCGGGAAGCGCAGCGTGGCCTTTTCGGATTCCGACAGCTCGTGCTTCACGCGAATCAATTCCCTGCGCAATTCCTGAATAACATCGGCGTGCTGTGCGACTTCCACGTTGTGCAGGCGGCGAATCTCTTCGCGGGCGAAGGCCTGAAGCAGATTGTCAATGTCGTCGCCGCCGAGGTGCGTGTCGCCATTGGTGGCGAGCACTTGGTAGATGTCGCCGTCGCTGGTGGAGATGAGCTTCAGAATGGAAATGTCAAAGGTCCCGCCGCCCAAGTCGTAGACAGCCACTTTGCCCCGCTGTCGCTCGTGCAAGCCGTAAGCAAGCGCGGCGGCCGTCGGCTCGTTCACGAGGCGCAGGACGGTGAGGCCGGCGATGCGGCCGGCGTCCTTGGTGGCCTGGCGCTGCGCGTCGTTGAAATAGGCGGGGACGGTGATGACGGCGCGGTCCACGGTGTCAACGAAAAAAGCTTCGGCCCAGTTCCGCAGCTCGCGGAGAATGAAGGCGGAGATCTCCGGCGGGGTGAAGACTTTTTCGCCGAGGCGGACGCGGATGACGTTCGCGCTGGACGGGTCCATGCGAAACGGGAAAAGTTCCAGTTCGTCCTGTACGTCGGCGGGGCCACGGCCCATCAGGCGTTTCACAGAATAGATGCAGCGCTCGGGCTGCGTGAGCAGACGCCGCCGGGCGGGTTCACCGACGATGATGCTGCCGTCGGGATCCAGGCTGACGATGGAGGGGCAGAGAGTCGATCCGGCCGGGCCCGGGATGCAGTTCGGCCGACCAGTTTCCGGATCGAGGTAGGCGACCAGGCTGTTGGTGGTGCCGAGATCAATGCCGACGATCTTGCCCATTAGTGAGCCGCCCCTTCGGGCAGGCTTTTCGTGCTTCGTGTTCCGTGATCCGTGGCCCGCGAAACCACTGCGCCTTGCGCTCCTGAGGAGGCACGTCGTTCCAAAGATCTCACGAGAGCTGCAAGCATCTCTGCAACTGATTTGATTTCCTTCTCGAGCTTTTCATACTCCATGAACTCCAGGAATCGAAGATCCCGGCTCAGCAAGAGAAAATATCGGAGCTCTTCGAGAGAACCATTCGCAATGCCGAGAAACTGGAGCAGTTCCCTGGTGGACTTCCGACCGAACCCTTCCGATATATTGGCCGGTATCGAATAAGCTGCCCGGCGCAACTGCGAGACAATTCCATACTGCTCGGCCCTCGGAAACTGGTTCGTCACCCGATACACGTCGAGCACCACGCCGTGAGCTTTTTTCCAAACATCCAAATCGCGATAGCCCTTTACCATGAACTTGCCTTCCGCCGCAAATGTCCTTCTTCACGGAACACGGGACACGGATCACGCTTCTGCCAGCTCCGATGCCACGTTGTGGACCAGGTTGCGGATGTACGAGCGGCGGTTGAGCAGCTCGTTCATTTTTTCCAGAAGCTGCCGGCGCGCCGGGTCACCAGCGCGGGCGTCGAGGGCTGCATCCCAATCGTTCGCGACGCTTTCCAGCCGGGCATCTACGTCGCCCAGCTTTCCCTGGAAATTCTTCTCCGCGGATTCGAGGCGCGCGCGCAGCGCGGCGAGATCGCCACCCGCGGCCTCTGTCTCGCGCAGCTCATCGAGCGATTCGTTCAGCTCGAATACCTCTTCGAGCAGCTCGGGCGGGGCTTGCTGTTTGTTCTCGCCTTCTTTGCGCATGCCTTCGATGGCGAGGAGATATTCGATGCGCGAGACCGGCTCGCGCAGGGCCCGGTAGGCGTCGTTGAGCTGGGAGCCGTGCTCGAGCGAGAGGGCGCGCTCGGCTTCGGTTGTATTGACGAACTTATCCGGGTGAAGTTTCCAGCTCAATTCGTGGAAGCGCTGCTCGAGTTCCTTCGCGTCCAGAAGGAGCCGGCGCGGAAATCCCAAGAAGGTAAAGTGATCCAGGCCGCGCGCAAGCTGCTGAATCTTGCCGCAGGAAGAGCAGAAATGCGGACCCAGGGTCCAGTCCTGGCAGCTCCAGCAGACCAGTGGCGGCGTTGTAGATGTAGATTGGACCGGCATTGTCACCCAGATTCGGAAATTTCGATCTTGCCTGCAAACACCCAAGGTACGAAAAAAAAGTGGCTGGCGAGTGCGGCTGCCAACCACTTGTCAGGCCCCGGAGTAATACCGCGGAGCACAGACTTCAGCCTGTGCTCTTAAGCCGTAAAAGAGGTGCCGCAGCCGCAATTCCGCGCGGCATTGGGATTCTGAAAAACAAACCCCTGGCGTATCACCGTCATCTCGTAGTCGAGCGTCGTGCCGCCCAGATACAGGAAACTCTTGGGGTCCACGAAAATCCGCGCGCCGTGCTCTTCGAAGACTTTATCCCGGTCGCGGGCCTGCGTTTCGAGCCTCATCGCATAGGAGAGGCCGGAGCAGCCGCCGCCCTGCACGCCGACGCGCAGGCCGCCCTTTTCCGCCGGGACCCCTTCCTTGGCAAGGAGCGCGCGGATTTTCTCTGCGGCGCCCTCGGTCAGGTGAATGACCGTTGCGCCCGGTGTGAGTGTGCCCGGATTGACGGTGTCGGTTGCCATGACAAATTCTTTCGCAGGGGCAGTCGCTGCTGACTCAATACCCCGAGATTCTTCGCCCATCCCGACCGCATGGACTCAGAATGACAGGCATTGAGGCGGCGGCCACCCGCGCCGTTAGTGCGCGGACTTTTCCGCGACGGGCACGGCGATGCCCTTCTTCTTCTTCCAGTCTTTGATCGCCGACTTGATGGCGTCCTCGGCGAGAACCGAACAGTGAATCTTGACCGGCGGAAGAGAGAGCTCGCGGACGATGTCCGTATTCTTGATGGTGAGCGCCTCTTCGACGGTCTTGCCTTTCACCCATTCGGTGGCGAGGGACGAGCTGGCAATCGCCGAGCCGCAGCCGAAGGTCTTGAACCTGGCCTCTTCGATGACCTGCGTATCGGGATTGATCTTCATCTGCAGCTTCATCACGTCGCCGCACTCGGGCGCGCCGACCAGGCCCGTTCCCACGTTAGGATCCTCCTTGGGCAGGCTCCCGACGTTGCGCGGGTTGTTGTAGTGATCTACGACTTTATCGCTGTATGCCATTAGCTGATGCTCCTTGCTAGATTGTCCGAATTCACGAAACCCGCCCGGCGAAAAGCCGTGTCCGACAAACGAACGTCGGAGAGCGACGCCGAACGGCCCGCGGCCAACTGCCGCAGAGCCTCTCGAATGTAGTCCGCGCCGATTCCCAGAACGCGGAGAAACTCCCGGACCTGCTGCAGCTCGCGAAAACGCCGCACGCCGGCGACTTCTTTTTCCGCATCATACGATGCGAAGGTCACCTGGAAAGCAGCGCCGCTGCCTCCGAGGGACCGATGGATTCTGATCATTCCTTCCTGAGCCATGCACCTTTTCCTTTTTACGCCGTCTGCCAATTCATCTTGCTGATGTCGACGCCTTCCTTGGCCATCTCGTAGAGAGGAGAGAGCTCGCGCAGCCGGGTGACGACTTCGACGAGGCGGTTGATAACGTAATCTACTTCCTCTTCCGTATTGAAACGGCCGATACCGAAACGGATCGAGGTGTGGGCGAGGTCTTCGCCGACACCCAATGCTTTGAGTACATAACTGGGCTCGAGGGTTGCCGAGGTACAAGCCGAGCCGCTCGAGACCGCAACGTCATTGATGCCCATGAGCAGCGATTCGCCTTCGACATAGGCGAAGCTGATGTTCAGGTTGTTGGGCAGGCGATGCTCCATCGAGCCGTTGATGAAAAGCTCGTCGAGTTTGCTCATCAGGCCGGTCTTGAGGCGTTCGCGCAACCCGCGCATGCGCACGCTCTCTTCGGCCATCTCGGCCTGACAGATTTCGCAGGCCTTGCCCAGGCCGACGATGCCCGTGACGTTAAGGGTGCCCGAGCGCATGCCGCGCTCATGACCGCCGCCATCAATGATCGCGGAGAGCTGAACGCGCGGATTCCGGCGGCGGACGTACAATGCGCCGATACCCTTCGGCCCGTAGATTTTGTGCGCGGAGATCGCCA
>DASZZJ010000016.1:0-17429 GCA_035545075.1 Candidatus Acidiferrales bacterium
CGGTCATTTTCCGCGCCACCGAGCAGTGGTTCATCAACATGGACCAGGCCGCCCACGACGCTGCGGGGCAGAGAGATGCCGCCGCGAAAACTTTGCGCCAGGCCGCGCTCGAGCAGATTCACACCGTCAAGTGGTTCCCCGGATGGGGCGAAAACCGCATTCACGAGATGATCGCGGAGCGGCCCGACTGGTGCGTCTCGCGGCAGCGCTTCTGGGGCGTCCCGATCATCGTCTTCTTCTGCGAATCGTGCGGCAAACAACTCGAGGACTTTGCTGCGCTGCGGAATGTCTTGAAGTGGTTCGAGCGTGAAGGCGCTGATGCCTGGTACCGCCATTCCTCCGAAGAGCTTCTTCCCGCCGGAACGAAGTGTGCCTGCGGCGCGTTAAAATGGCGGAAGGAGAATGACATCCTGGACGTCTGGTTCGACTCCGGCTCGTCACACCTCGCGGTCCTCACCGGCCCGGGCGAATGGCCCGCCGACGCCAACCTCGAAGGGCCGGACCAATATCGCGGTTGGTTCCAGAGCTCTCTGCTGATCGCCATCGGCCTGCGCGGGAAAGCTCCCTACCGCCAGGTCATCACCCACGGCTGGACCCTCGACGAACAGGGCCGCCCCATGTCCAAGTCGCTGGGCAACACCATGGCGCCAAAAGAGATCTGCGAAAAGTGGGGCGCCGACATGCTGCGCCTCTGGGTCGCCTCGCAGGACTACCAGTCGGATGTGCGCATGTCCGAGCGCGTCATGACCCAGCTTTCCGAGGCCTATCGCAAGATCCGCAATACGTTCCGATTTGCCCTGGGCAATCTCTACGACTTCGATCCTGCGCGCGACGCTTTGCCGAACGAGCAACTTGAGGAAATGGACCGCTGGATGATCGAGCGCACGGCCGGCCTCGCGCAAAGGTGCCGCGACTGGTATTGGAATGATGCCGCGCAGAGCGGTTACGATTTCCACCGCGTCTACCATGCCATCCACGATTTCTGCGTTGTGGACCTGAGCGCGTTTTACTTCGATGTGCTGAAGGATCGCCTTTACACCAAGGCAGCGCGCAATCGCGCCCGTCGCTCCGCGCAGACTGCGATTTATAGAATTACCAGCGCGCTGATTCGGCTCCTGGCACCCATTCTCGTTTTCACCGCCGAGGAAGTTTGGCACACCCTGCCGAAGCAACAGGGCGACCCAGACAGCGTCCACAAAGCTGTCTTTCCGGAGGAATTAGAACTGACTCAGAAGCTCAATTTCGGAACAAAGAGACAATGGGAATGGCTTTCCACGGATGGGCGATCCGTGGTCCTTGCCGCACTTGAGCAGGCACGGAACAACAAGACAATCTCCAGCTCGCTTGAAGCGAAGGTGACGCTGGAGGGTGAGACGCCTGAGGCCCAAGAAATCCTCGCCCGCTACCGTACTGAGCTGCGATATCTGTTTATTGTCTCTCAGGTTGAACTGGCGAAAGACGGCCTCGCAGATGGATTCCGCTTGGATACTGTCAAGGGATTAGCGGTCAAGGTGGAGCGCGCCGATGGAAAGAAATGCGCCCGCTGCTGGAACTATTCGACCCGCGTTGGGGAGAATGACCGCTACCCGACTGTATGCGAGCGCTGTAGCGAAGCCATCGCCGAAATCGAACAATCGCCGCCATCGTGATAGTTTGTAGCGGCGGCTTGAAGGCCGCCACCTTTTCTACTTCATTTGTTGCAAGATAGAGGATCGCAATCGAACAAAGGAATTCACACTTGCCGGCCCGAGTAAGATGGCTCTGGCTCACCCTGGCTGTCGTCGTTCTCGACCGCGCCACCAAAGCCTGGTTCGAAACACAGACCCCGGAAGGCTACCGCCGCGAGCTGGTGCACCATTTCGCCTATCTCGTCCAGAGCCGCAATCCCGGGATCGCGTTCGGCCTTCTTTCAGACGCGAGTTCTTCCTGGTTGCGCATCACTCTCGTCGTCGGGTCCCTGCTCGTCATCGGCGCGCTCGCCTGGCTCCTCGTCGCCAGTCGGAGCGGCGGCCGCTTCACCGCAGCCGGCCTGGCCCTGCTCCTCGGCGGCGCCACAGGCAATTTGACCGACCGCATCCTGCACGGCGCTGTCACCGACTTCTTCGAAGTCTGGCTCGGCAGTTATCACTGGCCTGCTTTCAACGTGGCGGACTCCGCCATCACCTTCGGCGCCGCGCTCATCATTTTTGAGATGTTCACCCGCGCGAAAGAGCCTGCTCCGAAACGCGATCGCAACATTCCTGAAATCGAACCATGACGAGGGCCCTATCACTCCGAGCGAAGCTGGCAAGTTGTTTTCGCCGGCCCAGTAGAGGAATCATTCCGAAACCCGCACGATTCAGGGCTTTCGTTGGGAGAACGGACCTGCTGCGGAGCCAAGCCGCATGAAACAGGAATTTATTGTCGGGCCGGAGGAAGCCGGTCTACGGCTGGACCGTTACCTTGCCGAACGCGCTTCCGAATTGAGCCGTACTCGCGTGCAGGAACTGATCGCCGCGGCGTTGGTTCGTGTCGACGGCCGCAGCGCCAAAGGTTCGCGAAAGCTCCGCGGAGGTGAGCGCATTGAGATCGAGCCCCGCCCCCGCCCCCCACTCCGCGCCGAGCCCGAAAAAATCCCGCTCGAGATCCTATACGAAGACGCCGACCTCCTCGTGGTGAACAAGCCCGCCGGGATGACCGTCCACGCCGGCGCCGGCCGTTCCGCTGGGACGCTCGTGAACGCGCTCCTCGGCCGCGGTCAGCCTCTCTCCGTGGGCAGTGACACCCTCCGCCCGGGCATCGTGCACCGGCTCGACCGTGAAACATCCGGGGCCCTGGTCGTCGCCAAGAACGATTTCGTTCACGCCCGGCTGGCCAAGGCTTTTGAGCAGCGCAAAGTTTCCAAGACCTACATCGCCTTGGTCGAGGGAAAACTTTCGCGGGAGAGCGGCAGCATCGAACTCCCCATCGCCCGCGACCCGAAGCGCCGGGTCCGCATGATCGCGCGGCAAAGATTCGCGGGGCGCGCCCGTGCTGCCCGCACCAGCTGGCGCGTCCTCGCGTACCTCGATGGCTTCACTTTGGTGGAAGTGCAACTGCATACCGGCCGGACGCATCAGGTTCGCGTGCACTTCGCAGCTCTGCGGCATCCGGTCGTGGGCGACAAGCTCTACGGCGCGGCCCGCCGGGAACGGATCGGGAAGGCGGCGCTGCCCGAGCTTGGCCGCAATTTTCTCCACGCCGCGCGGCTGCAGTTCGCACATCCGCGCACGGATTCGCCAGTCGACGTTCGCGCGCCGCTTCCGGCGGAATTGCGCGGCTATCTCCTCCAACTCGCCGCCGCAACCGGCGAGGACCCGGGAAGCATTGACGCTTTGCTTCGTGCCTCCCTATAATTTTCGAGTATGCGGCATATCCTCGTCGTCCTTCTCCTGGCGGCCGCGCTCCTGCTCGCGGCGATCCGCGACCGCGCCCAGCAACAGCCTGCGCCGTCCCGGCCGCAGGAGCCCGCACCGCAGCAGTCTCCGCAAAAGATCGTCCGTGAAATCAACCTCGTGGATGTGCTCTTCACCGTGCTGAACCGGCGCAACAAGCTCGTCGCGGATCTGGACAAGGAGAGCTTCAAGGTGATGGACGACGGCGTCAGGCAGGACATTCGCTATTTCAGCCGCCAGACGGATCTGCCCCTTCGCATCGGCATGCTGCTGGACACCTCCAACAGCATTCGCGACCGCATCCAGTTTGAAAAAGATGCCGCCGTCAATTTTATCTTCAATGTCGTCCGCCGTGGCAGGGACCAGTCCTTCGTGATGACCTTTGACGACCGGCCTTACGTCCAGCAGTCATTCACTGACGACACGGGCCGCCTGCGCGATGAAATTGTCAAGATGAAGGCCGGCGGCGGCACTGCGATCTACGACGCCGTTTACGAAGCGTGCAAAAACCAACTCAGCCATCCGCCGCGGCCCCCAGGCGACCAGCCCGACGTCGTCCGCCGCGTCATGATTCTCATCAGCGACGGCGACGACAATCTCTCCGAGCACACGCGCTCGGAAGCCATCGAGATGGCGCAGCGCACCAGCGTTGTCATCTACGCGATCAGCACGAGCACGCAGTGGGTCGCAATCTCTGAAACCGACAGGGGCAAGATGTCCGACCGCAAGTACCACAAGACCGAGGGCGACCAGATCCTCCAGGAAATTGCGGATGAAACCGGCGGCCGCGCCTTCTTCCCGTATCACGTGGATGATCTTGACCAGTCTTTCCAGGATATCGGCGACGAACTGCGCAGCCAGTATTCCCTAGCCTACAACCCGACCAACTACGTCGCCAACGGCAGGTACCACAAGATCAAGATCGAAATCCTCGATCGCAAGGGCCTGCAGGTCCGCGCTCGTCGCGGATATTTTGCACGCAATGTGGATGTTTCCCCATCCAAGCCCAGCGGCAACTAGCCAGTATTTCTCACGACGAATCGCGCGCGGGGTACAAATCCCAGAAAGAGGGGACGCGAGGTAGCGCCGCGTTCCAGCCGGCGTTCTTACAAAGTGTGGAGACGGAAAAAGTGCCAGCAAAGATGCTGGCGCTACCGGGATTTGTGTATCGCGCCCCTTGCTCCGCCCGGCGCATTTTGAACCGCAAATGGGGTGAGAAATCCCGGCTAGCTCTTCGGCGCGTAGTAGCCTCGCCGCGCAAGCACCTTGAGGTCCTTGTTGGCCGGCTCGACTTTGATCTTGCGGTAACCGCCGTCGTGTTTCGTGTTGCTTGGGTAGTAGCCGAGCAGGTACTGGCTGCGCAGCTCCTCGGAAATCTGGTCGAACGCCTGTTCAAGCTTTTTCTCGCTCGAGACCTCAATCAGGCGGCCGCCGGTTTCATCCACGATTTTCTTGGCAATGTCGGGCCGCGAGCCCTGCCCCGGATCGCGCACGAGCAGGATATGGACCACCGTGTCCGTGCGCTGCGCGGCCTCGATGGCCTCCTCTAGCCGCAATCTGCTGCCGAAATCCTCCGCGTCCGTGATGATCACCAGCGCCTTTCGGCCCGCTTCAGAGACGAGCTTGTCCATACAGGCCAGGTAGATTGCGTCATAGAAGTGCGTCCCGTTGGGTGCCGAAGACGTAGGAAGCGGCCCGGGCGTGACCACGCCTCCGGCGCCGGCCGCACCGATGCGCGCCCGCCGAATGGCATGCTCGAGTCGTGCACGGTCTTCGGTGAAGTCTGCGAGCAGGTCCACGTCGAGGTCGAAGGAAATGACCATCGCCTCGTCGCCCTTGCGCATCACGCGCATAAGGAACCGCGTGGCCGCCTCCTGCTCCGCCGACAGGCGGTTTCGCTCGCTCCCGCTCGTGTCAATCAGAAGCCCCAGCGTGATCGGCAGCGATGTCTCTCGCGAGAAAAACGCGACCTTCTCCTCCTTATTGTCCTCAAAGAGGCGAAAATCCTCCTGCTTCAAGTCGGCGACGATTCGCTTATTCTTGTCCCGCGCGGTGGCAAAGACGTTGACAAGGTTGACCTGCCGGCGGATGGTCGGTCCCTGGCCCGCCGGCTGTGAGTCTTGCGAAGGGGTGGGGGTCTGCTGCGAGCGGGTGGTTACGGATGAAGGAATCAGCATGCCGGCCAGGGCCAGTGCGCCAATCCACAAAGGATTCTTCGCCCTGCGCATTGTATAATCTCGCCTCGAAAGGAAACTTCGCAGCGGAGACAGCCCGCACGTCTGTCCCCGGCATCCTAAGATGCGGCACGCGGTCCGAGGGATGCGTCCCTCATGCGGTGCAAGATAACTGGGTTGACCATCATGCATTGTACACGGAAAACTCTCGCGGCACTTTTTCTGCCGGCGCTTCTCGCGCTCGGGAGCGTCGCACCCGGCCAGGAGAAGCCGGCGCGGCCTTCCCCGCCGCCCCCGCAGGAAGATGTGCAGGCGCGCATCCGCGTCACCACCAACCTTGTCGTTGTCCCCGTCACGGTGAAGAACGCCGCCGGACGCATCGTCCTGGATATCACCCGGGATGAGTTCCGCGTCTTCGAGGACAACGTCGAACAGCGGGTGGACATCTTCTCGAATGATCCCTTCCCTCTGTCGGTTGTCATCCTCATCGACAACGACCTTGAGACCCGCGTCGCCGAACAATTGGAGCGGACGCTTCCGGCCCTCGCTGCTGGCTTCGGCCCGATGGACGAAGTCTGCCTGGCGCGTTTCGACCAGACGTTCAAGGAGTGCAAGGGTTTCACGCGGGATGCTGACCAGCTTCTTACCCAGTTGAAACGCACGCACGTGCAGAGTTCTCCTCCTCGCACGCCGGCCGGCGGAACCCTCGAGTCGGGACCGAAGATCAATGGAATTCCCGTGCCCGGCGCCTCGCAGATTCCGCCCTCGGGGATTAACCTCAGGGGTCAGCCGACCAAGAACGTCGACGACGCCGTCTTCGCCGCGGCCAATCTCCTCAAGGACCGTGGGCGCGAGCGGCGCAAGATCATCCTACTCGTCTCGGACGGGGTGAACTCACGCCATAACCGCGTGAGCTTCAACGATTCCGTGCGCGCATTGCTGACGGGCGGAATCTCCGTCTATGGCGTCGGAGTCGGCAATGCCTATTTCAATCGGGAACTTCCCGTGGTGTCCAAGTTTACGCGTACGACCCTAACCAAGTATGCCCATGCCACCGCCGGCGACGTCTTCTACGCCGCAAAGCGCGACGAGATTGAAGAACTCTACCCCACCGTTTTCGAAGAGGCCCGCAACCAGTACACACTCGCTTACACTCCGCGAGGCACCGATCGCTCCCTCGATTACCACGCCATCGAGGTCCGTGTGAAGCGCCCCGGACTTTCCATCCAGGCGCGCGACGGCTACTACTCCGGCGCCGCGCCGCAATAGTGGCGGGCGGCAATTCCACTTGATTTGCGCAGAATCAGGCCTTTAAGAGACGGCAGTGTACGGCGGACACCGGCTCGGTCAACGCGCCCATCGTTCTTACAAGGCCTCCTCATGTGCCGGACAGATCGCCCGGTACGCGCAGCTCTTGCAGATAAAGCCCGGGTGCGCCGGAAATTCACCCGCCCGGATGTCCGCCGCCGCTTCCTGCACGATCTTTACCGCTTCGTCGAGCTGTTTCGCGTCTCGCGAAGTCACTTGCCTCTCGTTTGTCAGCAGATAGTGGAAGACCAGCGCTGCCGGATTCAGATCGAGCACTTCGCGCGCCGCGAGAGCATAAAGGCTAAGCTGCAGGTCCTTCCGCGCGGCGGAATCGGCTCTGGGCCTGCCTGTCTTGTAATCCACAATTTCCACTTCGCGCCTTCCCAGCGAATTGATCTGGTCCATCCGCCCGGTGACGACGACATTGTTCTCCATCGGCAGCTCGAATGACTTTTCCTGCTCGGCCACCTGAGGTGGTTCCGCCACCACCGATGCGTGAAAAACGCGTAATTGCTCGATTCCATCTTTCTTGTATTCGCCTTCCTGGTAGTCGTCCTCGAATCCCGCGCCCGTCCACTCCGCCTCGAAGATTCGTCTCACCTCTTCGAATGGCAGGCCGTTTCCCCGCCGCAGCTCTCCCATGAAGCGTTTGATCGTCGTATGCATCACGCTGCCAAAGCTCAGGTTTGCGCGCGGCCCTTCCCGCAGCGACCACAAATAGCTGAACAGATATTGTTGCGGGCACTTCCGGTAGTTCTCAATTGCCGAAGGGCTGAGTTTGAGGGGTTCCGGTGCGGGCGGATGATACGTCTCTCCCCATCCGGCAATGCGCGAGAAGATCTTCGGAGGGCTGGGGGAAGCAGGGAAAAGCGCGGCGTCCGTTTCTGCTCGCCGCGGCGGCTCGCTTCTGTCTACATCCGGTGGCAACGCAGGCGCGCTCTGCACGACGTCGCGCCGCTTTACCGCCGCATCCATCAGAATGTCCTCTAAGAACGTGGGCGTTTTCCCCTTCTTGTCCGTCAGTGTGGTGATCGTCAACCGCTCCTGTGCGCGTGTCAGCGCCACGTAGAAGAGCCGCCGCTCTTCCTGGATATGGAAATCGCCCGCCGGCATCTCCTCCTTCATCAGCGCCACGGGAAACTCGAAGATGCGCGGGCGCTCGGACGCCGGAAACGCCCGATTGTTCACGTGCAGGATGAACACGTGCGGAAACTCGAGACCCTTCGCTGCATGCACGGTCATCAGTTTCACCGCATCGCGAGGATCTTCCTCGTTGTCGAGGCTCAGCGTTCCGCCGGCCTGCTCGTAGTAATCAAGGTATTCGAGGAATTCCGCGAGGCCCCGCGTCGAGCTCTTCGGCGACCATTCCTTTACGAATTCCGCTAGCCGGTTTACGTATCGGCGGTCTTCTTCGTCGGCACGCTGCGGCACTTCGAGCCATTCGAGCAGCTCGCCGAGGATCTCCTCGGCCGTCCGCCGGTTCAGCATTTTCCGCTGGCCCGTGAGGAATGCGAGCAGCTCGGTGATCGGGGCAGCCGATCCGGAGAAGGGAAGCTGCCCCTGCGGCTCCTGCAACTGGTCGTAAAGCGATGTCCCGCGCTTTTTCCCCGACCGTCCTGCTAATCGCACGAGGCCTTCGGCGTCCAGGCCCCACGCCGGAGCCGCCAGCACCCGCGCGCAGGCAATGTCATCCCAGGGATGCGCAATCAGGCGCAGGTACGCCAGCACGTCCCGCACGAGGGGGTGCTCCAGGATCGAGAGCTTGACGATTACAAACGGAATTCGCCGCCTCGCCAGTTGCTTCACGAGCTCATCCCGGTGTGCATGCTGCCGGTACAGAACCGCGAAATCGCGCCAGGGACGCCCTGCCCCGTGCAACCGTTCCAGTTCCTCCGCCACCCACCGCGCTTCTTCTTCGGCCGTCGCCAGTTCGACGATCCGGACCCGCTGCCCCTCCGGCCGCGTCGGCGAGAGCTCTTTCTTGGGAAAGTCCGCGCTCACCGCATTTTGCCCGATCACCTGCGTCGCCACGCGCAACACGTTGGGCGTCGAGCGGTAGTTCTCCGTCAAGGTCAGCCGCCAGCGCGAAGAATCCTCGCCCGTCTTCCAGCCCGCGAACCGCTCGAGAAAGATCTGGAAGCTCCCAAAAGATGCCCCGCGGAAGCGATAGATCGCCTGATCGTTGTCCCCCACGGCCAGGATATTGCGTGGCTGGGCCGACAGAAGATGCAGCAGCTTGAGCTGCGCGATGTTCGTGTCCTGGAACTCGTCCACCAGGATGTAGCGGTAGCGCTCCTGCAGCCGTTCCCGCATCACGGCGTTCTCTCCGAGCACGCGTACCGCTTCCGAGATCAGCTCATTCAGAGCGACGGCGTTCTTCTCCCGCAGCAGCTCCTCGCTCGCCCGGTAGACGCGCGCGATCTCCTGCTGCCGCGCTGCCTCCTCCGCACGCTCCCGGTGGGTGTCCTCTTCGAGGGCGGCGCGCTCCGCCTCAAGCGCCGCCACAAGCCCGTCCGCGTAACGCCGGTAGTCCTCGCTTGAGACCAGCTCGTCCTGGCACCGCGAGAAAAATTCGATAAAGTCGCCCAGAAACTGTCCCGGCTCTGCCAGCCGCCGGAATTTTTCCAGTTTCAGCCTCGCCAGGTTTCGCCGCAACAGGATCCAGTGGTCCACCTTCTCGAGCGCCAGCCGCCCCGGCGCGATCTCCGTCAGCAGGCTCTCGCAGAAGGAATGGAACGTCGCCAGCGTCACGCTCTTGGCGCGCTCGCCCACCGTCTTCACCACGCGCGCTTTCATCTCCCCGGCGGCCTTCCGCGTGAAGGTCAGCCCCAGAATGCTTTCACCGGAAAGATTCGGGTCGGAGAGCAGTAGGTGGCGGATGCGCTCCGTGATGACGCGCGTCTTACCCGTGCCCGCGCCGGCGATCACCAGCAGCGGCCCCTCGCCGTGCTCGACCGCGCGCCGCTGCGCCGCGTTCAGCGTGGGAGAGAAAGCATCGCTCGGCGAAAGGTTAAATAGTGTGGACATGCACGACTATGGTAGTGGAAATCAAGCATGTAAGCCGCGTGAAAGATATCTCACCGTTGGGAGATCTTCCCAGCCGGCACATCGGCATTCAATTGCGCGGACTTCTTCTTCGGGACGCTCAGCGTCTTCCAATTCGGGCCTGCGTAGTGCTTCGCGAGCAAGACGACTTGCCCTACGTGGTGCGCGTAATGGGCAATCTGCCGGTTGATGGCCTGCATCACGGAGTGCGGCTCGGTCCGAATCGTCACCTTCCGCGATAGATCCGCATCCGTCAGCGGCTCGAGCGCATCGAAGACGTACTTCCACCCGCGCTCCCACATCGCCAGCAGCTCTTCGCGCCTTTTCGGCGGCTCCTCGAATTCCGTGTCGCGGTGCCGGTCGGGCTTCTCGCCATCGCTCGTCAAGAAATCCGTCCACCGCGAGCGCATATTGCCCGCCAGGTGCTTCACGAGAACGGCAATGGAATTCGACTCCGGGTCAAGTGCGGCGAAAAGCGCTTCGTTCGGGCATTGCTCGATCGCGCGGTCGCCTAGCTTCTTGTAGTAGCGGAACACGCCGAGCGAATCCTTTACATACGACGTTGTGAATTGGTGTGCCATGCTGCGATTCTCCCGCCCAGGCGATAGGAAAGCAAGAAAACCGCACGGATAGTACATTGGCCGCCCCGACCGAACCTCTACGAAACCCTTTTGGAGATAAACATGGCCACCAATCAATTGCTGCTCGGCGAATTCGACCGCGAAATGTCCAACACGCGGAAGACCCTTCAGCGCGTACCCGCCGATAAGTGGGATTGGAAGCTCCACCCGAAGTCGGGAACGCTCGGCTGGATTGCGGGCCACTTCGCAACCCTTCCTCAGTTCACGGTCAGCACCATTCAACTGACTCAGCTCGAGATCGCCGGCGCGGACTTTCCCACTTCAATTTTGGATTTGATACCGAAGGACGGGGACGGATCAGCCATGGTGCCGTAGACGTGGTCACAGCCTGAAGGGTGTACTACTGCGGAGCCAGGACAAAGACTCAGGTTCAAAAGTCGATATTCAACATGTAAGCGGAATCCTGGAAGCTACTTGCGGCCTTCGCGCTTCTGTGCGATTACCAGGCCGCGAGGGGTGGGCAGTAAAACGACAGAAAGCAGGCCCTCTTGCTCGAGCCGCAATGCTGATTCGCGCACGACCTGGAAATGCGAACTGGCATCATGGACGAGAATCAGTCCGCGGGGATCTATCTGAGGAAGAAAGCGGCGGATCTCCTGCTCGCGGATGGGCAGATGGCTGTCGCTGAATAGAATGTCAATGGTTCCGTCAATGCGGGTTTCGAGGCTCGACTCGTTGCGATATTCAATCCAGCTTCCCAGCCCCGAGGCATCGATGCGTTCCTTGGCCTTCGCGAAGATCGCGGGGTCGTACTCGATCGTGATGATCCGCCCGAAGCCATTGGCCTTGAGCCCTTCGGCCATTTTGATGGTGCTGTGGCCGATGAACGTGCCGGTCTCAACGATGAGATGCGGCTTGACAGTCATGACCACCGACTTCAGGAATTCGAGAACCTCGAGTTCGGAGGTTTGCGAATCGACCATCTGCCAGTGCTCGGGATGAGGACACTCCCGCGTCGGAGGCACCCACTCTGCCTGAACGGATTCGCCTTGTTCGGCAACGCGCTCCAGGATCCGATACGCCTCGTCCCCTTTCATGAAGGGCGGAACGACGACGGCAATCAAGATGGCCCCGCAAAAAATCGCCAAGATGCACAGCAGCCGCGGACCCGTTCCATGAGGGAAGCCGGAGACCTGGCCGAAGACGATTGACTCGAGTAATTGGTACGCGCCGGCAAGTATCAACCATTCGCCGAGAACAATCCCCGCAGGCCGTTGGAATTGGATTTGGCGCCGGCCTTCGGCCCAGATAAAAACGAAGGTCAGCACGCCCGCGATAGCCCGCCAGACGGTGGGCGAGTACAGGAGCACGGTGCCCTGAGAGCGTGAAATCGCGGCGACGAGCAGCACGGCAAGCGCCCCGATGGTTACTGCCGGGCATGCCACGTCGAGCGCGGACAGCAGGTGCCAACCGGAAGTCCGCCGAAGCGAGAGTCTTCGGCGCCGCAGATCGGCGCGGAAAACCAGAAGCGCAGCGACGAGCCCAGCAATAACGATGGGGGTGAAGATGTTCACGAGTGATTGAGGATAGAAACCTACTGAACGGGAATTTCCGATTTCAACTTTATCCTTGCGCAAAACCATATGCCTGCCGCCCTCTGGTGTCAACCTCAGATTGCCCTGGCCGCTCATGGGGTGGCAAATGCGCTCTTTTCTTCCCATCTCGCTATAATAGGGATTCGTTCTTCCGTCGTTCTGGAGGCAGCACCATGGAAATCCCCGTCATTCTCAGCGTAGTCCGCACCGCCATCGGCAAATTCCAGGGCGGCCTCGCCGGCTTTTCCGCTCCCGAACTCGGCGGCAAGGTTGTCGCCGAAGCCATCCGCCGCGCGGGAATCGAAGCGCAACTGGTGGACGAAGCGATTCTCGGCAACGTCGTCCAGGCCGGCCTCGGCCAAAACCCCGCGCGCCAGGCTGCGCTCAAGGGCGGATGCAATCCTCGCGTAGCCGCCATGACCATCAACAAGGTTTGCGGCTCCGGCCTCAAAGCGGTGGCGCTGGCGGCGCAGGCCGTCCAGACCGGTGAATCCGAAATTCTGGTCGCGGGCGGCATGGAAAGCATGTCCAACTGCCCCTATTTGCTCACTCAGGCCCGCACCGGATACCGCCTCGGCGACGGCAAGATCATTGACTCCATGATCGCCGACGGCCTCTGGGACGCCTATGAAAACTTCCATATGGGCATGACCGGCGAGCTCGTCGCCGAAAAATACGGCATCACGCGCGAAGAGCAGGACCGCTTCGCCGTCGAAAGCCACCAGAAAGCAGTTCGCGCGCGCAAGTCTTGTTTCTTCGAATCGCAGATCCTTCCCATCGAGGTGCCGCAAAAAAAGGGCGACCCCGTCGTCGTCAAGTATGACGAATCGCCGCGCGAGGACTCCACGATGGAGGCGCTCGCCAAACTTAGGCCCGCGTTCAAGAAAGACGGCACGGTCACCGCGGGGAACGCCCCCGGCACCAACGACGGCGCCGCCGCGCTCGTCGTGACCAGCGAGCGCAGCGCCGTGCGTCTCGGCAAACAGCCAATGGCCCGCATCGTCGCGCAGGCCGTCAGCGGCGTCGAACCGAAATGGGTCATGATGGCCCCGGTGGACGCGGTCGAGAAGCTCCTGCAAAAAACCGGCTGGGACCGCGAAAAGGACGTGGACCTCATCGAGCTGAACGAAGCCTTTTCCGTGGCTGCTATCGCCGTGACGCGCCAGCTCCGGCTCAACCCGGAAAAGGTCAACGTCAATGGCGGCGCGGTGGCCCTCGGCCACCCCATCGGGGCTTCCGGCGCGCGCATCCTCGTCACCTTGCTCTATGAGCTCCACCGCCGCAACCTGAAGCGCGGCATCGCCGCGCTTTGTCTTGGCGGAGGCAACGCCGTCGCTCTCGCCGTCGAGCGCCTGTGAAAGCGTTTGCTTCGGTTGGGTCAGGCCAAGAATGAAATACTGCCCGCTATGTGACGCGGAATACTCCGATGTCCACGACCGCTGCACGGTCTGCGGCGCCGAGTTGGTTGCCGAATCTCTTCGCGGACGGCCAATGAATGAAAAAGAGCGCCGCGAGCGGCTGGAACTTGTCTGGAAGAGCGGCGATCCCGTTGCCGTGAGCCAGGCGATTGCCGCCCTGCGCGAAGCAGGCATCCGGCATCACGTTCAGTCCACCGAAAATCATTTGGTCTTCGAGCTTGGCATGCCCCGCCCCAAATACGAGATCCGCGTGTTCGCTTCGGACGCCCCTGCCGCGAGGCAGCTCCTCGATGGCATCTCCGAGTCCTTGCCATTTGCCGTTGGTGAGAGCTCATCCGCCGCGGACATCGAGGAGGGCGCTGAGCCGAACGAATCGAGTGCCAAGGGACTTCCTTGGAAGCCCGCCCTGGCAACGCTCGAACTCTGGTCCGGCGATGATGCTTCCCTTGAGAAAGTTCTTGAGGATTGCCTGCGCGAGAACTACATCGGATTCCGCCGCGAGGTGGCCGGGTCCGGCACGCTCCGGCTCTTCGTCATGCCCGCCGAGGAATCCGCTGCCCGCGAAATCCTTCGCGAACTCACAGAAGGCACGCCACACGCCTGAAGTAGTCCCACTGGAGTAGAATCCCGCCCGTCATGTTCTGCCCCGTTTGTCACGCCGAGTACCGCCAGGGCACATTCGTCTGCGCTGATTGCAACGTTGCGCTTGAACCGGCCCTGCCGCACGTGCCTGGCGAAAGCGAGGACGACCCGTTCTGTGCGTTCTGGGAAGGAGATGACCCTCGCCTTCATGCAGAACTCTGCGCGCTGCTCGAAGACGAGGGAATTCACTATAAGACCGTGCAACGGGGAGATCATCTTTTCAACATCGTTTCGCAGCCAGCGTTTCAGATCGGTGTGCCCTTTTCTTTATTCGAAAGAGCCGAGGCCGCGGTGAAGGAGGCGTTCGGTTCAGACCCGGCCGAGCAGGATTCCCTTCGGCTTTTGTCGACGGGGAAGAACCTGGCGGAGGAAACTGCTACCGTCTCTACTAGTCTTAATAAGACTAGTTTCCAGAGAGGAATTTCTTCTCAGCCGTCCACGGAGCAGGACGATTCAGGTGGGGAGCCTTCCGCAGGAGGTGCGTACGCGGCCGGCGAAGCAAGTTCGAGATCCGGCTGGGACCCGGACGATTGGTATTCTGAGGACGCCACTGTCGAAGTTTGGAAAGGAGATTCTCCCGCCTTCGCAGACCTCCTTTCTGCCTCTCTTCGCGAGAATCGGATCCACTGCCGCGCCGACGAGCTGAGCGGTGAGCATCTTCTCTACGTCCTTCCCCCCGACGAGCCGGCCGCCCGCGAAATCCTCCGCGAAATCACCGAAGGCGTTCCTCCGGAGTAGCGCAGGCATCTCGCCCACCATTTCTATTCTCGAGGCTGTTTCCCGGAGTATTGAGCCGGTCCGCAGTCTGCCGGTTGAGATCGGCGCTTGACCGCTTTCCTGTGATGGTGTTTCCTTAACAGCGTCAATCCACGGAGATCTTGATGAGCGTGGAGAAAATCCGGACTGTCGCTGTTCTCGGCGCCGGGACCATGGGCAACGGCATCGCCCATGTCTTCGCCAAGTCCGGCCACAACGTCATCCTCCGCGACGTCGAGCAGCGCTTCCTCGACCGCGCCATCGAAACCATCGCCAAAAATCTCGACCGCGAAATCAAGAAGGGCAAGGTTGCCGAGTCCGACCGCAACGCAATCCTCTCCCGCCTCCTGCCCGTCACGGACATGGCCGCCATCGCCAGGGCCGATTTCGTCGTTGAAGCCGTCCCCGAAAAGCTCGAAATCAAGAGGGCCGTACTCACCGAGGCCGACCGCATCGTCCGTCCCGAAGTCATCCTCGCCAGCAACACCTCATCCATCTCCGTGACCACCCTGGCCGCGCTGACTTCGCGCCCCGACCGCATTGTCGGCATGCACTTCATGAACCCCGTGCCCGTGATGGTCCTTGTCGAGGTCATCCGCGCTCTGCAGACGAGCGACGCGACTTTCGAAACGACGATGCAACTCGCCGAAAAGCTCGGCAAGAAGCCTGTCGTCGTCAACGACGCGCCCGGCTTCGTGAGCAACCGTGTACTGATGCCCCTCATCAACGAAGCGGCTTACGCCGTTATGGAGGGCGTCGCCACCGTTGAAGCCGTGGACGCGGTCATGAAAACTGGCATGAACCATCCCATGGGCCCGCTCGAATTAGCCGACTTCATCGGCCTCGACGTCTGCCTGGACGTCATGCAGGTCCTCCAGGAAGGCCTCGGCGACCCCAAATACAGGGCCTGCCCGCTCCTAAAAAAATATGTCGCCGCTGGGTGGCTCGGGCGTAAATCCGGCCGCGGCTTTTACCACTATTCGCCGGAGAAGCCATGACGCCGGAGCGAGGTCAGCCAGGAGGCAAAGGCGAATACATGGCGAAGATAATATTTGCTTTTTATTCGCTATTGGGGTAATGTCCCTTACGCAAGGAGGCTAGGTGCTGGCCCGCGAGCTCGAAAACGGTTGCTGCAACCCGGTGAATCGAGTGGTAAACTGCACCTCTCGCAAAGTCTCCGGCGAGGGCGGCGCCGTTCGCGGCGCGAGCCCGGCCCCTGGCCTCGATTCCTATTCCTCTTCCGAGGTGTGACATGGCAGACGAAAAATCGAAATTGCTGGATGCGGCGATCGCGCAAATCGAGAAGAGCTACGGCAAAGGCTCGATCATGCGCTTGGGCAACCGGGACGTCCTGGTCCCCGTGAACGTGATTCCCACGGGTTGCCTCTCGCTCGACGCCGCTTTGGGCGTCGGCGGCTTTCCCCGCGGCCGCGTGATCGAAGTCTACGGCCCCGAATCCGGCGGCAAGACGACGCTCACCCTCCACGTCATTGCCGAAGCCCAGAAGCTCGGCGGCCAAGCAGCCTTCATTGACGCCGAGCACGCGCTCGACCCTGGTTACGCCCGCAAGCTCGGCGTGGACGTGGACAATCTGCTCGTCTCCCAGCCCGACAACGGCGAGCAGGCCCTCGAAATCGCCGAAACGCTGATCCGGTCCGGCGCCGTGGACGTTGTCGTCGTGGACTCCGTCGCCGCGCTGGTCCCCAAAGCCGAGCTCGAAGGCGAAATGGGCGAGCCAACGATGGGCCTGCAGGCGCGGCTGATGTCGCAGGCGCTGCGCAAACTCACCGCGATTGTCTCGAAGTCTCGCACCTGCCTCATCTTCATCAACCAGATCCGCGAAAAAATCGGTGTCATGTTCGGCAATCCGGAAACCACCACGGGCGGCCGCGCGCTCAAGTTCTACGCCTCGATGCGCGTGGATATCCGCCGCATCCAGTCCATCAAGGAGGGCGACAGGGTGGTCGGCTCGCGCACACGCGGCAAAGTCGTGAAAAACAAGGTTGCGGCTCCCTTCCGCGAAGCCGAATTCGACATCCTCTACGGCGAAGGTATCTCTCGCGAGGGCGACCTCATCGACCTCGGTGTGGATAAGAGCGTCGTCGAAAAATCCGGCACGTGGCTCAGCTTCGCCGGCGAGCGCATGGGCCAAGGCCGCGAGAACGCCCGCATCTTCCTCAAGGAAAACACGGACATTCGCGACAAGCTCGAAGCCGCTCTTCGCAAGAAGCTGGAGCTTCCTCCGCCCGTCGGGGCCAGCGCAAGTCCCGCGAACGGCCAGGGCGCTCCCGCGGAGAGCGAAAAACTCGCCGCCCACGCCGCTGCCGCCGGCGCAAAGGGCAAACCGGCCTCCGCACGCTGACCCTGTCTGACGCATGGAGAAAACTTCGGTGGCGCACGGCTCTAACGACCGCGCAAGATCGCCGCGAACCGATCCTGGCCCTTAGGACACTCTCGATCCCAGGAATCTCTCCTACACCTGACCCCACGGCCAGAG
>DASZZJ010000017.1:0-21328 GCA_035545075.1 Candidatus Acidiferrales bacterium
CCGCGCCGCCCCATAATCGAAAAATCGTAAAGACCGTCTTCATTCTTTTTTCTGCGGAAGCAACGCGTAAAGATGTCGATGAAGCCCCGGAAGTTGTTCGGTGTTGACCAGAATTGGACCGGGTGCTCCTTCTTCACCAGAAAATCATACGTTGAGACTTCCTTGTCCTGTACGGTACCGACGGGAGTGGTCCACCACGTGCCGCGCTCAAGCATGAGGACCGTTTCGCCCTTTTTGCGGTCGCTGAACGCACGGGCGAGCGGGAGGGCCGTCATCGTGCCGCCAAAGCCGGTTCCAATCACCACGACCGTGTAATGAGTTGCCTTGGGCATTGCGCCACTCCCTCGGGACTTTATGCCCGATCATCGATGGAAGATTCGTAACTTGCTCGAGTCGGGCGCAGCTGAGATCCTAACGCTTCAGCGGCGTGGGGCAGATTCTGCTTCCGCAGGATTGTTAAAGTCAAGGGTAATTACATTTCTGCATAACCCTCACAAACCGCTATCGCATTTTCGTGCGCTTCTCTGGGGAATCCTGCCGCTCGCCGCCCACACTTCGCATTGGACCGACAAAATCTTCGGCGACACGATATACAACCGCATCATCCGCTGATCGGGAATAGTTCCGGATTGTCACTGTCTCGATTTGTTCGTCTATACTGCGTCTATGTACGCGCAGAAGCTGGAAGTTCACGTGGTGATCGGCGGCGAGCGGAAACTTTGCCCCCTCGACTGGCTGGATCAGTTCTGCATGAGGAATTTCACGAATGCGGCCGAGTTCGACGACACGCTGCCCACCGCCGAGGGCCGCGTCGAAGTCAGTTTCCGCGTCACGCCGGAGCGCTTCGCCGAAGCCCTCTCCGCCTGGCTCACTCAGCGCGGCAAGGGCAACGGCCGGGAGGTCCGCGTCGAGGCGGCCCGCATGGCCTGATTCGGACGCTGCTCGGCACTAGCGGGCGGGTTCGCGCCGGAACGCGTCGATTTTCTCGCGGATTCTCGGCAGCGCTTCGAGCGTCGCCGCCTCCCCCGCAGCGATCAGTTCCGGAGTTTTTGTGAAATCGTCCCAAATGAACGGCTTCACATCCGGCTCGATGATCACGTCGGCCTGTTGCCGCCAGGCGAGATCCGCCTTGCCCTGAATGATGGTGAACGACCGGCTGATGACGTCGGCGACCGTGCGCGGGTTTTCCACGTGGCCAGCTTCGAGGTAGATGGCGATGACGATGTCCGCGCCGAGCAGCAGCGCTCCCTCGATCGGCACCGGCGCCGCGAGGAAGCCGTCCACCAGGGTGTGCCCCTGGTAATGGACCGGGACGAACAGCCCGGGGTACGCGCAGGAGCCGCGCATCGGCGGGAAAATCGGGCCCTCCGTGAAATAGACCGCTATGCCGGCGTTCAGGTCCGTCGCCGCAATCGCAAACGGGATGTCCATCTCTTCGAACGTGCGCACCGGCGAGAGGCGCTCGAAATACGCCTCCAGGCGCTTATTGGTGGCCAAACCGAGCCAGGAGGGAGTCCAGCGGCCGAAATCGGTGAACTTTGTTTCGAGCCCGGCCTTCTCCATCTCCTCGAGCGGCACGCCGGCGCAGAAGCCCGCTCCCAGCAGCGAGCCGACGCTGGTTCCGGCGACGCAATCGATCGGAATCCCCGCCGTCATCAGCACGCGGAAGACTCCGATGTGCGCGATCCCGCGCGCAAATCCCCCCGAAAGCGCCAGGCCCACGCGCGGCCGCGCCGGTTCTCCCGCCGGGCCGGCGTAGGCGAAAGAGCGGAGCTTCTTTCGCGCTCCGCGCAGCCAGTCGATCGCCGTGTTCACTTTCTGGGGCACCATTCCTCCTAGACTCTAACGTGACGCCGGCCCGCTGGAACGTATCGTTTGACCGGCGCTTGCCGGTTTTGTAACCTGCCTTGCTGCAGACCTCGAAAGGGAAGGGATCACATGAATCGTCGGATCGAAAAGGCCGTCGTCCTCGGCGCGGGAACGATGGGTTCCCGCATCGCCGCCCATTTTGCAAACGCCGGTTTGCCGTGCCTGCTGCTCGATATCGTGCCGCCGGATCTCGCCCCCGGCGCTCCTGCGGCGGAGCGCAACCGCATCGTCCGCGCGGGCTTCGAAGCCGCGAAAAAATCCCGCCCGGCGGCTTTTTTTCATCCCTCGTTTGCCGAGCGCATCGCCATCGGGAATTTTGAAGATGATCTGGCGCGCTGCGCCGAAGCCGACTGGATCATCGAAGTCGTCGCCGAAAACCTCGAAATCAAGCGCAAGCTGCTCGCCCGTGTGGCGCAGGTGCGCAAGCCCGGCTCCATCGTGACCACCAATACGTCGGGGCTGCCCATTCACCTGATCGCCGAAGGTCTCCCGGAGGAGTTCCAGCAGCACTGGGCCGGGACGCATTTCTTCAATCCGCCGCGGTACATGAAACTGGTGGAGCTCATCCCCGGGCCGAAGACCTTGCCGGACGTCGTCCAGACGCTGAGCGATTTCTGCGACCGGCGGCTTGGCAAGGGCGTGGTCGTCGCCAAGGACTCGCCGAACTTCATCGCCAACCGCATCGGCACTTTCTCGATGCTGAATGTGCTGCGGCTCATGACCTCGCTCGGCATGACCATCGAGGAAGTCGACGCGTGCACCGGCCCGGCGGTCGGCCAGCCGAAGTCGGCGACGTTCCGCACGGCGGACCTCGTGGGCCTGGACGTCCTGCTGCACGTGGTGAAAAACATCTACGAGACCGCGCCCAACGATGAAGCACGCGAGATGTACCGCGTGCCCGCGTTCATCGAGGAGATGGCCCGGCGCGGGATGCTCGGCGACAAGACGGGCAAGGGCTTTTACCAGCGCGTCAAAAAAGGCGCCGAGAGCGAAACCCTCACCCTCGATATCAACACCATGGAGTACCGCCCCCGGCAGAAAGCGAAATTCGCCTCGCTCGATCTTGGCAAGAACATCGAGGACACGCGCGAGCGGCTGCACGCGCTACTCGGCCCCATCCTGGCCGGGCAGCCCGCCGACAAGGCGCAGAAATTCATCTGGGGCGCGCTCTCCGAAATGTGCCTCTACGCCGCGCGGCGCATCCCGGAGATTTCCGACAGCCTCGCCGACGTGGACTGCGCCCTGCGCTGGGGATTCCTCTGGGAGAGCGGGCCCTTCGAGCTGATGGACATCATCGGTGTTTCCGCTTTCGCGGCGCAGGTCGAAAAAGAGGGCCGCGCGCTCCCCCCGCTCGTCCAGAAACTCCTCGCTTCCGGCCGCAAGTCTTTCTATGACTCGGAGAAGGGAAGAACTTCCTGCTTCGACCCTTCGACCGGCGCCATGAAGCCCGTCGAAGAAGCGAAGGGCATGCTGATTCTCAAATCGCTCAAGGAGGCGGGGCGTGAAGTGGAGCACAACTCCGGCGCCAGCCTGATTGACCTCGGCGACGGCGTGGTCTGTTGCGAGTTCCACGCCAAGATGAACGCCATCGGCGCCGACCTCGTCGCCATGCTCCTCAAAGGGCTGAAGCGGTTGGACAGCGATTTCGACGCCATGGTCATCGCCAACCAGGCCGTGAATTTTTCCGTCGGCGCAAACATCATGCTCGTGCTCGTCGCCGCGCAGGAGCAGGAGTGGGATGAGATCCACATGGCCGTGCGGCAATTCCAGAACGTGAATCTTGCCCTGAAATACGCGCGGAAGCCCGTCGTCGCCGCCCCTCAGGGAATGGCCCTCGGCGGCGGGTGCGAGATCGGCCTGCACACGCCGAGAACGCAGGCCGCCGCGGAAGCCTACATCGGCTTGGTGGAAACCGGAGTCGGCCTGATTCCCGGCGGCGGGGGCACGAAGGAGATGCTCATCCGCGCCAACGAACATGCGGCCGGCGGAGAGGATCTCGATCTCTTCCACGCCCTCAAGCCCATTTTCGAGACCATCGCCATGGCCAAGGTCGGCACCAGCGCCGAAGAATCCCGCTCGCTCGGCTTCCTCCGCCGCGAAGACGGCGTCTCGATCAACCGCGACCGCCTGGTCGCCGACGCCAAGGAAACCGCGCTCGGCTTGGTCCGCGCGGGCTACCGCCCAGCAGCGGCTTCTCCGGCCGAGGGCGCCGCGACGACGCAGATCCGCGTCCTCGGGCAGCAATTCCTCGCCGGCGCAAAGCTCGCGATTCACATGCTCGCCCGCGGCGGCTTCGCCTCGGAATACGACGCGCACGTGGCGCGCAAGCTCGCGAACATCCTCGCCGGAGGACCGTTGAGCGCGCCGCAGATGGTCAGCGAGCAATACGTGCTGGATCTCGAGCGCGAGGCGTTCGTCTCCCTCTGCGGCGAACGCAAGACGCAGGAGCGCATCGCGCACACCCTGAAGACCGGGAAGCCCCTGCGGAATTAGCGTCCCCTCAGGCGGCCCAGAAAGCTCGCTTGCTCCGAGACCGACAGAATCGTATAAAATCATATTGCTATTGCGAATAGAAATGGGGTAATGTGCCCATCTCCAGGAGGGTTCGGCGTGTCCGTGCGTCTTCTTTCGCCGCGAGAAGCGGCCCGCATCCTCGGCATCAGCTACCCCACGCTGAAGCAATGGATCTATCGCGCCAAGATCCGGACAGCGAAGACACCCGGCGGGCATCACCGCGTCCCCGAGAGCGAGATTGACCGCCTGCTTCCGAAAAAGCTCGAGCGCGGTGACTTCAAGAAGCGCCGCGGCGATTTCCGTCGCATCAGCGGGCGCAACCAGCTCATCGGGCGCGTGCGCGAAGTGAAGTTCGACGGCCTGCTCGCTCAAGTGCGCATTGCGATTGGCGAGCAAACCATCACGGCGATCATTACGGCCGACGCTGCGCGCGAATTGCGGCTGAAGCCGGGCGACCGCGCCGCCGCGCTGGTGAAAGCGACGGAAGTGATGATCCTCCGCGTGTGACGCGGCCGCGTGCGATGCCCTCTTCCGCCCATCCTGCTTTCGCGCCACGGCTGATTCTCTGCATCAGCAGCGGTTGCGGAATCCTGGCCGCCTTGCTCGCGCTTTTCGCCGTCCCGAGCGGGCACGCTTCGCCCGCTCGAGAGATCACCGTCGCCGCCGCCGCCGACCTGCGACTTGCCATGCAGGAAATGGCGGCGCAATTCGAAAAACAGACGGGACATCACGTGAGCGCGGTGTACGGTTCGAGTGGAAACTTTTTCTCGCAGATTGAGAGCGGCGCGCCCTTCGATCTGTTTTTCTCGGCCGACGTGGACTATGCGCGCCGGCTCGAAGCCGCGGGCCGCGCGGAACCTGGCACTCTCTATACCTATGCCGTCGGCCGGATCGTCGTGTGGGTTCCGGCGAATTCTCCGGTGGACGTTGCCAGGCGCGGCTGGGCTGCCCTCCTGGATCCGGCCATTGGGAAAATCGCCATCGCGAACCCGCAGCACGCGCCTTACGGCCGCGCCGCCCTTGCCGCGTTAAAAAGCGCCGGCATTTTCGAAAAAGTGGAAGCCAAACTCGTTTACGGCGAAAACATTTCCCAGGCGGCGCAATTCGTGCAATCGGGCAACGCGCAAGCGGGGATTCTGGCGTATTCGCTCGCCCTGTCACCGCCCCTGAAGGACGCGGGAAGATTTTGGCTCGTGCCGGCGGACGCGCACCCGCCGCTCGAACAAGCTGCCATCGTGCTGAAATCTTCCCGGAACAAAGAGGCCGCGCGCGCATTTCTCGATTTTGTGAAGAGTCCCGCCGGCCGCGCCGTCCTTGAAAAATACGGTTTCACGATTCCGCCGCAACCTCCTGCGGTGCCGGAGCGCCGATGAGCCTCGAGGCCCTGTATCTCTCACTGCGCCTGGCGGCGCTTGTTTCGCTGCTGCTGCTTGCCGCGGGCCTGCCGCTGGCGGCGTGGCTGGCCTTCGGGCGGTGGCGCGGGCGATTCCTGATCGAGGCGGTCGTGGCTCTGCCGCTGGTCCTGCCGCCGACGGTGCTCGGCTTCTACCTGCTTCTGGCGATGGGGCCGCGCAGCCCGCTGGGCCGCATCTGGCATTCGGTTTTTGGGCATGGGCTCGCATTCACCTTCGAAGGGCTGGTGGTCGCGTCTCTGCTCTACAGTTTGCCGTTCACGGTGCAGCCACTGGTGAGCGCGTTCCGCAGCGTGGACCCGAAGCTGCTCCAGGCGTCCGCGGTGCTCGGCGCATCGCGGCTGCGAACGTTTCGCCGCGTGGTTTTGCCGCTCTCGTTCTCGGGACTGGTCACGGCACTGGTTCTCAGCTTCGCGCACACGCTGGGCGAGTTCGGCGTGGTGCTGATGGTGGGCGGCAATCTGCCCGGCGTCACGCGCACGGTTTCCATCGCCATCTACGATTCGGTCGAGGCGCTGGACTACGCTGCGGCGGGCCGGCTGGCCCTTGTGCTCCTTCTTATTTCCTTCAGCGCGCTCGCAGTCGTTTACGCGGTGAACCGCCGCGTGTGGTCTCCGTGGAGCGCGCGATGACGCCGCCGGCCGTGAGTGCGAGGGTTCGCAAGGAGTACCGCAGCCGGGGCGCGACCTCGTTCCTTTTGGATGTTGACCTCGAAATCCCGCAGGGCTTCACGATTCTGTTCGGCCCGTCGGGAGCCGGGAAGTCTACGCTGCTCGATTGCATCGCCGGGGTGACCCAGCCGGACGCCGGGCGCATCGCCGCGGGGGAGCGCTTGCTCTTCGATTCGGCTGCGCGAACGAATCTTCCGCCGCAGAAGCGGCAACTGGCCTGCGTGTTTCAATCGCTCGCGTTGTTTCCGCACCTGACCATCGAGGAGAATGTCGCCTACGGGCTGGCGCATCTTCCGCCGGCGGAGCGGCGCGAACGCGCGCTTGAAATTCTCGAATCTTTCCGCGCCGGCCACACCGCCGCCCGCCGGCCCGGGGAAATCTCCGGCGGGGAGCAGCAGCGCGCGGCGCTCGCCCGCTCGCTGGTCTCCGAGCCGAGAGTGCTCCTGCTCGATGAGCCGCTTTCGGCGCTCGATGAGGAAGTGAAAGCCGGAATCGTGGAAGACTTGCGCGGCTGGAACGCGGCGCGGCGGCTGGCGATTCTCTACGTGACGCACAGCCGCGAGGAAGCGCACGCGCTTGGCGAGCGAATGATCGCGCTGGACGCGGGACGCGTGGTGGCGGAGGGCGCGCCGGGCGAAGTGCTGGACGCACTCTCCGCGCGCCGAGCGGCCGGGCGAATCAGAAGCTAGGCTTGGGCTTCAGCGGCTTGGCGATTTGCACTTCGTTGGCTTCGTAGCCGGTTCCCTTGGCCGTGGCGTGAATGACCACGCGGTCGCCCAGCCCGATATCCTTCAGCTTCGCCGGCTTGCCGTCCTTCGTGAATACGGTTGACGGCGTGATGCTCACCTCGACCGTCACGCTGTCTTTGGTTTCGATGCTGATCTGATTGGACCCAATCTTGATGACTGTTCCGAGGAGGTGTTTCTTTCCATCGTGAGCCGCCGCCACGGCGGCAGTCGCCAGCATCAACACGAGCAGTGAAATCACGATTCGTCTCATCGAGCCTCCTCCGGGCGCGGGAAGCCACCCCGCACTAATGATGATGATGCGCCTTCGCTTCCGATTTTGCCGCAGGATTCTTCCCGCGCAAAAATTCTTTTTCTTCCTGTTCCTCGGCCAGATCCCCGGGCGACTTTGGATTGTTGCGCTCCATCTCCGCGCGCTCTGCGGGCGTGAGCTGCGGCAGGTGCCGGATAAACCGCACGAGTTCCCAGCTTGCTTCTTCCTCGCGGTGCGTGGAAAACGCCGGCATCCCGGTGAACCGCACGCCGTTCTCGACGATCCAGAATAGCTCGCCGTCGGAGAGCTCCTGCGTTGCGGGCTGCCGCATGTCCGGCGGCTTGGGATAGAGGCGGCGGCCATAGAGCGTGTCGCCGCTGCCGTCGTTGGCGTGGCAGGTGGCGCAGTGGTCCGCGAAATGGAGCATGCCCTCGAGCACGGCTTCCGGCGAAGCAGGCACGGGATTCGCCAGCGCGCGCGCTCCGGAGGGAATCGCGAGATGCCGCAGGCGGCGCGCAACCGCCGTTTCGAGGCGGCTGGGTGCCGCTTTCGCGCTCAGGCCGTCGTGGAGGATGCGCGACGCGAGCCACGCGCCCGCGGTCAGGATCACGATCACGACGAGCAGAATAATGCGTCCGCGCTTCATTGCCACGGTTTCATTTTAGCGGAAGCGGCGGCGCGCGGGCCAGAGGAGAAGAGAGTGAGGAGTGAATCCGTTTCCGATTTGCCTACTGCACGCCCAAGTGGACAGCTTCCCCAAAGGGGACATCTGGGGAGTTAGCTAGATTTCACTTGTCCCGTAAGCGCGTTCATCAGACAAGTGGATTACTTCCGAGTGCCCCGTGATCCAGGCGCGAACACAAGGTATTACAGGGCGGGCCAAATCTCCGGTTAGCCGACGAAGGTCATGCCGAAAGAATGATTTCTGGGTGGCCGAGGGTTAGCCTAAGTTGGAAGGCGGATGCGGCGCAGCAGATCCTGGAAGCGCGGGTCGCTTCTCAGGGGATCGAGCCGCGGCTCCCATCGGCTGTAAATCAAAAAGCTCGAACGCTCCTCAAAGGCTTTCTGAAACCACTGCAGGGCTTTTTCTTTATCACCCGCTCCCGTGTAGATGACTGCCATGTCGAAAGCGGAAACGTAACCATGCTTCTCAATGCCCTTCAATTTCGCTAGAACTACTTTTGCCTGTTGCTTCTTGCCCCCCACCGCGTAGGCGTGTCCTAAGGCTGCCAGCGCGAACTCCTTGTCACCGAAAAGCTTTACCGCTTTCTGTAACTCCGAGATCGCCTCTTCAAATCTACCTTGTTGCT
This sequence comes from Candidatus Acidiferrales bacterium, assembly GCA_035545075.1. Lineage (GTDB taxonomy): Bacteria > Acidobacteriota > Terriglobia > Acidiferrales > UBA7541 > Acidiferrum. Next base: position 8,776 of record DASZZJ010000017.1, read on the forward strand.
CGTAATCCCAGCCAAGAATGATGTGGGACCAGCTGTCATTCGGCTCCGCCTGAATGGCTTTCAATGCCTGAGCTACGGATTCGCCGTATTGACGGGCGAAGTAACGATGCCAGCAAAGGCAGGCTCTGAGGCCGGTGTTGATGGGGTCGAGTTGCAAGGCACGGTCGCTTTCCGTCGCGGATTCCTCGAGCCTTCCCATAGCGATCAAATAATGAGAGTAGTCGTGGCGGATGTCGGCATTGTTGGGATTTAGCTCCAGAGCATGTTTGAATTCTATTTCGGCTCCCGGAAAGTCCCAGTCATAATGAAGCTTCACCAGAGCCAGCGCCCCGTGGGCAGCTGCGAGGTTTCCGTCTCTTTCCAGTGCTTTCAGAGCCGCGTCCTTCATTCTTGGGAATGCGACATTGGGCGCCATCAAATTGAAGAATCCCAGGAAGTAATAAGCCTGGGCCATCTTGGCGTACGACGCCGCAAAGTTCGGGTCCAACTTGATTGCCTGGTTGAGATAGTCGACACTCTTTAGCAGGTCAAATTCATCGAAATAGGAGCTGCCCCTGAGATAGAGCTCGTAGGCCTCGGGATTCACTTTTCGCGCGCTAGCCAAGCGCACCTGTTGCAGTGGATTTAAAGTGCCACCAGCCTCTCTTGAAATTTCCGCGGCCAACTCATTCTCCAGCGCCAAGACATCTTGCAAGGATCGCTCATAAGTCTTGGCCCACATATGTTGATCCGTCGCACCGTGAATCAACTGGACGGTAATTCGCACTTGCTGACCAGAGCGCTGCACCGACCCTTCCACAACCCCATCGACGTTCAACTCCCGCGCAATCTGTGGCAGGGGCTTCTTGGCTCCTTTGTAGTTCATGGCCGAGGTTCGAGAGATCACGCGAAGGGAACTGATCTGGGCCAAGTCCGTAGTCAGCTGCTCAGTCATGGCGTCCGCGAAATAGTCCTGGGCGGGATCCCCTGAGAGATTCTGAAGGGGTAGTACAGCCAAAGATTGGATCCGGCCGATGCCAGCTCCGCGGCGCAGCAATCGGTCTCGCCACCCACCCACGTTAAATGCGGCCAGAATCACGAAAAGCGCAATTGTGGCCCCGATTCCCATAAGTGGCCAGCGTTGAGCCAACGCGCCTTTGCGGAAGAGTGCCCGCTCGGGTGCTCCACCTTGCCTCAACCTCTCCAGATCAGCGCGGATATCCGCCGCGCTCTGATAGCGCAGCTTGCGGTCCTTCTCCAGCGCCTTGCTGATGATCCGCTCGAGTTCGGCAGGCACGGAGGGATTCAAGCGCACGGGCGACGTTGGCGTGCCATGAAGGATAGTGTCCGTGGTAGCCCCCGGTGTCACACCAGAGAAAGCTCGAACGCCGGTCACCATCTCGTACAGCAAAGCGCCGAAAGAGAAAAGATCTGTCCGCGAGTCCAGCTCTTCGCCCCGTACTTGTTCCGGCGACATGTATGTCAGTGTGCCAATCACCGCGCCTGGTAAGCTTAGCAAATCGTCAATGCTGGCTGTTGGGACGGAAGAAAGCGACACACTGGCAGGCGGCTGGTGCGTCAGTTTAGCCAATCCGAAATCCAGAACCTTCGCCTGCCCCCTCGGGGTAACGAAAATGTTTGCGGGCTTGATGTCGCGGTGGATGATCCTCTGTTTGTGCGCTGCATCTAGCGCATCAGAAATCTGGATCCCCAGTTCCAAAACGTTTTCAATCCGCAAGGGCTTGCCGTTGATCAGATGCCCGAGCGTCTGGCCTTCCAGCAGTTCCATGGCGATGAAGGCTCGCCCATTTACCTCATCAATTTCGTAGATTGTGCAGATGTTGGTGTGGTTTAGGGCAGAGGCAGCTTTGGCTTCGCGCTGGAATCGGCTCAGGGCATGCGCGTCGGTGGCGACTTCTTCGGGAAGGAACTTCAGGGCCACGTGGCGGCCGAGCTTCAAGTCTTCCGCCTCATAGACGACGCCCATGCCCCCAGCGCCGACTTTGTGCAGAATGCGGTAATGGGAAACCGTCTGGCCTACGGCTTGGAAGGGGGCGCCCATTGGCGAGAATGGTAGGTCTCCTTGAAAGGAAGGTCAACAGCTGGAGCCGCATGGTCCTTGGATCTTGCGGAGGCCAGGTTAGTTTGATGTGTGCAAGCAGGTGACCCAGAGTTCGCCGTTCATCGGTGCGCAGTAGATCCGACGATACTGGACGAGTCGTCGGCCACTCGGAACCTATCCCAGCGCCATGCGGCTCCTCTTCTGAAAGGGCTGGTCACTTGGCCGTGTAGTCGGGTTACCGGACAAGTGGGTCACAGGCCGGAAACGGGGCTCGTGGAAGTCCCATCCGGACGTGTATCGGGCCCCGCTTAAACTCTCCCGCAAGCACAACGCGCAAGGGCCCGCATTAGGAAACAACAATGCTTTTTTCGCCCTGAGCCGCGGCCACTATGTTAAACCTTACTCAGCCGCAGAATCCCCCTTCCCGGCATAAGGTTCTCCTTTCGGACAAGCGAATGGATACGACTGCGCCGGTGTTGGAACTGCAGGACTTCGAGAAACTGAGAGAAGCCGATCTCGAAGAAGCTCGCGCGATTCAGCGCCTGATGCTGCCGGAGCACGCGCTGCGTGTCGGAACGGTGACCATCTCTCACGAATTCCGGCCGGTGGCGGCGGTGGGCGGCGATTTTTTGGATTATTTCGAGCTCATGGACAAGACCATCGGTCTCTACCTGGGAGACGTCTCCGGCAAGGGGCTGCCGGCGGCGCTGTATGCCGGCTTGGCGATAGGAATACTGCGTGGCGTGCATAAGACGGGAACGTCGCCGAGCGATGTTCTCGCGACTCTTAACCGGCGGCTGATGATCCGCGGCCTTCCCAGTCGGTACTTAACAATCCAGTACGCACTCTTCGACCCGCGCAGCCACCAGCTGCGAATCGCCAGCGCCGGCATGCCCGGGCCCTTTCACTTTTCGGCAGCTGGCTGCCGCATGCTGAACCTCTCAGGAATTCCGCCCGGACTGATTGCGGGAACGAGCTACGATTCGGTTACCGTGAATTTGATGCCCGGCGACTCCGTGCTCTTTCATACGGATGGCCTAATGGATGCGTTTGACCGCGATGGGGAACAGTTCGGAATCGAGCGGTTAAAGGACCTCTGCATCGCTGAGCGTTCTACATCACCGACGGAGAGACTGGGAAAGATCTTTTCGGCGGTGGAAAGTTTTGTGCGTGGGCGCGCACAATACGACGACATGGCGGCTGCCCTGTTCCACTGTTCTCGCTGAACCGTGGCGGAATGTGCTTCCGGAACCGAACGAACGAGCTTCCCTTGCCGACCGAAGCTGCGCTTGCGGCGGATTCTGGTATAACGGGGCGAGAACTGGAACAAGGAGAAAAGGGGAATGAGGGCACTTCTGATTGGGGCCTTGCTGTGCGCGGCGGTTGCCGGGCTCGCTGCCGCTCCGGCGGAACGGCCTGCGGTTGGCGCCGCGGGCTCGGCGGAGAATTATCTTTACCGCGTGGAGCTGGTGCAAGCCGCGCCGGGAAGGCTGCTCGAGCTGATTGAATTGTTGCGCACCCAGGCCGCCCTGGTCGAGGCCGCGGGCGACACGCCGCCCTTCTGGATGCGGCACAGCCAGGGCGACCGCTGGGACTTGCTGCTGCTCTACCCGATGGGAAGCTACATGGAGTATTACTCCGCGGAGCGCGTCGCGCGTCGTGTGAGAGCGGAGAATCTCGCCTCCATCGCCGCCCGCATCCAACTCGTGACGGCCTGGCAGGAAGACGTCTTCATGTTCGGCCCGCAGCTCGATGCGCTGAAGGCGGCGTTCGCCAACGCAGGTTTCTTCCATGTCGAAATGATGCACGCCCTGCCGGGCAAACTGTCTGAGCTGCGTACAGAGCGCGACATGGAAAGCGCCTATCAGAAACAACTGCACCGGCCCGAGCTGTTTATTTTTGTGCGCGATCAGGGCGCCGCGTGGGACATTCTCTCGATTGATTTTTACCGCGACCTCAAACATTACTCCGAGAGCGCCGACATCCCCGCCGAGCAGCAGGAAGCGTCGGCGCGCGCCGCGGGCTTCCCGAGCGCGTCGCAGATCGGCCCTTACCTGCGCACGCTTATCGCTTCTCACCACGACACCCTCGCCGTCGCGATTTCCCCGGCGTCCAAGAAGTGACCGCTGCGCGCCGCGGGCCTTCGCGGTACAATCCAGGTGCAGCGAACGCCATGGCTGACAGCAAACCTTGCGATACAACTCTGCGCACCGAGCCCGCCTGCCTCGGCGACGCTCTCACTGCCGCGAGTCCTGAAGTCCGCGATGCCCTGGCGGCGGCCCTCACGGACGAGCCGCTCTCCTTCGAACAGGGCCTGCGGCTTGCCACCGCCGAGCGGAACGATCTCGCGGCGCTGATCGCCGTCGCCGACAGGCTGCGGCGCGAGGCCGTTGGCGGCGTCATCACCTACGTTGTGAACCGTAACATCAATTTCACGAACGTCTGTTTTGTCGGCTGCAGCTTCTGCGGCTTTGCTCGCGGCGCGGGCGCGCCGGACGCCCATTCGCTCTCGCTCGATGGTATCGTCCGCAAAGCGAGCCAGGCCTGGGACGTTGGCGCCACCGAAGTTTGCATCCAGGGCGGGCTGCCGCGCGACCTGGACGGGTTTTTCTACCGCGACATCCTCCGCGCCATCAAGCGCGCTCTTCCCCAAATGCACATCCACGCCTTCTCGCCGATGGAGATCTCCTACGGCATCGAGAAAACGGGCATGCCGCTGCGCGATTACCTGCGCATGCTGAAGGAAGAAGGCCTCGGCAGCATTCCCGGCACCGCTGCGGAAATTCTCGACGACCGCATTCGGCGCGAGCTCAGCCCCAACAAGCTCCCGGTGAAGCGCTGGGTGGAAATTATCACCGCCGCGCACGAGCTGGGCATTCCCTCGACTTCCACCATGATGTACGGCCACGTGGAAGAGCCCGCGGACTGGGTGCGGCACATTCTTCTGCTCCGGGAGATTCAGAAGCGCACGGGCGGCTTCACGGAATTCGTCCCTCTCGGGTTCATCCATCAAAATACGCGCCTCTATCGTCACGGCGGAGCGCGCGCGGGCGCAACCCGCGAGGAGCATCTGCGCGTGCACGCGCTCGCCCGCGTCCTGCTGCACGGCGCGATTCGAAACGTCCAGGTGTCCTGGGTGAAGCAGGGAATCGAAATGTCTCTCGAATGTTTCGCCGCCGGCGCGAACGATTTTGGCGGCACGCTGATGGAGGAGAGCATCTCAAAGTCCGCCGGCGCAACTTTCGGGGAATACGTCTCGCCCGAAGAGTTCCGCGCCATGATCCGCTCGATCGGGCGCGTGCCCGCGGAGCGAAGCACCGCCTATCGCATCCGCAGGCGATTCGATGAAGAAGCGGCCGGCGCCGACAGGCCGGCTCGGCTGCAACTTGCGCCGGCGGAACGCCACGCACCCTACGGCGAGGGAAGCTACTGAAGCCGGTTGACGGAGAAATTTCGGCGAAGTGAGGAAGAGACTCCGGTGCGCGCACTGCTGCTTCCCCTCAAAGAGATTCGAAACGCCAAGAAGCGCCTCGCCGGCATTCTCTCGGCGGAGGAGCGCCAGGGACTGGCGCAAGCAATGGCCGAGGACGTGCTCCACGCGGTCCGCGAAGTGCGCCGCGCCGATCGCATCTTCCTGGTAACGAGTGAGGAGACGGCCATCGGCGCGGCCGAAGCGGCGCGCTGGGAAGTCATTCGCGAGGACAAGCAGATCTCCGAAAGCGCATCGGTGGATTCTGCCTCGCGCTGGTGCGAGGAGCGCGGCGTCACGTCCTTGCTGCGGCTTCCGCTCGACCTGCCTCTGGTGCTGCCGGGCGATATTGACGCATTGCTGGCGCTCGATCTGACCGCCCCGGCTTGCGCGATGGTCCCTTCGCGTGACGGCACGGGAACGAATGCGCTGCTGCGCACGCCGCCGAGTCTCTTCGCCTCGCAGTTCGGTGAGGGCAGCTTCGCGAAGCACCGCGCGGCGGCGGAACGCGCCGGCGCGCGCGTGCTGCTGACGCGCAACCCGCGCCTGGAATTGGACGTGGACGACCCGGCGGACCTGCGCGCGCTGCTCCGGCACGACCTTTCAGGGACAGCGACGGGGCGGTGGCTGGGCGAGAGCGGGATCGCGGAGCGGGTTCTTTCCGCGGCCCACGCCGCGCCGGCGGATTGAAGATCTAATCACGAACTTGGAGGTTTTATGGCAAAGACTATTCCCGAATCGCACCTCGATCTTTTCAAAATACCGGCGTTCGCGCACCTCGCGACGCTGATGGAGGACGGCAGCCCGCAGAGCACGCCGGTGTGGGTGGAGTTTGACGGCAAGCACGTCTCCTTCAACTCCGCGCTCGGCCGCGTGAAGGACAAAAACGTCCGCCGCAACCCTCGCGTGGCGCTATCCATCACCGATCCGGCGAACCCTTACCGTTACCTCGAGGTGCGCGGCCGCGTCGTTGAAATCACGCAGAGCGGCGCCGACGAGCAGATCGACCGCCTCGCGCAGAAGTATCTCGGCAAGGCGAAATATCCCTTCCGCAAGCCCGGCGAAATCCGCGTCAGCTACAGGATCGCGCCGGAAAATTTCAGCGCCATGGGCTAGTCTCGTTTAGACTAGTTTTTCAGAGCCGGGCGGAGACCCGGGCGACGAGTTTTCCTTCCGGCGTTCGCAGGACGATCACGAGGTGATCGGTAAGCGGAACGCCGGCGCTGGGGACGGCGAACTCGAAGCGCCAGACAAATCGCTCCACTGGATCGCCGGTGTCCTGATTCGCAAGCGGAGCGAGCGGTAAGGCGGATGCTTTGGTGCGCGTGACATTTTTCAGCGGGCGCAGCGCGAAACCCTTCTTCCAATAAAAGTGCAGGGCAAGCGGGCCGACAATCTGCTGAGTCAAGAACCGGCGCGGCGCGCCGGCCTCGAAGCTCCCCATACAGGGCATGTCGCGAATCTGCAAGTGGAGAGTCAATTCTTGCGGGAACTCAGTGACAAGTTCTTTACCGCGGCGGAATTCAAAACCATCCGGCGTGCTGATGCGTGTCAAGCCGATGAAGAAATCCGGAGCGGTGATATCCCCGGAGATGCGCATGCAGGGTCCGCCCGGGATTCCGCCGTCGGTGATGAACGGAACAACGTTCGTGTACACCCGCTCGCCTTTGGACTGGGCCGCCGCGGGATTTACCGGCAGGGAGGAGAAAAGAGAGAGCGCCAGCAAACGAGCGATGAGTTGTTTTTTCGCCGCGCTCATGGCCGAGCATCATTTGGGCGAGAGCGAAACAAAAATGGCCTTCGGAATCATCATATGCACGCCTTTGTTGCCGTCCACGAGTTCGGTGATGCTCAAGTCGGCGGCGACGGACGCGAGCATGTAGGCGTCGTCGCGCGAGAGATGCTTCGTGGTCACGAGGAAATCGATCATCTCGCGCACGGCGAGCTTCGTCGCTTCGGTAAGGTCTTCGTGGAGGCCCATGGTGATGAAGTGCGTGGGCGTCTCGGCGCGGGGCCAGCGGTGGTGAAGGTCTTTCCGAACGAAAAATTGAAACGTGCCGATCAGGGAAGTTTCCAGCGCGGTGATGTCCACTTCGCCGTTGCCCTGGCCGGCGTGGCCGTCGCCGACTTCAAAGAGCGCGCCGCGCGCGTGCACGGGGATGAAGAGAATTGTGCCGGCGACGAGTTCCTTGTTGTCGAGGTTTCCGGCGTGGATCCACGGCGGGCCGCTGCTGATGCGGCCGGAAGATTCCGGCGGCGCGACGCCCATGCTGCCGAAAAAGGGATGCAGCGGAATCTCGATGCCGGGGGCGAAACGCGCGACCATGCGCTTTTCATCGAGCGGAATGATTTTCATTTTCGGGTAGGGAAAATCCTCGGGAAGAAATCCGCGGCCGGGGCCGAAGGCGTTGTAGGCGTAGGGAATCGCGAGGCGCGCGGTGAGGATGCGCACTTCGAGGACGTCGCCCGGCTCGGCGCCTTCGATGAAAATAGGTCCGGCGAGGATGTGGCCGCCGGGGCCTTTGTCCTTCACTTGCGCGTGGATGTCGCGGAGGGACTGCTCGACCTGCTCGGGCGGCAAGCCGGCGTCTTCGAGGCGCTTGGGGCTGGTGGTAATCAGCGTCTGAATCTCAACCGTGTCGCCGGACTTGATCCGCAAAACAGGCGGCGTGCTGGCATCGTAGTAGCCCCACGCCACCGTCTTCGGCGTCGCCTTCAGCGTGTACGCCGCGGGAGCGTTCACCTGCTGAGCGCAGAGCGGGTGCAGGTAAGGCAGGAAACAAAAACTCAAAAACACAGTGCGACGAATCATGCGGTCTCCGAGTGTTTTACAATCTCCTTCTACTCGCCATCCTTCAACCAGAAATCACTATCTTTCAGCCAGATGTACGATACTTTTCCATCGCGTATGCCAAACTCTACCACTTGAAGTTCCCGCGGGCCGTAGATGAGGACCTTGTTCCCTACCCGTGTTTGATTGTCTCCTGCTCGGTACCCGGCAATTAGACCCTTCATCGCAAATCCATGGTTTTGTGCGTCCAGCTCTTTCTCTGCGGAAGGTGTCCCATAGGCCTTCAGGACATCCTCTTCTGAACTCCCCAATCCGATGCCTTCCGGCGTCTTCCAGGCGCGAAGGCCATTTGTGGCGATCCTCTTGCGCATGTGCAGGCAATTGGGAAAGTCGCTCAGCAACACGTCATCGAGATCGGATGGCGACTCAACGTCCGTCCTAAAGTGCAAGGACGCTCGCGCGTCCTGTGACTGAAAACACTCTAGAGGGGAGGCCGTATTTTTTTGTGGGGGCAAGCCTAGCTTCCGTAACAAGCTATTAAGCGACAGCTCGCCATAGGTGCAATAAGGACCTAGGCAGTCCGGCCCCAGAAAGGCGTCGTTCTCCAAATCGATCCAACTTACTTTTCCATCCCGGATGCGAAATCGAGCGGCTGGGAAAATCTCCTTGAATCGTCCTTTATAGATGAGCATCCTTTTGCCCATCTCACGCTGACTATGTTCGAGCTCCAAGTTTGCCACGCCGGAGGGTTTCCCATATGCCCTTAAAACCTCCTCCTCCAGACTGCCCAAACCGATTCCCTGGGGGGTTTTCCAGCCACGCAGATCTTCTGTAGTGAGTTTTTGGTCTCTTTGGCGCCACGTTCTCCATTTCGCGAAATCTCTCAGATGGATGGAACCGACCTGTCCCCATCTGTCTTCCGTAACAATCAAGAACGCTTGCCCACTTTTAGTTCGATAGCCATATGTGCCGCCCCCGCTGGAAGGCCCTCCGAGCTGTACGGCCAGACGCTCAAAGGGGAGCTTGCGATCGATGCAAACTGGGCCAACGCATTTTGGCCCGGAATACGCTTGTGCGCTGGCAAAAGTTGGAACGAGCGAGCCCGCAACGAAAAGGACAGCGTTGGTTATCTGTGTAAATGAGACATTCATGGATGGGTCATGTCGGCGGGGCGGACGAGAGAGTCGAACTCCTCGCCGGAAAGATAGCCGAGCTTGATGACGGCTTCGCGCAGGCTGAGATTTTCGTGGTGGGCGGTGTGCGCGGCCTTGGCGGCTTTGTCGTAGCCGATTTTCGGCGAAAGCGCGGTGACGAGCATCAGGGAATTCTTCACGTAGAAATCAATCTGCTTGCGGTTGACCTCGATCCCCACGACGCAGTGGTCCACGAAACTCGCGCAAGCGTCCGAGAGCAGCTCGACGGAGTGCAAATAATTGAAAATCATGACGGGCTTGAAGACGTTGAGCTCGAAATTGCCCTGCGAACCGGCGAAGCCGATGGCGGCGTCGTTGCCCATCACCTGCACGGCGACCATGGTCACGGCCTCGCACTGCGTGGGGTTGACTTTACCGGGCATGATGGAGGAGCCGGGCTCGTTTTCGGGGAGCGAAAGCTCGCCGAGGCCGCAGCGCGGGCCGGAAGCCAGCCAGCGAACGTCATTAGCGATTTTCATGAGCGACGCGGCCAGTGTTTTCAGCGCGCCGCTGGCGAAGACGATTTCGTCGTGGGCGGAGAGCGCGGCGAATTTATTGGGATGCGAGCGGAAGGGCAGGCCGCTCAGCTCGGCGATCTTGCGCGCGGCGCGCTCGCCGAATTCGGGAGGCGCGTTCAAGCCGGTGCCGACGGCGGTGCCGCCGATGGCCAAGTCGTAGAGGCCGTCGAGGGCCTGCTCGATGCGCTTCACGTCGCGGTCGAGGAGGCTGACCCAGCCGGAAAATTCCTGGCCGAGGGTGAGCGGCGTGGCGTCTTGCAGATGCGTGCGGCCGATCTTGACGATCTCGGCGAATTCGCGGGCCTTCTTGTTGAGGGCGTCGCCGAGTTTTTTCACCGCCGGAAGGAGGCGGCGCGAGGTTTCCGTGGCCGCGGCGATGGACATGGCGGCGGGGAAAGTGTCGTTCGAGGACTGGGACATGTTGACGTCGTCGTTGGGATGAATGGGCTTCTTACTGCCGAGGACGCCGCCAGCCAGCTCGATGGCGCGATTGGAGATGACCTCGTTGACGTTCATGTTGGTCTGCGTGCCGCTGCCGGTTTGCCAGACGCGCAGCGGGAAATGATCGTTGAGCTTTCCGGCGATGACTTCATCGGCGGCCTGCGAGATGAGCCTGGCCTTTTCGGCGGAGAGTTTGCCGAGTTCCTGGTTGACGAGCGCGCAGGCTTTTTTCAGGATGCCGAAAGCCGGGATCAGCTCGGGCGGCATGGTGTCCTTGCCGATGGCGAAGTGGACGAGGGAGCGGGCGGTCTGCGCGCCGTAGTAGAGGTCCGCGGGGACCTGCACGGAGCCCATGCTGTCGGTTTCCGTGCGCGTGGGGGTCTTTGCGGTCTGTCTGGCTTCAGACATGGATGGGCACCTCGGGGAGCCAGTTTATCAGCAATCCGAGAAAGGGAAGGAGAGGAGCAGTCCCCTTGGAGGCTTCCGGGGCAAGCGGGACTGGCATTCTGGTCGGGTGCGAAGTGGCCCATTTCCGCCCGGAGCGGAGTACCAGGACTATTGGCAGAAGAGATACTCCCCCTCCCCCCTGTTTTTTGTAAGTGTTGATTCCAAAGGGAGTTGAAGTTCTTTGTTTTGATACACTTTTACAAGTGTTGATTCTAAATGACTTACAGGGCGACTCTTTGGGAGTGGGAAATCTAAGGGGGCTACGGCTGCTCGGGGGTAGGGGAGGCGCGGCTGGATGGATAATCACGGACCATGATAGCACGGAAGTAAACGCCCGTCAAGGAGGATTTCGGTAGTGGTACAGTTTGAACCTACACGGCAGGATACTGGTGCCCGCTGCCGTGATCTCTGGAGGCAAGAATGAAAGCATCTATGTTTTATCGAATCGCTGCTGTTCTTCTGCTGCTTTTCGCGGTAGGACATACACTCGGCTTTCGCCAGTCTGATCCCAAATGGGGAGTTGATGCCCTTCTTGGCTCAATGCGGTCAATTCACTTTGACGTGCAGGGGTTCAACCGCACGTATTGGGACCTCTTTGTGGCGGCCGGATTCTCTGTCGGCGTGTTTTATCTATTCGCGGCGATATTGGCATGGCAGCTAGGTGGCCTTCCGGCAGCGACTTTGGCGGTCATGCGCGGCACTGCGTGGGCGTTCGCCCTTTGCTTTGCCGCCATCACGGTTGTGAGCTGGAGATACCTCTTTATCATACCCATCGCTTTCTCAATCGTGATTACATTATGTTTGACTGCGGCGGCATGGCTTTCAGCGAGGCAGGTTTCCATGCCTCCATTGCGATAGTAAGGTGAGAGGATTCAAACTGCACCACTACCGAAACGGAAGGTCTTTTGGTCTAAAAGGCGTTTAACAGCTCGGTTAAAACATAGATCAGGTCAATAAACAGACTGGGTTAGCCAGGACCGCCTTGCGAGACAACGCTGGTGGCGGACCCTTTTTACGCTTTGGTTGTTGTAGGGAGCCCGTGCCTTCGGCGGGTTTCGAATTCATCTATCAGCGGCAGACTTTCAAGGGTCAATCCAATGTCGTCGAGGCCATTGAGATAGCGATGCCGGCGAGAGGCGTCGATGATAAAAGGCTCATCGAGCCCATATTCATCGTTCATCCGGTTTTCTTCCAAGTTAATGGTGAGCCGGTAGTCTTTGAAATCGACGCTGCGGCGGATGATTTCTTTGACTTGACTATCTGACAGAGTGAGCGCGAGCAGGCCGTTTTTGGCGCAATTGCTGGTGAAGATGTCGGCAAATGACGGGGCGATTACCGCGCGGAAGCCGTAATCGTGAAGAGCCCAGACGGCGTGCTCACGCGAGGAGCCGCAGCCAAAATTGCGGTTTGCCACCAGGACCGTCGCCGCCTGGTATCGCGGGTTGTTCAACACGAATTCCGGGTTGGGCTTGCCCTCCGCGCCGTAACGCCAGTCATAGAAGAGGAACTCGCCATACCCTGTGCGTTCGATCCGCTTTAAAAATTGTTTAGGAATGATCTGGTCGGTATCGACATTGGCGGCATCAAGCGGCGCCACCAGCCCGGTATGTTTGCGAAAGGACTCCATCTGCTATTCCCGAAACTCCCAATCGC
>DASZZJ010000018.1:0-8562 GCA_035545075.1 Candidatus Acidiferrales bacterium
ATCGATGGCGCGAGTGTACTCCGCGGGATCGTGAGCATTGGCCCATCTTTCCACCCCCGAAAACGAATGGGCGCCGGCGCCAAAGCCGAGGTAAGCCTCCCGCCGCCAGTACTTCAGATTGTGCCGCGATTCAAGTCCCGGCCTGGCCCAATTCGAGATCTCATAGTGGTGATAGCCCGCCGCGGCCAGCGTTTCGCACGCGTTCTCGTAGAATCCGGCAATCGCGTCGTCATCGGGGATCGAATCAGCACCATAACGGATGCCGCCTTTTAGGACTTCCCGGCCAAGGCGGCTGCCCTCATCCACCTCCAGCATGTAGATCGAAACATGCTCCGGGGCCAATGCCAAAAGCTCCTCCACCGAGGTCCGCCAGCTATCTTCCGTCTGGTGAGGCAATCCGGCGATGAGGTCGAAACTAAGATTCCGGATTCCCGCTTCGCGCAGTGCGCCGGCCGCGCGGGGAATGTTGCTGCGGCGGTGCAGGCGTCCCGCCGCGGACAGCTCGCGGTCGGAAAAGGACTGTATGCCGAGGCTGATGCGGTTGATTCCGGCGCGAACCCAGGCCGAGGCCTTTTCGGCATCGATGGTCTCGGGATCGGCCTCGAGGGTAATCTCCGTGAATTCCGAGGGAAGGCTCTGGCGAATTGATTCAATGAGTTTTTCGACGTCGCGAGGCTCGAGCAAGCTCGGCGTTCCGCCGCCGATATAGACCGTGTCCACGACGGCTTCCGCGAACGAATCCGGCAACCTCACTCCCGCCCCTGCGTACAGCGCGCGATGGTTGCGAATCTCGCGGGCCACTGCATCCGCGTAGGGCTGGAAGCGACCGGCGGAGACGACACCTGTGTGGAAATTGCAATAGGTACACTTGGTCCGGCAAAACGGAACCTGAATGTAAACGCCGAGGCGCATGTCCGGAAAAACTTTAACACAAAGCAGTGCAGCGCCGCGCGCGGCTCAGTTGCCGGAAAGATTCACCGCCCATCGCCGGCGATCTTGACGAGCAGGCTGCGCTCGCGCGGCCCGTCAAATTCACACAGGAAAATGCCCTGCCAGCGGCCCAGAACCAGTTTTCCAGCCTGGATGAAGACCGACTGGCTCGTTCCCGTCAAAACGCTCTTGATGTGTGAATCGGAGTTTCCCTCACTGTGGCGATAGGGCCCTCGCTGAGGAACAAGGCCGTCAAAGGCGGCTTCCAGATCGCGGGCTACGTCCGGGTCGGCGTGCTCATTGATCGCGATTCCCGCCGTGGTATGGGGCACATAAAGATGACACACACCACTGGCGACGCCCGATTCCCGGACGGCCTTCTCCACCTCGCCGGTGATGTCCACCATCTGAGTGCGGCGCTGTGTCTTCACGTGCAGGGTGATCATTTTGTTGCCCCCGGCAGAAAGTCACTCGACGCGGATGATGTGGTGCGCGGCGAGGCTCCTGCTCCCGGAAAAACGCTTCAGTTCGCGGAGAAGATCCGTTCCCCATCGCGCCAAAAAAGGAAGGGCGCACAGCACGCGGGATTGCATCTGCTTCTTCGGGTAGAGCAGGCCGTGCAGATACTCTTCGTGCGCGGCGAGGACATTTTCGCGCAGCTCCCGCGACCTCCCGGCTTTCCGTTGCAGTTTTGCCAGATGGAAGGTGGCCGCGCGGCGGGCGCGATCGAGCGCGCCCTCGAGCGTCGAATCCAGTTTGCGAATGGGCCCTCGCAGGCGCTCCAGCGCCCGCTCCAGCTCCTTCGCGCTGCGGCCAAAATCCCTGGCCAGAGTTGCCGGCACAAAGCGCAGCTCCATGCGGCTCCGCACCTCCTGCCTCCCGGTCCACAAATCCTCAGGGGCAAGAGCGTATTGTTCGAGGAGTTTCGCCGCCTTCGAGTCCACCAGCGTGAAGTCCGCGCGCGGCAGCACCGCGGGCATCCGTCCAACGAGGTGCTCGTGCACCACCGCGGCCTGCGCGTAGTAGGCAATCTCCGCAGGCCCGCCGATATAGGCGGCCGATGGGAGTAGAAAATCCTGCAACGCGGGCCGCAGCAGTGCGCTCGCGCTGAACTTTTCGGGTGCTTCCTCGGCCAACTGTGTCAACTCCGGGCGCGAATAGGATTTGTCCCCTGCCTGGAATTTCCCGCCGAATTCGGTTATGGCCTCCCGCAGGCCGGCTTCCAGGCTGAAGAGGAGCGTGCTGCGCGAGGTCACTCTTACCTGGGCGGGATAGCCTCCGCGGTCCAGCTCACGTTTTCGCGCGACTAGTTTCTCGCGCAGGACGCCGCTGTCCTCGACTGCGCGCCGGTACAGAGGAGCGGCGATCCGGTGTAACCGTTCGTCCAACGGATCGAGCAGAATGAGTCCGTCCTGCTCGAAGAGCCGCGCAAACAGTTTGGCGAACGCGCTGCCGTAGGTATCCGTGGGCCGGTAGCAGGCTTCCAAATCGGACGCGATGGACAGCGCGCCCGGGCCTTCCAGCGCCGAACCCGCCCGCCGAACGAGCTCCGCCACTTCAGGGCCGAGCGCGATTCGCCCGACCGGACGCCCCCCTCCGGCTCCGGCCTCCAAGCCCAACGGCATCACTTGTCCGCGCGCATACCAGTGCGCCGAACGCACCTCGTCGAGATCGTGATCTTCCGTCGCGAGCCAGAAAACCGGTACGGCGGCGATACCCGCCCGCGAGAGTTCGCCCGCAACCGTTACGGCCGTCAGAGCCTTATAGAGCGAGTACGCCGGGCCGGAAAAAAGCCCTACTTGTTGGCCGGTCACAACGGCCACCGCGCCTTTTTCGAACCTCTCCAGGTTTTTCTCGGCTGGCGACCCCATGCCAAACGCCGCATTCTGCTCGCGAAGAATTGCGGCGACGGCCTTGCGCCGCTCCGGGGGAAACTTCAGCGAGCGCGCAATCCGCGCGGCGCCGGCCAGCTTGGGCGGACAGGAGTAGAAGGAGGCGACCCGGCGAAAATGTTCGAGGTAATCGATGAATAGCTTCGATTGGTGGGGCAGATGACTATAGGAGCTGGAACGACAACGCATGAGGCGTTAGATGATACCCGGCGCCAAAGGTCACGGCAAACTGCTTCCCCGCCCCGCCAAGTGCGGCCACGCATCGGAAGCCCCGCTCTTTTTCGAGCTGCGGGCACCCAAGGGAGAATCTAGGATTCAGGCGCAGGCCACCTCGCGCGCGGGGAGCGCCGCAAGTACTTTCTGGATCTCCTGCCGGACCCCTTCGCTCACCGGCAGAAGGGGCGAACGGGGAGCGCCACCGGCATACCCCCGCAAATCCATTCCGCACTTCACTCCCGCCGGACCCGGCCCGGCAACGATGGCCTTCGACGCCGGGAGGAGAAGCTCCTGGAGTTTCTGCGCCCGCTCCTGGTGTCCCGCGCGATAGGCGGCGTACAACTCAACACACAGCTCCGGAAGTACGCAAGCCAGCGCCAGGATTGCGCCCCGCGCTCCGGCCGCAAGCGATGAGTAGAGCGTCGAGGCCGAGCCGCTGAGCGTCTGAAACGATGGCGGCGCCGCCGCAAGCATCTCGCTGAGGCGCTGGACGCTGCCCGAACTGTCCTTGATCCCGATGATGTTGGGATGTTCGGCGAGCGCCGCAACCTCGGCCGCTTCGAGCGAGATTCCCGTGAACTGTGGGACCGAATAAAGAAGAATCGGTATCGGTGCGGCGTCGGCTACGCGGCGGAAATGCGCGATCAGGGCCTCGGATTTGTACTGCGGCTTGTAGTAGTGCGGCGTCTTGACCAGCGCCGCAGGATAGCCAAGATCGGCCGCGCGCTGTGTCCGCTGAATGGTTTCCGCGGTGGACTCGGCGCCAGTCCCCGCAAGGAGGATCTTTCCCGCGCCGGCTGTTGCCTTCACCGCTGCAAGCACGGAGTCCGCTTCAGCGCGCGAGAGCATCACGGCCTCCCCGGTGGAGCCCAGAACAACGTACCCGGCGAGCGCGGTCCGGTTGTAGAGGCCGACGTTGCGGGTGAGGTCCGCAATCGAGACGGGGCCGCCCGTTTCGAACGGCGTCGTGAGGGGCGAGAAAACGCCCTGGAGGTCCAGCGTCATCGTCAAGCTCCCGCCGGCGACGCATCCGTCGTGCGGACGCGCACCCGGTGCAGCTCCTGCAGCGCGGAAACTTCGCTTCCTTGTTCGATCAGCGCGCGGATTCCACGCGCCGCCGCATGCGCCGCGGCTAGCGTCGTGATGCAGGGAATGTTGTAGCGGATCGCGGCGCGGCGAATGGACTTCTCATCGTAGAACGACTCCCTGCCCAGTGGCGTGTTGATGACCAGATCTATCCTGCCGGTCTTGATGAGGTCCACGATATTCGGCCGCCCTTCGTTCACCTTGAAAACCGGTTCGGCCGGGATGTCGCCGTCCCGCAGTACGTTGGCTGTCCCCCGAGTGGCCACTAAGCTGAAACCGAGCGCGGAGAGTTCTTTCGCCAGTGCGCCGACGTGCCGCTTGTCGCGGTCGTTGACGCTCAGAAAGACGGTGCCCTTGCGCGGAAGTTTCTGTCCCGCGGCCAGCTGCGCCTTGGCGAAGGCCTGTCCAAACGTGCTGGACGTCCCCATCACCTCGCCGGTCGAGCGCATTTCCGGGCCCAGAATCGTGTCCACGCCGCGAAACTTGTTGAACGGGAAGACCGGCGACTTCACGGCGTAAAAGTCGTGCACGGCAATCTCCGCCACTTCGTCGGTGCGAACCAGCGGCAGCTCCATGTCCGCGAGCTTCTTTCCCATCATCAGCCGCGCCGCCACTTTGGCGAGGGGCACGCCCGTCGCCTTGCTGACGTACGGCACCGTGCGCGACGCCCGCGGGTTCACCTCCAGCACGTACACCGTATCCCGCTGGATGGCGTACTGCACGTTCATCAGGCCGACCACCTTCAGGGCTTGTGCGAGCCGCTTCGTGTAACTGCGAATCTTCTCCAGCACAGCGGGCGTCAGGCTCACCGTAGGGAGCACACAAGAGGAATCGCCCGAATGCACCCCGGCCTCCTCGATATGCTCCATGATTCCGCCGATGACGACGTCAGTTCCATCGGCCAGCGCGTCTACGTCCACCTCGGTCGCTTCCTCCAGGAACTGGTCGATCAGCACTGGTCTTGCCGGGCCCATCATCGCCGCCTGCGCGACGTACTCCTGCACCGTGTTCACATCGTACGCAATCACCATGGCGCGCCCTCCGAGCACGTAGCTCGGCCGCACCAGAACAGGCAGGCCAATCTCGGCTGCGACGCGTGCCGCTTCTTCGGGCACCAGCGCCGTGCCGTTCCGCGGCTGTGGGATGTGCATCTCCTCCAGCAGCCGCCCAAAGCGCCGGCGGTCTTCGGCCAGATCGATCGATTCCGGAGCGGTGCCTACGATCGGCACGCCGTTGCGCTTCAGTTCGAGCGCCAGATTCAGCGGCGTCTGTCCGCCGAACTGCACGATAACGCCCTGCGGCTTCTCGCGTTCAAAGACCGCCAGCACGTCTTCCAGCGTGAGCGGCTCAAAATAGAGCCGGTCGGAGGTATCGTAATCGGTGGAAACCGTCTCCGGATTGCAGTTGACCATGATCGTTTCATAGCCGTCTTCCCGCAGCGCGAACGAGGCATGGCAGCAGCAATAGTCAAACTCGATTCCCTGCCCGATGCGGTTCGGCCCGCTCCCGAGGATCATGACCTTCCGGCATTCATGAGGATCGGCTTCGTCCTCGTCCTCATAGGTTGAATAGAGGTAGGGCGTGAAGGACTCGAACTCGGCAGCGCAGGTATCCACACGCTTGAAGACGGGAGTCACCTTCCAGCGCGCCCGTTGCAGGCGCACGGCGGCGGCGGTCGTCTTCCAGATTTGCGCGAGCTGCTCGTCGCTCGTTCCGTGCCGCTTCACCTCCCAGAGGAGCTCGCGCGATGCGGTTTCCACCGTCACCGCGGCCGCGCGGCGGTTCACCGCCACAATCTCTTCCAACTGGTTTATGAACCACGGATCGATCTTCGTCAGCTCGCACACCTCGCCCGCCGGAAGACCTCGTTCCAGCGCATGCAGCAGCCAGTGAATCCGGTCCGGCCTCGGGGTCGCAAGCTTCTCCCGGAGCAGCGAGTCCGGCGCTTCCGCGGGGGCGCGCCAGGGCGAACTCGGTTCGAGCGAGCGGATTCCCTTCTGCAGCGCTTCCTTGAACGTCCGACCGATGGCCATCACCTCGCCGACGGACTTCATTTGCGTCCCGAGCGTCGGGTCGGAGCCGGGAAACTTCTCAAACTGCCACTTCGGAATCTTTACGACGACATAATCAATCGTCGGCTCGAAGCAAGCCGGCGTCTTCTTCGTGATGTCGTTCGGGATTTCGTCGAGTGACATGCCGACGGCCAGCCGCGCCGCGATCTTGGCGATCGGGAAGCCCGTCGCCTTGCTGGCCAGCGCCGAGCTGCGCGAAACGCGCGGGTTCATCTCAATGACGACCATGCGGCCCGTTTCGGGATGAATCGCGAACTGGATGTTCGACCCGCCGGTCTCGACGCCCACCTCGCGGATAACCGCCGCAGCGGCGTCCCGCATCCGTTGATATTCCTTGTCGGTGAGCGTCTGCGCCGGGGCCACGGTGATCGAATCGCCCGTGTGCACGCCCATGGGGTCGAAATTCTCGATCGAGCAGATGACCACGAAGTTGTCGCGGAAATCCCGCATCACCTCGAGCTCGTATTCCTTCCAACCGATTACCGACTCTTCCACCAGCGCCTCGTGCACCGGGCTTATGTCCAGCGCTTGCGCGATCGATTCCGCGAACTCCTCGCGGTTGTAAGCGATCGAGCCTCCCGTGCCCCCCAGCGTGAACGACGGCCGGATGACCAGCGGGAAGCCGAGCTGCTCGCAGAGCCGCAGCGCATCCTGCGCGTTGTTCACCAGCGCCGATGCCGGAACGTCCAGGCCGATCTTGCGGCAGGCATCCTTGAACCACAGGCGGTCCTCCGCCACTTTGATGGCGCGCAGCGAAGCGCCGATCATCTCCACTTTGTGTTTTTCGAGGATTCCGCCTTCCGCGAGCTCCACGGCAAGGTTCAGTCCGGTCTGGCCGCCGACGGTGGGCAGAAGCGCGTCCGGTTTTTCGCGGGCGATGATCTCTTCTAGATATTCCTTCGTCAGCGGTTCGATGTAGGTCCTCTGCGCGAATTCCGGATCGGTCATGATCGTCGCCGGGTTTGAATTGACCAGGATGACCTTGTAGCCCTCCGCGCCCAGCGCCTTGCATGCCTGCACGCCGGAATAGTCGAACTCGCACGCCTGACCGATGACGATCGGCCCCGAGCCGATGATCAGAATCTTCTTGATGTCTTTTCGCTTCGGCATAAAGGTGTCGTCTGGCGTTCCATCAGCGGCGCGAGCTGCCGGGCCTCTGAAACTCTTTCATCAAATCCGTGAACTGCGTGAACAGATAGCGTGAATCGTGCGGCCCCGGCGAAGCTTCCGGATGGTACTGCACGCTGAACAGCGGCAACGACTTGTGCCGCATCCCTTCATTCGTCTGGTCGTTCAGGTTCACGTGCGTGATCTGCACGTCGCGCGCCGGCAGCGAATCCGGGTCCACGCAGAATCCGTGATTCTGCGCCGTGATCTCCACCCGATTCGTCAGCAGGTTTTTCACCGGGTGGTTCGAGCCGTGGTGTCCGAATTTGAGCTTGAAGGTCTTGCCGCCCAGGGCCAGCCCGCAGAGCTGATGCCCCAGGCAGATGCCGAAGACCGGCACGCGGCCTGTCAGCTTGCGGATGTTCTCCACGGCGTAGTGAACAGGCTCGGGGTCGCCCGGCCCGTTGGAGAGAAACACTCCGTCCGGCCTCATCGCCAGAACGTCTTCCGCCGGAGTCTGCGCCGGCACGACCCTGACCTCACAGTGGTGGTCCACCAGGAGGCGCAGGATGTTCTGCTTGATGCCGAAGTCGTAGGCAACAACGCGTAAGCTCGGCGCATCGGCTCGTCGGGAAACTTTGTCCGTCCGCCCGGACCAGTCCGCCGAGGACAAGCCGATCGAGCCTTTGTCCCACGCATAAGAATCGCTGCAGCTCACGCCGCTGGCCAGCTCCTGCCCCGTCATGCTCGGAAGCAGCCTGGCTTCGGACACGCACTGCTCGGCGGGCGTGTCGTCCGTCGCAACGATGCCCCGAAGTGCGCCGACCTGACGGATGTGCCGCACCAGCGCGCGCGTATCCACATCCCAGAGGACCGGGACCTTGTGCCGGTTCAGGTAGAGCTGCGCCGATTCCGCGCTTCGCCAGTTCGATGCCACCTGGGAGAATTCGCGCACGATCAGCGATTCGATGTACGGCCGGGAAGATTCCTCATCGTCGAGGTTTGCACCGACATTTCCGATGTGCGGATAGGTGAGGCAGACGATTTGCCCGGCGTAGCTCGGATCGGTGAAGACTTCCTGATACCCGGTGAGACTCGTATTGAAAACGACTTCGCCGCCGCGGCGCGTGATCGCCCCGGCCGCGCGGCCGCTAAAGACCCGGCCGTCTTCCAGCGCAAGGAGGGCGGTGCGGTGCAGAACTTCGGTCAGTGCTGTCTCCTTCGAAGATCATTTTTCCTGCGCATTTGTCTCTGAAAGC
>DASZZJ010000019.1:0-10121 GCA_035545075.1 Candidatus Acidiferrales bacterium
CAACCGCCGAGGATGGTGTCAGTCAACGTCACTGCGCCTGACGGTATCGCGGTCGTGCCCTTCCCGCCCGCCAAGGCTCGCCCGATGAACGTTCCTCGCGTAACGGTGATGTCCGCACCCGCGAGAATCGTTCCCACGAAGTTCGAATCCGTCATTGTCGCGGCTTGGGCGACCCACCAATACACGTTACACGGCACCCCGCCGCCGGCCATGACCACCGAGAAGCTTGTGCCCGTGAGCGCGCCGGTCCCGCTGGTCCCGATTCTGAAGATCCAGATCCCGTTCGAGGGCCCGTTGAGTGTCAACAAGCTGCCCGTCGACGTCGCCGCCGCGGCGACACAGTAGACACCGGGCGAAAGCACCTGGCCATCGAGGGTCGTCAAGGTCTGGGTGCACACGGGGTTGGCGCCGGGGAGCAAACCGTACGCGTTGAGGAAGTCAGCGTAAGGCCCCGTGGCGTTCGGGTTGATCGCCCCCGAAATCGTGCAACCGGTGTTAAAGAAGGTGCCGGGCGCGACGACGCCCACGTCTCCGGTGATAGTGGAAGTGGTACAAGTGACCGCACCGGCCGCCGGACCGCCAGCCAGGGCCGAGAAGCTTGCCGCTGAGCCCAGTGATGGTGCCGTCTGCGCCCAGGCCAGGCTCCCCATACTCAACATGCAAATAAGCACAAAAAGTTTTTTCATTTCAAATCTCCCTGGCTGGATTCTTCTTCATAGTCGCTGACAGTGCGGGACAAACATTGCCGAGTCAACCTTGAGATACCAAGCCGAAGCGAATGCTAACAGGCAGCGCAAAGCGGCATCTGTACGCTATTGAACACCGTCGAAACAAACAGGGCGGAGGTGGTCTGGCAGTACTACCAGTACGTTAGTTTATTGGTTTTTCCAGTTTCGAACGCTGCTTTCCTGTGTTCGCTCGGCTGAGGATGGCACGTGCTCCGGCGCGTGGTAGGATTCACCTCGCGGGTAGGGGGGAATGATCACCTTCGTCTCCATCATCGCACTGGGATTCTTCCTGGGGATGCGCCACGCGACCGACCCGGACCATGTCATCGCTGTTACCACCATTGTCAGCCGCCAGCGGAGCATACGGCATGCGGCGTTGATCGGCGTCCTGTGGGGAGTAGGTCACACCATCACGATTCTTCTCGTGGGATCCGCCATCATTCTATTCGGCCTGGTGATTCCACCGAGAATCGGCCTTACGATGGAGTTTTCCGTTGGCCTGATGCTGATCCTGTTGGGAATCTTCAACCTGTCGGGAATCTTGCGCTGGGTTACGGAGACGTTTACGCCTTCCGAGCAAGCGCTGCATGCGCATCCGCACGCTCACGGAGACTACGTTCACAGCCACGCGCACGGGCATGACCCGGAGAATCACGGTCACAGGGAAGATGCGACACCCGTGAGCCGGCTGGATCGGGTATTTGGGCAGTTGGGACTTTTTCAGATTTTGCGGCCTTTGGCTGTGGGTATCGTTCACGGCCTCGCCGGATCGGCGGCGGTCGCCTTGCTCGTCCTGACGACGATTCGCATTCCGTTCTGGGCAGTCGTTTATCTGCTTGTTTTTGGCGTCGGCACAATCGCCGGCATGATGCTGATCACCGCAGCGATTGCCTTGCCATTCACATACTCCCAGCGTCGCTTCGTCGTGCTTAACCGCGGCCTGGGGCTCGCGTCCGGGCTGATTAGTCTGGGCTTCGGCATCTTTATCGTTTATCAAATGGGGTTCGTGAACGGGATCTTTACCAGCCATCCCAATTGGGTACCGCGTTGAGGTATCGGACGCGCTCGACCGATCACAACGATCAAAATTGCGCGAGCAGGCGCCGCGTTCCCTCCGCGAAATCGTTTTCGGGGGTGATGAGGCTCACGACGAAATAGCCGTCGGCGGGGAAGTCGTAGAAGTGGCCCGGATGGACATAGACGCTCTGACTCGCCAGTAACTCTATGGCGAGGTCCTCATCCGAACGCGTCGCGGGGACGCGGAGGACGGCGTACCACCCGCCTTCGACGGGCAAGCGGGTGCAGGATTTCTGTTCGGCCAGGCGGTGATCCAGCTCGGCAAGGTTTCGCCGCACGCGGGCAATCAACTGCTGCTGAAATGCGTGCCGCTGCTCCAAGAAAACAGGAATCGCATGTTGCACCGGAGCGTTCATCGAAAGATAGGTGTCGGCGATGAGCTCGAGGCGAGCAAGGGCCTGCGTCTTCCAGGGCTCCGGCCCGCTGGTGACCAGCCAGGCGGCCTTCATCTGCGGAAGGCCGGCGATTTTCGAAAGACCGCTCAGGGTAAAGGTGAGCGCTGCGGCGTTCGAAGCAAAGCTGGCCGGCGGATGGCCGCCGAGTGAGAAATCCAGGAAGACTTCGTCCGCGACGATGGCGAGGCCGCGGGAGGCGCAGAGCTGATTCAAGCGCGCCATCTCTTCCGCTTTGCAGAAATGCCCCGTGGGATTATTGGGGTGAACGACGATGACGCCGCGCGAGCGGGGCGTTATGGCGCGCTCGAGGGCGGGGAAATCGATGCGCCAGACGGCATCGTAGAGAAGTGGGTAACGCACCAGCCGGACGTCTTGAATGTCCGCGAGAAAAGCGAAGAGGGGATAACTAGGCTCGGGGACGAGCATTTCGTCGCCGGGATTGCAGAGCGTGCGAAAAACAAACGAGTAGGCTTCGCTGGTGCTGGTGGTAAGAAGAATGTCGCCGGGGGAGACCCGATCCCCTCGGCGGGCGTAATACTCCGCAACCGCGCGCCGCGCCGCCTCCAGGCCCTTCGGATCCGGTTCATAGTCGAGAGCGCACGGGCCGGAGAGGGCTCGCAGGATGGTTTCCCGGTCAAAGCGAAACCCGCACTGCGCCGGGTTCGAAGCAGTCAGGTCCAGCAACGGCTTTCCCGCAGCACGATGCCGCGCCAGAACTTCACTCAGCCGGTTCGGGGCGAGATTCCAGTTCGTGCGGTCAGCGAACATTTGGTGCGCGCCCTGCTGAAATCCCGCTGCCGTCGGCCATGATGGTGAAGCACTGCGCGGCCAACCCGACGGCGTTCGGAAAGATTTGCGACATAGAAACGCGAAGGGTAGCACGAAATGCCGCCGCATCCGTTGCGCGCCGTTACCTTGCCGGGAGAACGGGACATGGGTTAGAGTTGCCGCCGGGTGCGCGAGAAGCGGACGGAATGGAGCGATGAAAAAGACAAAGATTGCGGCGAGCAAGCCCGGCGAGAGCGTCCGGGTATTGCTCACGCGCAGCCGCATCCAGCATCGGATCGCGGCGCTGGCGCGGGAGATTCACCGCGATTTTCGCGGCGAGCCCGTGCACCTGATCGGCGTGCTGAAGGGCGCCGTGTTTTTCCTGGCGGACCTCATCCGGTGCCTTCCCGGCGAAGTGTCGCTCGACTTTATCGCCGTATCGAGCTACGGGAAGGAGACGCAATCGTCAGGACAGGTGATGCTGACGAAAGACCTGGACTCCAGCATCGAAGGAAGAAACGTGCTCCTCGTCGAAGACATCCTGGACACGGGGCAGACAATGCACTATCTCCTGCGCATCCTCGACCAGCGGCGGCCGAAGCGCCTGCGGGTCGCCGTCCTGCTCGACAAGCCGGAACGCCGGCAGGTTGCCGTCACCGCGGACTACGTCGGTTTCCGCATTCCGAACGAATTTGTCGTGGGTTACGGCCTGGACTACGCCGAACGATATCGGAATCTGCACGACGTCTCCGTCCTGAGTCTCGGCGGTAAGGCCAAGTCCGCCGAGTAACGCAGCACCGGCGACGCGGCGACCGATAACTCATTAAACGCCGACCTTGGCGGAAATCCAAAATTCCTTGACAAAGCATCATAATGAACAGAGCGCAATGATTATGCCTAGATACACGGCTTGGGTATTCCGGCTAAGCCTAAGTGTCCTGCTTTGGGGCTTTCCAGCTCAGGCCCAGTCTCAGCAAACTCCTATCGTCCCGGGGGTGGAGAATGGTCTGCCTGACGCAGCGGGAACAGGGGCATCAGCCAGCAGGCAGGAGCCCGATCAGCGATTGTCAGGAAGCATCAGCGGGGCAATTGTTGATCAAACTGGAGCCCCCGTCGCCGGAGCGCGGGTGAGACTTACACGTGAAGATCAATCCGCAAACCAAGAGGCGCTATCAGACGAGGACGGGCAATTCACCTTTGCCAACATCGCTCCCGGGCCCTTCCAGCTGACAATAACGTCGGCGGGTTTCGCGGCGCAAACGTCCTCTGGAACCCTACGTTTGGGGGAGAACTACAGTGTCCCGCAGATCACATTGGCCATTGCTACCGCTACCACTGAGGTGCGGGTCGCACTGTCACCGGCCGAAGTGGCGGAAGACCAGATCAAAGAGCAAGAGAAGCAGCGCGTGCTCGGCCTCATTCCAAATTTCTATGTCAGCTACGTCCCCAATGCAGTTCCGCTCACGTCGAAGCAAAAGTTCGAACTTGCCTGGAGGACGAGCGTGGATCCAGTCACCTTCGTGGTGACTGGGGCCTTTGCGGGAGTTCAGCAGGCGCAAAATGATTACAGTGGATATGGGCAAGGGGCGCAAAGTTATGGAAGGCGTTACGGGGCCTCCTACGCCGACCTTGTTATAAGCACGTTCATCGGAAGCGCCATGCTGCCATCGCTTCTGAGACAAGATCCACGTTATTTCTACAAGGGAAGCGGCAGCAGGCGATCACGAATACTGTATGCGATTGCCAATTCCGTGATTTGCAAGGGCGATGATGGACATTGGCAGACAAATTACTCGGGTATCCTCGGGAGCGTCGCCGCAGGCGGTATCTCAAATCTCTACTATCCAGCGAAAGATCGCGGAGCAGGGCGAACGTTCGAAAGCGCCGTTATTGGGATTGGCGAATCTGCCGTTGTCAATCTCTTTCAAGAATTTTTCGTCCGGAAGCTGACACCGAAAGTTCTTAACCACCAACCGGCCAAACCCTAAAGCAGTGTCCCGGTCTTTTGCGGCGGGCGGCACCGCAATCTGCACGATGTCTCCGTCCCCAGCCTCGGCGGCAAGGCCAAGCCGGCTGAATGATCCAGGCTATTGGTCCAATCCCAACCGCCCGGACGAACGCACCATTGGGCTCTCAGGGAACGGCCAATTCGGCAAGCAACTGCCACAGCCTTTCGAAACATCGCGAATGGATTGCGCTCACAAAGGGCGTTCGCATCACCCTGCTATAATGAAGGGCTGCGATGAATCCCACCGACGCACCTACACAGCCTGTTGAAACAACCCCGGAGGCGCAGGTCTCCGCGGAGGTTTTGCAAACGCTTGTCGAAATCGGGGAGGAGGTCAACGCATCCCTCGACCTGGATGAGGTGCTGGCGCGGGCGGCGGCGCTGATCAAGCGTTTGATTGATTACGAGTTCTTCGGAGTGTTACTGGTCCAGCAGCCGGGCAACTACCTGAAGCACCGTTTTGCGATCGGCTATCCGCGCGAACTCGCGGACAGCCTTCGGGTTCCCCTCGGACAGGGGATTACAGGGAGCGCGGCGGCGGCAGGGCATGCCGTCCGTGTCAGCGACACAAGCAAAGACCCGCGGTACATCAATGCGATTGAAAGCGTCCGGTCCGAATTGGCCGTCCCGCTGCTCATCAGCGGGAATTGCATCGGCGTCCTGGATATTCAGAGCCGCCATCTCGATTACTTCACGCATGAGCAGCAGAACATCCTCACGCTCGTGGCCGGGCGATTGGCCGTGGCCATCGAAAACGCGCGGCTATTCGAGCGGGTGCGCGCGCAAGCCAACACGCTCCTCGTGCTGAGCGACGTCAGCCGGGAAACGAGCGCAATCCTGGAGGTTGAGGAGCTGCTGCGCCGGGCCGCCGAACAGATCAAGCGCGTCATTGACTACCAGATCCTCAGCCTGATGCTGTATGACGATGAACAGAAAATCTTCCGCCATCGCCTCGACGTAAAGTACGGCCACCACGTGCAGGGCAAACTGCGCGTGGCGGCGACCGAGGGCATCGTCGGTGCGGCGGCCACACTGCGCGAAGCGGTCCTCGTGCCGGATGTGACGGCCGACCCGCGCTACCTGATGGTGAATCCGGAGACGCGCTCCGAACTCGCGCTCCCCATGATTCTCAAGGGCCGTGTGATCGGCGTGCTGGACCTCGAAAGCCCGCAGCTCGATTACTTCACCGAAGATCATGTGCAGACGCTCTCCATCCTCGCGGCAAACCTCGCTGTTTCGATCGAGAACGCCCGCCTGTACGAAAAATCGGCGCGGGAGGAGGCGCGGCTCGAGCGGGAGCTGCAGGCGGCGAAGCGCATTCAAGGCGCTCTGCTGCGCCCCGTTCCGGCGGAAGACTACGGCCTGGACATGGCCGCCCGCTATCTCTCCGCGCGCGAGGTCTGCGGGGATCTTTACGAGTTTTCGCGCTACGGGCCGCGACAGCTCGGCATTGCGCTCGGAGACGTGAGCGGGAAAGGCACGGCGGCCGCGCTCTTCGGCGCCGTGGCCATCGGCATCCTGCGAAGCCTCGCGCCACAGAAGCTGCGGCCGGCGGAATTGCTGCGCCAGATCAATCACCTCATCGGCGAGCGCCGCATCGAAGGGCGGTTCATGACCATGTGCTTCGCCACATGGGAGAAGGGCCGGCAAAAACTGCGCGTGGCCAACGCCGGCCAGTCGCAGCCGCTTCTCTATCGGGGCGGCCGTTGCGACAAGATCAATCTCACGGGGCTCCCCCTCGGAATCTTTGAAGAGGCGAACTACGACGAATGGGAATCCACGCTGGATTCCGGCGACATCCTCGTCTTCCATTCCGACGGCATCGCGGAAACGGCCAACCCGGACGGGCAGTTCTACGGCACGGGGCGCTTGCGAAAACTGGTCGAGGAACACGCGCAACGAGCGGCGGCGGAGATCGCAGAATTGATCCTGAGGGACGTGGATGGGTTCGCGCAGGGCCTGCCTCTGGCGGACGACCGCACGCTGGTCATCCTGAAGGTACGCTGAAAGAGCGATGGCCATCCGCGCGAGCAAGGGCTCTCCCCGGAAACCGCGGTACGTTGATCCCGCATCCTTCACGCCGCAGTTTTCTTGGAAGCAGACAAAGCAAGGCGAAGCGGTATTCGCCGAAGGTGTCGCCCTGCCTGACGTGGCCGAAAAGGCCGGCACTCCCACGTATGTCTACAGCCGCTCCGCAATCGAAAGGGCCTACCGCGAACTAGACAGCGGTCTTGCTGGAGTTGCTCACACCGTGTGTTATGCAGTGAAAGCCAACAGCAATCTATCGTTGCTGCGGATACTCGCGCGTCTCGGCGGCGGCTTTGATGCGGTTTCGGGCGGCGAAATTGAACGTCTACGCCGCGCGGGCATCGCAGGCAATCGCGTCGTATTCTCCGGTGTCGGCAAGACGCGCCAGGAGATTCGCGAGGCGCTCTCCTACCCGGGGGCCGGGAAAAACGGGCGCCGAGGCATCCGGCTTTTCAACATCGAATCCGAAGCTGAGCTGGACGTGCTCATCGAAGAGGCTGCGCGGAAGATCCATGGCGGGGGCGAACCGCCTGCAGTATCCGTCCGGGTGAATCCCGATGTGCCAGCCGGAGGCCACCCGCATATTTCCACGGGCCGCCATCAGCACAAATTTGGACTCGACTGGCCCGCCGCGCGCTCTCTCTATCTCGGCCGCCGCAACTCCCGGTACTTCCGCTGGGATGGCATCAGCGCGCACATCGGCTCGCAAGTGCTCTCGCTCGCGCCGTTCCGGC
The DNA here is from genome assembly GCA_035545075.1 of Candidatus Acidiferrales bacterium. Classification (GTDB taxonomy): domain Bacteria; phylum Acidobacteriota; class Terriglobia; order Acidiferrales; family UBA7541; genus Acidiferrum. The sequence continues at coordinate 7,739 of DASZZJ010000019.1, forward strand.
TGGCGCTGCGGCGCCTGGCGGACTACGTGAAAGAACTGCGGCGGAATGGGATCAATCTGAAATATCTGGATTTCGGCGGCGGACTCGGAGTGCGCTACACGGAGGAGAAACCTCCTTTGCGCCTGGCCTATGCTCGCATGGTGAAACGCATGGTCCGGCCGCTGGGCTGCCATCTGCTGCTGGAGCCCGGGCGGTCGATGGTGGCCCAGGCTGGAGTGCTCCTGACGCGCGTTCTGTACACGAAAGAGAATCGCGGCAGGAAATTCATCATAGTGGATGCGGCCATGAACGACCTGCTGCGCCCGGCGCTCTACGGGGCGGTTCATCCGATTACTCCGGTCACGCGTGAAAGGGGAAGTCGCAACGCGCTCCAGCGCGTGGATATTGTGGGCCCGGTGTGCGAGACCAGCGACTGCTTTCTACGGGACTGGCCGATGCCGGGAGTAAGGGCCGGCGATCTTCTCGCTATTTGGTGCGCCGGAGCCTACGGAATGTCACTCGCTTCAAATTACAATGCCCGCCCGCGCGCTGCCGAGGTGCTCGTCGAGGGCTCGCGCTTCCGGCTGATCCGTCGCCGCGAAACAATGGACGATCTGCTGCGGCCGGAGATTTTGAGTTGACCCGCGCGCGAGGGAGCCCGCCTGCCGGGGGACGCTAATCCATCCGGACTACGATTCGCCCCACTTGAGCTTGTTGCGCAGAATCTCGAAATAGTTTTTCCTGGGCGGCTGGATGAGCTTGAGCCGGGACTTCGCCTTTGCGACGACGATGCGGTCATTGGCATGAATCTCGATGCCCGTCTGCCCGTCCACGGTAAGGAAAACGGCATCGCCGATGGTTGGGAGGGCAACCTCGATGCGCGCCGAATCCTGCACGACGATGGGACGGTCGCTCAGCGTGTGCGGGCAGATCGGCGTAATGAGGAACGATTCGACTCCGGGGTGAACAATGGGACCGCCCGCGGAAAGGGAATAGGCGGTCGAGCCCGTCGGCGTGGCAACGATCAGTCCATCGGCGCGATAGCGGCAGACGAAGTGCCCATCAATCAAGAGCTCCAGATCGATCATGCGGGCCAGCGCCCCCTTATTGATGACCGCGTCGTTGAGGGCGAGGTGCGACTCCCGGGTTCTCCCGTCTCGCTGCAATTCGACCTGGAGCAGAATGCGCTCGCTGACCGCGTGACGCCCGGCGAGAGTCTGCTCGAGCGCCGGGTACAACTCCTCGCGCGTAAAGCTGGTCAGGAAGCCGAGGCTTCCGAGGTTGATGGGAAGGATGGGGACCCCGCGCGGTGCGGCGACGCGCGCCGCGGCCAGCAGCGTGCCGTCCCCGCCGAGCACGACCAACAGGTCTGTTTCCTCGGCAAGTTGTTGCCGCGTGCGAACATTCCCCGGCGAGGCGAGACAACTCGACGTCTCGTCGTCGCAGAGCACGCGGATCTTCCGCTGCTCGAGCCACTGCAATAGGCCGGGCACTACGGTAGCGAGGTCTTCCCGGCGTGGGCGCGAAATGATGCCGATGGTCTTGAACATAAGAGACAGCTTCCGCTGAGCGCCGAATCTTACTCCAGCGCGGCGCGCCGTGCGTGCAGAAAAAACTCCTGATTGCCTTCCGCGCCCGGCAGCCGGCTGGGCCGCACTCCGAGGACGCGAATCCCCGCGGATTCCACCGCCTCGCGCACGCGCGCAACCGCTTCTTCGTGCAGCTTGGCCTCACGAACGATGCCGCCGGAGCCGACTTGCTCGCGGCGCAGCTCAAACTGCGGCTTCACAAGGACGACCACGTCCGCTCCCGGGCGGGCCACGCTCGATGCGGGGCCGATCACCTTCGTGGCGGAAATGAACGAAACGTCCATGACCACCAGATCCACCGCCTCCGGAAGATCGGCAGGCGAAAGCTCCCGGGCGTTTCGTTCCAGGCGCACGACACGTGGATCCTGCTGCAGCTTCCACGCAAGCTGGTTCACCGTGACGTCCACGGCATACACACGGGCGGCGCCGTGTTGCAGGAGGCAATCGGTAAAGCCTCCCGTCGAAGAACCGACGTCCAGACATACACGGCCCACGGGAGAAATGCCGAAATCCTCCAGCGCGCCTTCGAGCTTGAGCCCCGCCCGGCTCGCGTATTTTTGCAGGCGGCTGTGAACCTCCAGGCGCGCGTTGCTCGCAACGAGCTGCCCGGCCTTTTCGACGCGCGCGCCGTCCGCCTGGACCTCGCCGGCGAGAATCATGGCCTGCGCTTTTTGCCGCGATGCGGCAAGGCCGCGCTCGACGAGGAGAACATCGAGGCGCTCGCGATCCGGTTTATGAGCCATAGGGCAGCTCGATATCACGCGCGGCGAAGGACAAGGTATTCGGCAATCTGGCGCAGGCGTTCGGCTCGTCGG
>DASZZJ010000020.1:0-3726 GCA_035545075.1 Candidatus Acidiferrales bacterium
GGCGTCCATCTCCATGGGCCAGGAAATCGGCGTCACCCCGATCCAATTGACCGCGGTCGTCTCCGCCATCGCCAACGGCGGACTGCTCTACAAGCCCCGCATCGTGCAGGAGGTTCGCCGCGCGGAAAACGCGGCACCCCCGGCGCTGCCCGCCGTTGTCGGGGAACCCAAGCGCGTCATCCGTCCGGAGACCGCCGCGACGCTGCGCCGTCTGATGGAGGGCGTCGTCCTGGACGGGACGGGGAAACTGGCGCGCCTCGACGGCTGGACCGCCGCTGGCAAGACCGGCTCGGCTCAGAAAATCGACCCTGTCACCGGCCGCTACTCTCCGACGCAGTTCATCGCTTCTTTCACTGGCTTTGCGCCGATCAATTCCCCGGCGGTGACGATCCTCATCTCTCTCGATTCGCCCGTCGGCCTGCGTGAAGGCGGCCAGGTTGCCGCCCCGGTTTTCAAGCGCATCGCCGAACAGGTGTTGGCTTATCTGGATGTGCCGCGCGACGTTCCCCGCGCCTCGCGAATGATGCAGGCTTCCTACCGCGGGCAAACCTCTGCCGAAGAAGGCGCCCTGGCGGACTTCACGCCGGCGGATTTCTCCACGCAGCCCGAAGCGGCTCCCCTGGAATCCAATGATCAGGCGCAGGCGAAGCCGCAAGCGCCTGCCGTCACCGTCGCGGTGGACGAGGGAGGCGACATCAGCGTCCCTGCGCTTCGGGGAAAGACGATGCGCGAAGTCACCCGCGAGTGCCTGCGTCTCGGTCTCGACCCGGTGCTGATTGGAACCGGAGTTGCAACCGATCAATCTCCGGAGGCTGGGTCGCGGCTCCGCCGCGGCAATAAGATTGTCATTCGCTTCGGAACCCGGCCGGCGGTGGATGGACGGGAAGAGGCGAAATCTCCCGTTTCGACAGGAAAAGGCCGGTGACACCGGGAGTGGACAACGCGGAAACGCGCGAAGAGGCGCGGGTGGCAGGCAGCCGGCCAAACGCATCACACCCAGGGGAATCGCCCGGAATGAAACTCGCGGAAGTAATCAAAGGAGTTGATCTCCTCGCCCCGTCTGGCTCGGGCGGCCTGGAAATCCGGCAGGTCGTGTGCCATTCCGCGAAGGTCGCGCCCGGCGCGCTCTTCTTCGCCCTTCACGGAGCCCAGGACGACGGCAACAAATACGCCGCCGCGGCTGTTCAGCGCGGGGCGGTGGCGATCGCCAGCGCGGAACCGCGCCCCGCCGGCATAAAGTCTAAGACCGCCTGGATTCATGTCCGTGACGCGCGCAAGGCTCTCGCCCTGGCTGCGGCGAATTTCTTCGGCCATCCGGCAAACGCGTTGAAGCTGGTCGGCGTCACTGGCACCAACGGCAAAACCACGACGACGCACCTGGTGGAATCCATCCTGAAGGCGTCAGGAGCCCCGGCGGGTCTTTTCGGCACCATCGAATACCACACGCCTCGCGGCACCTATCCCGCCCCGAACACTACGCCGGGATCCGTGGACCTTCAGGGTTTCTTCGCCGAGATTCGCGATTCCGGTGGAAGCTACGCGGTCCTCGAGGCCAGCTCTCACGCCCTCTCCCTGGACCGCCTGTGGGGCTGTCGATTCGCCGCGGCGGTTTTCACCAACCTTACTCGCGAGCACATGGATTATCACCAGACTTTTGAGGATTACTTCGCGGCCAAGCGCCGCCTGTTCGAAGGCACCGGCGCGGGCGCTCCGGAGTGCGCCATTCTCAACGTGGACGATCCCTACGGAAAGCGGCTCGCCGGCCTGGCCCCGAGAACCCTCACCTTCGCGCTGGAGGAGCAGGCGGACATCTCCACGAAAAAATTTGCTCTCTCGTTCTCCGGTCTTTCCTTTACGGCGCATACGCCTGCCGGAAAAATCGAGATTGCATCCCGGCTTGTCGGACGCATCAACGTTTACAATATCCTTGCCGCCATCGGCGCGGCGCAGGCCCTGGACATTCCCAGCGGCGCGATCGCGGAGGGAGTGGCGCGCCTCGAACACGTCCCCGGCCGCTTTCAGAGAATTGATCTCGGCCAGCCGTTTCTTGTCGTCGTGGATTACGCCCACACCGACGATGCCCTGGAGAATCTGATCCGCACCGCTCGCGAGCTCAACCCCAAGGGCCGCATCATCACGCTGTTCGGCTGCGGCGGTCTGAAGGACCGCACGAAGCGCCCCGTCATGGGCGAAGTCGCCGGGCGGTTCAGCGACCTCACCATCCTTTCGAGCGACAACCCCCGCACCGAGGACCCCCTTAAAATCATCAGCGACATCGTCGTGGGTCTGCAGAAAACCGCGGGAAAATATCTGATCGAGCCGGACCGCGAAAAGGCCGTCGGTCTGGCCCTGGATGAGGCGCGCGCGGGAGACATCGTCCTCCTGGCCGGGAAAGGCCACGAGAACTACCAGATATTGGCCGGCCAAACATTGGATTTTGATGACCGCGAGGCGGCACGGCGGGGCTTGCTGGAACGCGGGTTTGGCACTTGACGCGCTCTCCAGTCTCTTGCAGGCCACGGCTCCGGCCCTAGGCTCAGTTCCGGAAGGAAGGAGGACCCTCCGAACCGGTGAAACCTGACACCTGCTCGCGGGGCCTGCGCAAGGCTAGCCCGTTGAGGGACTTATGCGGTGGACGCTTACACAAGTGGCTGGTGCTCTGGGTGTTGCGCCGGGGGCCGGCCTCGACCCCCTGGCCCGGCTGGCCGGTGTCTCGATTGATTCTCGCACGCTTCGACCCGGAGAACTGTTCATCGCCATCCACGGGCCGCGTCACGACGGACACGACTTTGTGGACGTTGCTCTCCAGCGGGGAGCGCTGGCTGCCGTGGTCGCGCGCGCCCAGGCCGGTCGTTTCCCGGACGCCGTTCGCCGGCGCTGCCTCGAGGTCGAGGACAGTTTTCTGGCCCTTCAGCAATTGGGGCGTGCGCAGCGCGAAGCCTGGGGCCGCCGCCTTGCCGGCGTCACAGGCTCGGTGGGCAAGACGACGACCAAAGAAATCCTTGCGGCGCTGCTGGGCGCGAGGTTTCGCGTCCTGAAGTCGGAGGGCAACCTTAACAACGAATACGGCCTGCCTCTGATGCTTTGCCGTCTGGAAGAAACGCACGAGGCGGCCGTGCTCGAAATGGGCATGTCGCGCCGGGGGGAGCTGGCGCGGCTCGCGGCGATGGCGAAACCCGATGTCGCGGTGGTCACGCGCGTTACGCCAGCGCACCTCGAGTTTTTCTCTTCGGTGGAGGAGATCGCGCTCGCCAAGCGGGAGCTTGTCGAGGGCCTCGCCGGCCGCGACTCGGTCGCGGTGCTCAATGCGGATGATTCGCGCGTCGCGGGATTTGCTGCCGTCGCGCCCGGCCGCGTCCTCACCTACGGCGTGGAGAAGCCCGCCGGCTTTCGCGCCGAGGCGATGGACGATCGCGGCGCGCTCGGCTCTTCGTTCCTGTACGTGGCGCCGTCCGAGCGCGCGCGGTTGGAGCTGCCGCTGCCCGGCCGTCATATGATTTCGAATGCCTTGGCGGCCCTGGCTGCGGCCAGCGAGTGGGGCGTCGGCGCGGCGGAAGCGCAGCGCGTTTTCCCGCGCCTGCGTCCCGCGGCGATGCGCGGCGAGCTTTTGCGCTTCGAGGATGGAGCGGCGGTCATCAACGATTGCTACAACTCGAGCCCTGCAGCCCTCGCCGCGGCCATCGAGCTTCTCGCCGCCACGCCCAATTTCCGACGGCGGATCCTCGC
>DASZZJ010000021.1:0-3876 GCA_035545075.1 Candidatus Acidiferrales bacterium
ACGAGCGAAACTTCTCCGCGCAGCAGGCTCTGATCGAATTCTACTGCCGCGCGCCGGGAATGGTCGGCGGCGGCGAAGAGAAAGCCGTGCCGCGCATCGCGCGGCTGGAAGCGCTCGACGCTTCGGAGTTCCACTTTGCGAAGGGCAATTGCCGCCGGCAGACGAAGGAGTTTGCGGCGGCCGACGCCGAATTCACTCTCGCCCTGGAGTCCGGGCCGCGATCCACGGAGCTCATCTACGACGTCGGCGATTACGCCCTAAAACAGAGCCAGCCGGAGCGGCTACTCGCGGTTGCGAAGGCAGGCCAGAGAGTAGCCCCGGCGGATCCCCGCGCGGATTTCTATCGCGGCGCTGCCTACATCCTCAAAGGGGAAAAGCTCGATGAGGCGCAACGGCTGATGCGGGCCTACTTGAATCGCGCGCCGGTGCGCACAGGCTATCCGCGGCCGACCGTCGTGCATGAGTGGCTGGGGCGCGCGCTGGAGCAGCAAGGCGAGAGGGACTCCGCGAAGAGGGAGTATCAGGCGGCGCTGCAGGCCGATGCAAAAAACAAGGGCGCGCACGAAGCTCTCAAGCGGCTCGAAAAGAAGTAAGCGCGGGCTTCAGGAATAGAGCTTTTCCCCCGGCAGTTCTCATCACCGACGGTTCAGCGGCCCCCGGAGCGGGCGATACGGGCAGCCTGGAGCGGGCATCACACCGGGTGTCGTGACGGGAAGAAACCGCCGTACTCTGAATCAAGATGCTCGACAGGAGCAGGCCACCGCAGAGGAGGGGTGTGTTATCGTCTCAGGAGAGTCCGGGCGAGGGCCGGCTATAACGCGATGATGGACCTGCATGAGACGTTCAGCGTGGCTCTGGACGCGCTCCGCTCGAACAAGCTACGCGCGATCCTTACGACTGTAGGCGTGATCATCGGCAGCGCCTCCATCGTGCTGGTGGTCACGGTTGCGTTGACCAGCCGCAAGTTCGTCATCGGGCAAATCGAGGGCGTGGGGTCGAATCTCGTCTGGGCTGAATTGGTCAAGACGCAGGACAAGATCCAGCCGCTCAGCCACGAACTGACGCTGGAAGACATGGCTGCCGTGCGGGAGCGCGTAACGGGGCTCGCCGAGGTGGCGGGCACGCGTGAACTCCCGATGACGGTGGTCGTCGGGGGTGTGGAACGGCCGGTCAATCTGATCGGCGTCACCCTGGGATTTCAGGCCATTCGGCGGCTGGTGATCGTCCGTGGGCGCTTCTTCGACCCTGCCGATATGGAAGCCCGGAGCAAGGTTTGCCTCATTACCAGCGAGCTGGCCAGCCGCGTGTTTGACATCGAGAATCCGGTCGGAAAATCTGTGCGGATGGGTGAACTGACTTTTACCGTGATCGGCGTCTTCCGGGAGCGCGTCGCCACGTTCGGGCTTTCCGAGATTCAGAAAGAGTCGGTGATCATCCCGTTCTCGCTGATGCGGTATTACACCGGCGTGGATGTCCTCCGCCTGCTTTACGCGCAGGCAGGACGTCCCGAGGATGTGCCTTCGGTACAGCGGCAGTTGGCGCAGCTGATACGGAGCCGCCACCCGGTCGAGGCCGAATACGACGTGCAAACGCTGACGGCGATCCTGAGCGCGGCTAAGAATATCTCGCTCGCGCTCACAATCGTTCTCGTGGTCATCGCGTTCATCGCGCTGCTTATCAGTGGAATCGGGATCATGAACATCATGCTGGTGACCGTGACGGAGCGCACGAAGGAGATCGGCATCCGCAAGGCCATCGGGGCGGCACGCCGCGAAATTCTTTATCAATTCCTCATCGAAGCGTTCCTACTCAGCGCGGGCGGCGCCGTGATCGGGATTCTGATCGGGCTCGCCATTCCTGCGATGATCCAGCCCTTTCTTCCGGGCAACCTGCGCGTGCCGGTTTCGAGCCTCTCCGTCATTATCGCCTTCGTCGTTTCCTGCTCGACGGGACTTTTTTTCGGCTATCTCCCCGCCAACGAGGCGGCGAAGCTGCAGCCGATTGAATCCCTCCGCTACGAGTAAAAGGTTTTCTCGGCGCGCACGTCAGCCGCAACCAGCGACCCCTCAGGCCCCAGGGTGGAAGAGTGCGGAGAGGCGGGGCCGGAAGCGGTAGAATGGGCGCCGACAAGAAAGTCCACGGCCCCGGTCCTATGCCGGCAAGGGTTCTTGATGAGGGAGACGACCATGACAAGAAAGATCTGGAGGTTGGGAATCGTGGGGAGCGCGGTGCTGGCGATGCTGGCGGCCGCTTCGGCGCAGGGGCAGAACGCCACGCCAGCGCCGTTGGCGCTGTCGCTCAAGCGCGCCGTCGAACTCGCGCTGCAAAATAGCCGCGACCTCCAGGTGGCCAGAATCCAGGCCAGCATCGCCGAGCGTGCCGCATTCATAACGAGAGCGGAATTCCTGCCGAATCTCTTCGCCGGTTCCGGCGCGGCCTATACTCACGGCATTCCGGAGACGCCGGGAGGCCGGGCGCCCGCGATCTTCGACGTGACCTACACGGAGCAGGTCTTCAACCGGCCGTTGTGGGGCCAGGCTCGCGAATTGCAGGAACAGGTAAGCGGGCAGAAGCTGATCCTGGAAGACGTGCGCAACGCCGTGATTCAGCGAACGGCTTCGGCTTACCTGGAACTGTCCAAGGTGCGCCATTCGCTGGAGCTGCTGCGCAAGCAGCAGGAGAGCGCGGAGAAGATCCTGGAGGTGACGCAGAAACGCCAGAACGAAGGGTATGAGCTGCCGGTGGAGGTCACCAAAGCGCAGCTCACGCGCGCCCGCGTCAAGCAGCGCATCCTTCAGTTCGAGGGGCGCGAAGACGAGATCGAAGTGTTCCTCCGCGGCCAGCTCGGGCTGGCGCAGAATCAGGCCTTCGAAGTCGCTCCGGAGGATCTGCCGGGCGCCGCCGAACAAGCCGGTGCGGACCTCGTCGCGCTGGCGCAGACGCAGAATGTGGGCATCCGCCTGGCGGAATCCGATGCGCGCGCGCGTGAGTTCCGCCTCAGGGGTGAGAAGGGCGGCCATCTGCCCACGATCGAGGCAGTGGCCGTCTATAGCCTGCTCGGGAAGTTCAATAATTACGCTCAATTCTTCAACCATTTCCAGAGGAACAACGTAAACCTGGGGGTGCAGATCCAGGTGCCCATATTTAGCGCCCGCATCAAGGGCAACATCGACATCGCGCGGATCAACCTGGACGTCGCCCGGGCCAGCCTGTCGAAGAAGAAAACGGAGGTCTCCGCGGAGGTCCGTCAGAAAACGCGGCGCATCCGGGAGATGGAAGCCGCGAGAGAGGTCGCGCGACTCGAGCTGCAGCTCGCGCAGCAGCGTGTCGGCGTGCTCCAGTCGCAATTCTCCGAAGGCCAAGTGAACCTGCGGGAGGTCGAGCAAGCACGGTTGGAAGAAAACGACAAGTGGATGGCTTATCTCGACGCCACGTTCCAGCGGCAGCAAGCGCAACTCGAGCTCTTGCGTGCGGCCGGCCAACTCGACAAGGTATTCCAGTGACCGGCCCGCATCATGCCGGAGGTAATGGAGCCACCGGGACGCCCTGATGCTGGAGCGCGACTCTCTCGCCGTTCTTCACGAAGCCGCGCGGAGGCTGGATGACGGATTTGCCGGGCTGCCTGCTTTCTCTCCGCAGGCTCCCGGCACAAATGACATGGGCGCCGTTCTGGCCGCCGTGGCAGAGCGTCTCCACGACAACTTTCCCTATTTCCATCCACTCTACGCCGGGCAGATGCTCAAGCCGCCGCATCCCTTGGCGCGGCTCGCCTATACGCTGGCGATGTGGATCAATCCAAACAACCACGCGCTGGACGGCGGGCGGGCCAGCTCTGCGATGGAGAAAGAGGCCGTCGCCGAAATTGCGGCGATGTTC
>DASZZJ010000022.1:0-98008 GCA_035545075.1 Candidatus Acidiferrales bacterium
AACGCCGCGCTCTTTGGCGATCTTTCCAATTTCGGCGATGGGGTTGACCACACCGATTTCATTGTTCGCGTACATGATGGTGATCAGAATCGTCTTCGGTGTGATGGCTTTGCGGACACTCTCCGGGTCAACGCGGCCGTCCCGCTGCACCGGCAGATAGGTGACCTCGTAACCATACTTCTCCAGCCGCTTGCAGGTATCGAGCACGGCCTTGTGCTCGATCGCCTGCGTGATGATGTGGTTGCCCTTCTCGCGGTACATCTCCGCAACGCCCTTGATCATCAGGTTGTCAGACTCGGTGGCGCCGCTCGTGAAAACGATCTCCTTGGGCGAAGCGTTGATCAGCGAAGCAACCTGCGCGCGCGCGTTCTCGACTGCTTCCTCGGCGGTCCAGCCGAAGTAGTGGTTGCGGCTGGCGGCGTTGCCGAACTTGCTGTTGAAGTAGGGCAGCATTGCTTCGAGCACCCGCGGGTCCACCGGGGTGGTCGCGTGGTTGTCCATGTAAATCGGCAGATTAACGGCCATGTCCCAATCTCCTCAGAAAAACTCCTAAGATCGCAATGCCACGAGCGAAGGCTCCTGCGGTTCCTCGCTCAAATGAGAAATCGTGACGGCGCTGAGCACCTGCAGAATGCTGTCGTTGACTCGACGCAGCGGTTCGCGGACCGAGCATCTCGACGTCGCATCGCAATTCCCGTGGCTGGTCACGCAAGAAGTGATCAGCAGGGGGCCGTCAATCGCCGAGATCACGTCCAGGGCGCTAATCTGATCCGGATCGCGGGTCAGTTGGTATCCCCCTGTGGCGCCGTGGCGTGCCTGGACAACTCCCTCTTTCGCCAGCCTCTGGAGGACTTTCGCCAGCAGCGTGCCGGAAATGCCGTATTCTTCGGCGATCTCGCTCGCGCTACAGGCGTGTTGCTGCCGGCACATCGCCAGATGCTTCACCGCGATCAGTCCGTAATCGGACTTCTTCGATAGTTTGAACATCGGTCCGGCCGAAGCCATATACGACCAAATCAGTCGCATATGTAAGATACCCCCAATCCGCAGTCATGTCAAGCGAGATTGGGCGGACGGAGGTGGCTCCAGTCAACGCCTGTAATACGACCAATTTAGTCGTCTTTCTACTAGATTACACTGAACAGGGATTAAGAGCAATAAGTCGAGCAATTCCAACAGTGAACGGGGCTGGGGGAGCGTGCCACAGCCGCTCGCCGCAGTTTCAGGACGGGGCTTTTTCGAGAAACGTAAAGAGAACGGGCATGACGAGAAGCGTGATGAAGGTGGAGAGCAGCAGCCCTCCAATGACGGCAAGAGCCAGCGGCTTCTGAAGTTCAGCGCCGGAACCCAACCCCAGCGCCAAAGGCAGCAGGCCGAATAGCGTGGCTAGGGTGGTCATCAGGATGGGCCGGACGCGGATGCGGCCGGCGCGGACCAGGGCCTCATCGAGGCCGAGACCTTGCTCCTTCCTGAGGCGGTAGACATATTCGAACAGGATGATGCCGTTCTTCACGACGAGGCCAATCATGAGAATGATGCCCATGAAAGAGGAGACGTTCAGCGGCGTGCCGGTGATCTCCAGCATGGCGAATACGCCGATGAGCGACAGCGGCGCCGCAGTCATGATGATGACGGCCGCGCGGAAGCCGCGGAACTGCACCACGATCACGGTGAAAACGGCCGCGAGGGCCAGCGCCATTACGCCGAGAAGCTCGCGGAAGGAAGCTTGCTGGGTTTCATACTGGCCGCCGATTTCGTAGGTCATGCCGGGAGGCAGCCGCGCCCCGGTGAGGAGCCGGCGCACATCGGCGATGGCGCTGCCGAGATCGCGGTTCTCCAATCGCGCCGTGAGCGTGACCATCAGGCGCTGGTTTTCGCGGCTGAGCTGCGCAGCCCCCTGCGCCTGCCCGATTTCTGCGAGGGATTCGAGCGGGACGACCGCTTTCGCGGGGGTCACGATGGGAAACTGGCGGATCATGGCGTAGTCGAAGCGAAAGCGATCCGGGAAGCGGACTCGGATGTCGATCAAGCGGTCCGCCTGGCGGAGGGAAGTTTGCGCCAGCCCGAGCAGACCGGCGCTGACCTGCTGCGAGACCTGCTCCACCGTCAACCCGACGCGGCCGGCGCGGGCAGGGTCCACGGTGAAAACAATTTCAGGATTGCCGCGGGCGACGGCCTTGAAGTCCACAATGCCGGGGATCTTTTGCAAGCGTGGGCCGAGCTGTCCGGCGGTCTGTTCGAGAACATTCATATTGTCACCGAAGAGCTTGATTTCGACGGGCTCCGGTGAGCCTTCCAGGTCGCCGATCATGTCCTGGAGAATCTGCATGAACTCGACTTGGATGCCGGAGATATTCTGTTCAATCTGCGCGCGGAGATCGCTGATGGTCTCCTGGGTGGTTCGGGAGCGCTGGGAGCGCGGCTTCATTTTCACGAGAATGTCGCCGCGGTTCTGTTCGGTCACGAAAAAACCCAACTCGGCCCCGGTTCGGCGCGAAAAAGAAGCCACCTCCGGGATTTTCGCGACGCGCTCTTCGATACCGCGGACGATGCGGTCGGTCTCAGCCAAGGAAGTGCCCGGCGGAGTGCGATAGTCCAGCACGAAACCGCCTTCGTCCATCTCAGGCAGAAATCCGGTCCCCAGGCGGCTGTAGAGGAAGATGCCGAAGACGACGAGGGCCAGCGTAGCGCCGGCGACGATCCAGCGGCGGCGGAGCGCCCAGCGGACGGCGCGCTCGTAGACATGCAGGACCGGCTCGATGAAGGAATCCCCCGAGGCCTTGTGGGTGCGTCCGGTGAGGAAACGCTCAGCCAGAAGCGGGATCAGAGTCACGGCAAAGATCAGCGATAGGAGCACGGAAACGCCGAGTGTCAAACAAAGGGCGCGGAAGAATTCGCCCACGACACCGGCGAGAAGCCCGAGCGGGAGAAACACGACGAGCGTTGTGGCGGTCGACCCGATGACGGGGCCCATCAGCTCGCGGGTCCCGTCCTCGGCCGCCGGTGCGGCGGGCTCGCCGAGGCCGAGATGCCGGTAGATGTTCTCAATCACGACAACCGCGTTGTCAATGATCAGACCAATGGCAATGGCCAGGCCGCCGAGAGTCATCAGATTAAGCGTGCCGCCGGTCACGTAAAGGAAAAAGAAGGTGCCGATCACGGAAAGCGGCAAGCTGGTCGCGGCGATGAGGGTGGTGCGCGCTTCGCGCAGGAAGACGAAGAGAATCAGGACGGACAGGGCGGCACCGATCAGGATGGCATCGCGGACGCTGGCGACGGAGCTTTCGACAAACTCGGCGAGGTCATAAACAACGGAAATATGCAGGGTTTCGGGAATCGCCGCGCCGAGGTGCGCGGCGGCGTCCTTGACCTGGGCAGCAAGCTGCAGGATGTTGCTGCCGATCTGGCGGCTGATGTTGATCAGCGCAGCGGGCCTGCCGTTTCCGGTGACCAGAATCGTGCGGTCTTCGACACCATCGCGCACTTCGGCGACGTCGCGCAGGTGGAGGACCGACGCACCCTCGACGGCGATGACGGCGTCGCGGACTTGATCGAGGTTTTGGAACTGGCTCGTGGTGAGCACGAGATACTGCAGGTAATCTTTCTGGAGGCGGCCGACGGACTGGACCTGGTTGGTCGCGCGCAGGCGGTCGGCCACATCCACCAACGACAACCGATGGGCAAGTAGTTTTTGCGGGTCCACGATCACCGAGACCTCGCGGATGTCGGTGGATTGCACTTCGATCTGCCCGACCCCGGGAACGCGGCTGAACAGTGGCCGGAGGATGAAAGAAGCTATGTCGCGCAGGTCAGCGCCGGGAACGTCGCCGTTGAGGATGAGGCTGAGGACGGGGAACACCGCGGGCGTGACGCGCGAGACGAGGAGATCGGTATTGGGAGGCAGGGAGCTTCGGGTTTCCGCCACGCGTCCCTGCACGAGCTGAAGCGCGTACTGCATGTCCATGTCGGGCTTGAACAGGACGGAGATTTCCGCGGCGCCGCGAATTGTTCGAGAGCGAACACGGTGAACCCCGAGGACGCTGCTGGATGCTTCCTCGAGCGGACGCGTGACCGTCAAGAGCATCGTTTCGGGGGAGAGGTCGCTGGCATGGACCAGGATTTCGACGCGGGGAAAATTCAACTCGGGATAGATGTTGCTTGGGAGGATGAAAATGGTCCAAAAGCCCGCCGCCACCAGGAATCCCGTCAGGAGGTAAACCGCGTAGCGGTTTTCGCGGCAGAAACGGACCACATTCATGGCTTCGCTTCACCTTGAACGCGGACTTTGGCCTTCTCGGCAAGCCCATAGCCGCCGGTGAGAATCACGGAGTCGCCGGGCTTCACGCCGGAAAGGATTTCAACGAGTTCCGGCGTTTCGATGCCAAGCTGGACCGGCACGGCCGTCGAAGCGTCACCCTCTACGCGGTAAACATGCGGTTGGCCCTGCTGGTCGAGATAGACGGCCTGGGGGGGAACGACGGTGGCTCCGGCGTGGGTTTCGAGCGTCGCCTGCGCGTTGACGAACATGCCGAGCCGCAGCGACCCGCGCGGGTTCGGGATTCGAATGCGCACCAGCCCCGCATTGCTCGCGGGGTCCACCGCCTGCGAGACGGCAACGACGCGCCCGCGAAGCTCCTTATCGGCAACGGCGGCGCTGGTGAGAGAAATTGCCTGCCCCGGGCGGAAGCGGCCGAGAACCGCCGCCGGCAGGCCGGCGAGGAGCTCGACTTCCGCGAGACGCGCGACTTCGATGATGGGTTGCGCCGCGGTGCCGTCCACCTGCTCGCCCACGCTGACGAAGCGTTTGACCACCGTGCCGTCGAGTGGCGAGCGGATTTCCGTGCGCGCGAGCTGGCCGCGGGCGATGGAGAGCGACGCTTCGGCCTGCTGCAGAGCGGCGTGCGCGACGTTTTCCTGCGTGCGAGCGTCTTCCAAATCCTTGCGCGCGGCAATGCCCCGCTCGAAAAGGGTCTCGTTGCGCGCGCGGGAGAGCTTCGCGTTTTCGAGATTCGCGCCGGCCTGCGCTGCTCCGGCTTCGGCCTGCTTCAATTGATCGCGTATGGGCCGGGCGTCGAGCTGCGCGACAATCTCTCCCGCGGCCACATGGTCGCCCTCGGCGACCTTAAGCACGGCTACGCGGCCGGGCACAAGCGAGCTGACGCGCACATCCTGGTTGGGGAGAGCGGCGATTGAACCGGTGACGCTGATGGTGCGGCTGATGTCGGCGCGCGCGACGCGCACGAGGGTCACCGTGGCAGCAGTGGAAGCGGATGGATGGGCGGCCTCGTCGCTTTCTCCCGCGGCGGACTTGTGGGAGCAGCCGGCGACGCCGGCGGCCAGGAATAGAGCCGCGAACAGAATCGGACGATGGGGTGCGATCATTCTAATTCGCATTAGTCGAGAGATGCTCCTACGGTTTCTTCAAGCTCCGCAAACGCCGCTTGCAGACCGAAAAGATTGTCGAGATACTCGCGCTCGAGCTGCTGCGCGTTGCGCTGCGCATCGAGCACGGTGAGGATTCCGGCCTTGCCGGCGCGGTAGCTCTCTTCGGCCAGGGCCGCAAGCCGGCGTCCCGCCGGGAGAAGTTTATCGCGATAGAGCTGAACCTGGGTGCGTTTAGCGGCCAGATTCAGGTATGCGCTCTGGGCGCGGCCGGCGACGGCTCTGCGCGTCGCGGTGGCTTCGCTTTCCAGAAGGGAGGAAGTTGCGCGAGACTGCGCGATTTCACCCTGGTTCCGCGAGAACAGCGGGAGCTCAACGGCGAGCTGGCCGCGGAGGGCGGCGCGGAAACTCGGCGGCGAATTGAGATCGCTGCCAATTTCAGCTGTCACCTTCGGGAAGCGCCCGGCCTGCAGGAGCAGCCTGCGGGCTTCTTCGATCCGTTCTTCCTTCGCGAGGCGCTGTAGTGCGGGATTCGATTGCTGAGCACGAGAGACGAGTTCGTCCAGGGCGATCGCGGGCGGGAGTAGTTCGAGCCCGCTCTGTAAATCCCACTCCGCGGCGGATGGCTCATTGAGCAGCGCATTCAGACGGCTGAGCGCGACTTTCTCCAGTTGGCGCGCGACTTCGAGCTCGGTCTCGGCGCGAGCGACTTCCAGGCCTGCCTGGAACACTTCCAATTGCGGCACATCACCGGCGTCAAATCGCGCCTGGGCGATCTCCTGAAGGCGTTTCACCAAGTCGGCGACATGCTGTCGTTGGGCCGAGACGCCACGGGCCAGCGACGCCCCATAGTAGGCCTCGCGCGCGCTGCGCCGGATCTGCCGCTCCAGCGCGGAGTAATCCGCATCGGTCAAGGAAAGTTCGCGCCGGGCCAACTCGATGCGGCGGCCGCGCTGGCCGCCAAGCTCGAGGGGCTGATCGAGAAGCAGCGATTCGTGGGGCGTATCGCGTGTCGCGCCGAAACTCACTGTTGGGTTTGGCCGCTGGCGGGCGATCTGCACGCCCGCTTCCGCCACCGCGCGCCGCAGGCGGGCCGCTGCGAGATCCAGGTTTTGGCGCGCGGCGCGATCGAGCGCCTCCCGCAAGTTGAGCTGTTGCGGTTGTTGCCCGTGTGTCGGGAAGACCGCAAGTAGCCCGAGCAGAAGAAGAAGTCTGGCGCAGCGCAATCGCGGGCGCAGGCTCACCCGCTCCACGGCTCCCGAGCTTAATCCGATCCGTGCCATCTGCTTGGCTCTTTCTCCCCTTCCCAAAAAACCCCTTCCGTGCCGCCCGAGTATAAACCAGTGGACGCGCAATCCGCGAAGACGTCGCCTAGCGACTTGCGCGTCACCGGGCGAAAGGGCGGTTCCAGACATGGCGGCCGGTGGCGAGGAACCCGTCCTCGCATCCGCCGCGGGGCTGGGTTAGAATTTCGCTTTCGAGAGGGGGGGGGGATGAACCCGAGCGTCGCCATCTATCCGGGCTCCTTCGATCCGGTCACGAATGGTCACCTGGACCTGATCGAGCGCGGCGTGAAAATGTTCGACCGGCTGATCGTGGCTGTGCTGCGCAACGCCGACAAGGCTCCCCTTTTTTCCATCGAGGAGCGCGTCGCGATGTTGCGTGAAGTGACCGCTCAGTGGCCGAGCGTGGAAGTGGACGTCTTTGAAGGCCTGCTCGTGGATTACGCGCGGCGGAGGGAGGCGGGCGTCCTCCTGCGCGGGATCCGCGCCATTTCCGATTACGAATACGAGCTGCAGATGGCGCTGATGAACCGGAAGCTCGAGCCGCGGCTGGAGACCGTGTTCATGATGCCGGCCCTCAGCTACAGCTATCTGAGCGCGCGTCTGGTGAGAGAGATTGCGCAGCTCGGCGGCCCGCTCAAGGGGCTGGTGCCGCCGCAGGTGGAAGCGCGGCTGCGCGCGAAGGTGTCCTAGCTCGAATTCTCGCTCGAACGAGGGGGAAACCGGTGCAAACCCAACTCACCGACCGCATCAACCGCATCTCGATTTCACCTACTTCGGCGGTGATCGCCGAAGCGGACCGCTACAAGTCCCGGGGCGTCGACCTGGTGGACTTCGGCCCCGGCGAGCCGGACTTTCCCACGCCGGAGCACATCAAGAAGGCCGCGATCCGCGCCATCGAGGAGAACAAGACGAAGTACACGCCGACGGCGGGAATCCTGCCGCTGCGCGAGGCAATCTGCGCTTGGCACCAGCGCGAATTGGGCTCGCACTACGAGCCGAAGGAGTGCATCGTCAACGTCGGCGGAAAGCATTCGATCTTCAACGCCGTGAGCGTGCTCGTCCAGTCGGGCGATGAGGTGATCATCCCGGCGCCGTACTGGGTGAGCTTTCCCGACATCGTCAGATACGCGGGCGGAAAGCCGGTGCACGTGGAGACGTCCGCCCGGGACGAATTCGCGGTGCGCGCGGCGGCGCTCGAAAAGGCCGTGACGCCAAAGACGCGGCTGGTGATCATCAACTCGCCGTGCAATCCCACCGGCGGCGTAATTCCGCCGGAGGAGTACGAGAAGATCTTGGCCTTGTGCCGCAAGCGCGACGTCTGGCTGATGGCCGATGAGTGCTATTCGCACTTTGTCTACGAGCCGAACAGGCCTTACTCCATCGCGAGCGCACCGGGCGCGAAGGAAAACGTCATCGTCATCGGCTCGGCGTCGAAGACGTTTGCGATGACTGGCTGGCGCATCGGCTACGCGCTGGCGCCGGAAGCGCTCGTGCAGGCGATGATCAAGCTGCAGAGCCAGTCCACATCGAACCCGACGTCCATCGCGCAGCACGCCGCGCTTGCGGCGATGACCGGGCCGATGGACTCGGTGCCGGTGATGCTCGCGGAATATGCGCGGCGGCGGAAGCGCGTGCTCGAAGGATTGCGCGCCATCTCCGGCGTGACCTGCGCCGAGCCGGGCGGAGCCTTTTACGCTTTTCCGAACGTCGCCGCGCACCTGGCGAACGGCGTTTCCGCGGCGCAGAACCGACCAAAGGATTCTTTCGATCTTTCGAGACAGTTGCTCGAAAAAGCGCACGTTGCGTTGGTGCCTGGTGAGGCCTTCGGCGCGCCGGGCCACCTGCGCATCTCCTATGCGACGTCGCTCGAGCGCATCGAAGAGGGATTGCGCCGGATCGAGCGATTCCTGCACCGCGCCGAAGCGGCATCGTGAAAATGGAACTTTTTCGGCTGGAACCGGAGTTTTCTCCAAGAATCTGGGGAGCGAGGTCGCTGGCCCCCTTCTACCCGCAAAAAAAAAATCTGCCGGAACCCATCGGCGAAGCCTGGCTGACGGGCCGCCACTGCCGCGTGACGACGGGTCATTTCAGCGGACGCGACTTGCAGAGCGTCTGGCGCGAGATGCCGGAGTCCGGGCGCGGGCCGCGGCTCGCGGAAGTGAGGAATTTTCCATTACTCGTCAAGTTCATCTTCCCCGCGGACAAACTATCGATTCAGGTGCACCCCGACGACGACTACGCCGCGCGCCACGAACAGGCCGCAGGCGGGCGCGGCAAGACGGAGCTGTGGCACGTCCTCGCGGCGGAAGCGGCCGCGCAGCTCTTTCTCGGTGTGAAGCCGGGAACGGACAAGCAAAGATTCCGCGGAGCCCTCGCGGCAAACACGCTCGAAGAGCTTTTCGAGAAGTACAGCGTGAAGAGCGGCGACTCGTTTTTCGTGCCGGCGGGCACGCCGCATACGATCGGCCCCGGCATGGTGCTCTGCGAGGTGCAGGAGTATTCGGATCTGACCTACCGCGTCTATGATTATGGCCGCGCGGACGCTTCAGGAAAGCAGCGCGCGCTGCATGTCGAGAAGGCGCTGGACGTGATGCGCTTCGGCGCCACGAAGGCCGGAAAGGTGCAGCCGCTCGCTCGCGCGGGAGGAGCGTGCTCGCTGCTGGCGGCTTGCCGCTATTTCGCGGTCGAGCGCTGGGAGATTCCGCGGCCGGGAGAGATTCCCCGCGATGCCGGACATTTCGATCTTTATGTAATCGCCGCCGGTTCGGGCCACTTGGAGTGGGCGGAAGGCGAAGGCGCGTATCAGCGCGGGGAGGCGTGGTTCGTGCCGGCAGCCAGCGGGCGCGTCCAGGTGCTGCCCGATGAACCGACCACCATGATTCGCGCCTACGTTCCCGAGCTCGCCGAATTGCGCGCCGAATTGAAAGGGGAAGGACTCCCTGAGGCGGCGGTCGCGCGGGTTGTATTCGACTGAGAGGGAATGCCGATGACAAAAGAGAAGCTGACCGCGCATGCCGTGATCCTCGCAGGGGGACGCGGAACGCGCTTCTGGCCGCGGAGCCGGGCGCGCACGCCGAAGCAACTGCTGAACATCGTCGGAAGCAAGACGATGCTCCAGCAAACGGTCGAGCGGCTGGCGCCGATTTTCCCGGCCGATCGTATCTGGACGGTCACAAATGCGGAGCAGGCCGCTGCGGTGAAGAGGCAATTGCCCGCCGCGGCGCGCAAACACGTGCTCGCCGAGCCGGTGGGTCGAAACACGACCGCAGCGATTGCGCTGGCGGCGCTCCACGTCCGCCACGCCGCCGGAGGCGATGCCCTGCTGGCCGTGCTGCCGGCGGACCACTACATTGCCAATGTGCAGCGCTATCGGAAGATCCTGCTGGCTGCTCTCGAAATCGCGCGCGAACCGGGACGCATGGTGGTGCTGGGGATTCCGCCGACGCGGCCGGAGACGGGCTTCGGCTACATCGAGCGCATGGGGGAGCCGGACCCTGCGGGGGAGTTCCCTTCTTTTCCGGTTCGGCGGTTCACGGAAAAACCGGAACTGGAGCGCGCGAAGGAATACGCTGCCTCCGAGAACTACCATTGGAACGCCGGGATGTTTTTCTGGCGGGTCTCGACTTTTCTCGAAAACCTGAAAAGGTTTCTTCCCAAAACGCACGACGCTCTGGAATCGCTCGGAGGTACACTTGGAAAACCGAGCTACGAGAAGCGCCTGCGGGCAATCTATCCGAAGCTGGAAAACATCTCCGTGGATTATGCGCTTCTCGAACCGGCCACGCGCGGAGTGGCTGAGCCGCGCGTGTTTGTGATTCCGGCGGATGTCGGCTGGAGCGACATCGGCTCCTGGGCGGCGGTTTACGAGCTGCTCGCTA
Source organism: Candidatus Acidiferrales bacterium (assembly GCA_035545075.1). Taxonomy (GTDB): domain Bacteria; phylum Acidobacteriota; class Terriglobia; order Acidiferrales; family UBA7541; genus Acidiferrum. The sequence goes on from DASZZJ010000022.1 coordinate 10,547, forward strand.
CGAAGCCGGGCGACAACGTGACTGCCGGCGCAGTCTACACCCTTGACGCTGCGGGCAATTTTCTGTGGAGCCCGGAAAAGTTCGTCGCAGCGATTGGAGTGAAAGACCTTGTCGTGGTCGAAACGAGGGATGCCCTGCTGATCTGCCCGCGCGACCGCGCGCAGGACGTCGGTAAGCTGGTGAACGACCTCGAAAAGATTCGACGGGAAGACCTTCTTTAATCGCTCCGGGAGCCGCCGCCTCGCAGGCCAATGCGGCTCTTCGCAGCGTCTTCCATTCGCGTATACTCGCCCATTGTGACGGCAATTCGATTCGGCACCGACGGCTGGCGCGGGGTGATCGCCGACGACTTCACTTTTGAGAATGTGAAGAAGATCGCGCACGCCATCGCGCGCTACGTGGTGCGCTGCGAAGACCCGCGGAAGGGCGTCGTCATCGGCTACGACCACCGGTTCGCCTCGGACCGCGCGGCCGCGCTCTGCGCAGAGGCCATCGGCGCGACGGGAACTCCCGTGTGGCTGGCCGAGCGGCCGTGCCCGACGCCGGCGATTTCCCTGCTTGTGCGGCAGCGCAGCGCCGCAGGCGGCATTGTCGTAACTGCGAGTCACAACCCTTACCGCTGGAACGGGATCAAGTACAAGGCGAGCTACGGCGGCTCGGCCCTGCCATCGATCGTCTCGCAGATCGAGCAGGAACTGGCGCGGGTCCTGGCCAAAGGAGTTCCGGCGCTCCCGCCGTGCAAGGGACTGATCCAGACCATCGACCCGAAAACGCCGTACCTTGCAACGATCGAAAAGCTGGTGGACTGGGAGCGGCTACGGGCGGCGAAGCTCCGGTTTGTGGCCGACCCGATGCACGGAGCGGCGGCCGGCCTGCTGCGCGAGCTGTTCACGCGCAATCGCGTCGCCTGCGATGAAATCCGCGGGACTCGCGATCCTCTCTTCGGCGGGGTAAACCCCGAGCCGATCGAACCGCACGTGGAGGCTCTGCGGCAGGCGATGCGCACGGGACGGTACGATGCCGGATTGTGCGCCGACGGCGATGGCGACCGCATCGGCGCCATGGACCGCGACGGAACGTTTATCACGCCGCACCAGATTTTTGCCCTGCTCTTCCAGCACCTCGCAGGGACGCGAAAGCTTCCGGGAGACGTGGCAAAAACTTTCTCGGGCACGAAGCTGATCGATAAGATCGCCGCGAAGCTCGGCCGAAAGCTGTATGAAGTTCCCATCGGTTTCAAATATATCTGCGAGCTGATGCTGGAGCACAACATCCTGATTGGCGGAGAGGAAAGCGGCGGAATCGGGACGAGCCTTTACCTGCCCGAGCGCGATGCGACGGTCTCCGCGCTGCTGCTCGCGGAGGTCATGGCGTGGCACAGGAAATCGCTGGGCGAACTGGTGCGCGCCCTGGATGACGAATTCGGCGAGCACCACTACGGGCGGGTGGATCTCGAGTTGAAGCCCGGGGAAAAAGAGAAGGCTATGGCGTACTTCGCGGACAAAAAGTTGAAGAAGCTGCTCGATTGGCCCGTCGTCAGGCGCGAGGATTTGGACGGCATCAAGCTCTATCTCGGCGAGGTGGGATGGGTGTTGGTGCGCGCTTCGGGAACGGAAAACATGCTGCGCATCTACTCCGAGACGACACGGGCGGAATCGACGCAGCGCGTTCTACGGGAAGTCGGCCGGCTGGTGGAAAGCCTCTAACGCCACGGAGATCGAGTTGCGGGGAAATCAGCCGCGCGGCGAGGAAGGTGAAAAATGGAGACGATCAATTTGCGCGAGAAATTCGCCCGCTTCCAGGAGCCGTGGAGCCCCAAGATCATCGGCGAGCTGAACGACAGCTACGTGAAAGCGGTGAAGTTAAAAGGCGAGTTCATCTGGCATCATCATGAGCAGGAGGACGAGCTGTTCCTGGTCGTAAAAGGGACGCTGCGGATGAAGTTCCGGGAGCGGGAGGCGATTGTGCGGGAAGGAGAATTCATCATCGTTCCGCGCGGCGTCGAGCACCTTCCGGTGGCGGACGAAGAAGTGCACGTTGTTCTGCTGGAGCCGAAAACGACTCTGAACACAGGAAACATTCGAAACGAACGGACGGTCGCCGAACTCGACAGGATCTAGCGGGGTCTTGCTTTCGCGTTCGAATCGCACGTGGCCGCAAGAAGGAGAAATGCATGGAACGGCGCTTCTATACTCTGGACGTATTCACGACCAGCCGGTTTGAAGGGAATCCGCTCGCGGTGGTGACCGACGGCGACGGCCTCTCGCAGGACCAGATGCTGGCGATCGCACGGGAGATGAATCTTTCGGAGACCGTCTTCGTGCAGAAGCCCACGGCGAACCGGGCGCTGGCGCGGCTGCGAATTTTCACCACGCAGGAGGAATTGAAACTTGCCGGGCATCCCGTGATCGGAACCTGGTATCTGCTTGCGGAGCTCGGCGTGGTTCCGGCGCAGGAAGGAGCCGTGCACATCCTGCAACAGACGGGCGCCGGAGTGTTGCCCGTGGAGATCTTTTTCCACGAAGGCCGGCCGCAGCGCGTGACGATGACGCAGAAGGAAGCGGCGTTCCGCCCGGCGAGACTCCGCAAGGCAGCGCTGGCCGCCGCGCTCGGTCTTTCACTGAAAGATCTGGATCCGGCGCTCGAGCCCGAGTTTGTCTCGACGGGCATTTTCAACCTCATGGTGCCGCTGCGGAGCCCCGCGGCGCTGGGCAAGATCGAGATGAACATGGCCGAGCTGCGCAAGGTCATCGGTAACAGCGGCACGATGGCGTATTGCTTCGCGCAGGACAGAAAAGAAAAAACGTACGCTCGGGGAATGCTCCCTTGGGAGCTTTATGAGGACGCCGCGACGGGCTCCGCGGCGGGCTCGCTCGGAGCGTACCTGGTGCGCCGGGGAAAGCTCGCCGCAGGAAAGACACTTCACATCGTGCAAGGCGTGGAGATGGGCCGGCCCAGCCACATTGAAGTCGAGGTTGCGCGAAGCGGGAAGAAGCTCGTCCCGCGCGTGAGCGGTGCGGCGGTGAAGGTCTTCGAGGGAACGATCCGGATCTGACGCAAACGCAAGGCACTCCCAAGAACAAAAAGGGCCGCCTCCCGATCAGGAGCGGCCCTTCGTTTTCGAAACTGCGTTCAGCGGTTAGCGGCCCCTGCGGTCGTGATGCAAATCGCGGTGGTCTCTTCGCAGGTCCTTCTTGTCCTTTTTGATGTCCTTCTGGTCCTGGTTGCGGTCCTTGCGATCCTGGGCCACGTCCTTCTTGTCCTGATGCAGGTCGCGGACATCTTTATTGCGATCGCTGCGGTCGGCCTTCAGGTCGCGGCGGTCTTTGTTGATGTCGCGCTGATCGGTGTTGCGATCCTTGCGCTCAGCTGCCAGGTCTTTCTTGTCCGCCTGGACTTGCGAACTGTTATTGCCGTACTTCTTCTCGTCGCGGGCGAGCTGGCGTCTGTCCTTGTTGATGTCCCGCTGGTCGGCGTTGCGGTCGGCGCGATCCTTGTTCAGATCGCGGCGATCGTGGTTGATGTCCTTCTGGTCCTTGACGACATCCCGGCGGTCCTGGCGGATGTCGCGTTTGTCATGATTGATGTCCTTCTGGTCGGCATTGCGGTCGGCGCGATCTTTATGCAAATCACGCCGGTCCTTCCGGGCGTCCTTCTTATCCTGGTTGACGTCCTGCGACTGTGGATCAGATCCCTGGCCTTGGGCTAGGGCTCCGGCGGCCACGAGGCCGGTGAAGACCACACCAAGCAAGATTCGTCGAACAAGTTTTTCGAGGCTCATGTGTTTCTCTCCTGAAGAAAGTGTCTTCGTGACCTGCCCGGACACTTAGGGTAGAAACACGGCAGGAGGGCGAAAGTTTCGCGGGATTCTTGGGCGCTAGCCAGAGACGAATTTAGTCTGGTTGTTTCCAGGTAAGATTCATTTTTTCAATGACTTACGGAAGGCATCGAGCACGCCATTCACGAAAGCGCTGGCATCCTCCGATGAGTATTTCTTTGCCAGCTCCAGCGCCTCGTTCAGGACCACTTTTGGCGGCGTCTCCCCCTGTCGAAGTTCGTAAGCCGCCAGGCGGAGGATGGCGCGGTCGAGGGCCGCTAGGCGCTCCGTGCGCCAGTTTTTCGTGTGAAAAGCCAATAGTTTGTCGAGTGAAGCAGCTTCCCCGGCGGCGCCTTCAAAAAGCTGATTCGCAAAAGTGCGGGTCTGTTTTGCGGCGCGCGCACCTCGCCAGAAGCGGTCCTCGAGCCGCGCCGGTTCCTCCGGACTCATGTCCCATTGGAAAAGCATCTGGAGGGCGAACTCGCGCGCTTTGCTCCGGAGCGACATGCTATCGGCGCCGCGATTTCGCGGAGACAGCCGCGGTTGGTTTGCGCTTGCCGCCGAGTTGGCGCGAAAGTGTGGCCATTTCGATCGCCGCGATGCCGGCTTCGAAGCCCTTGTTGCCGCCCTTCGGCCCGGCGCGGTCAGTCGCCTGCTCGGCTGTGTCGCAGGTGAGTACGCAGAAAATGATGGGAACGCCGGTATCCATCTGGGCGAGCTGGATGCCGCGGGCGGTTTCCGAGCAGACGTAGTCGTAGTGGGACGTTTCGCCGCGGATAACGCAGCCGATGGCGATGAGTGCGTCATACCGGCCCGTGGCGGCGAATTTCTTGGCGGCGAGGGGAAGCTCAAAGGAACCGGGCACGTAGGTCACGTTCACCTGCTTCTCGGTGGCGCCGGCGCGCTTGAGCGCGTCGAGCGCCGAGGCCAGGAGGCGTTCCGTGATGAAGTTGTTGAACCGGCTCACCAAAATGCCGAAGCGCAGGCCGCCGGCAGTGAGGCCGCTTCGATTTTTTCCGGGTTGCAGTTTGCTGGACATTCTCAGGACTCTCAGCGGCCTTTGAACTGCGCCGCGCGCTTTTCCAGGAAGGCGCGCGTGCCTTCGCGCATGTCTTCGGTTGCGCAGCAGAGGCCAAAGAGCGTGGCTTCGAGAAAAAGACCTTCCTCCTGTGGAAGCTCGAAGCCGCGCTCAATCGCTTCCTTCTTTTCGTAGAGCAGGTTCTCGAAAGCCATCGTGATCCATCTCCGCAAATTCAGCGAACCATCGCCGGCCAGCATTACACACCTGCGGCCGTGATCAAAAACTCATTGGCCGGGGATTCTTCGGGTCCGCATAGTCGTAGAAGCCGCGGCCGGACTTGCGGCCGTTCCAACCGGCCAGCACCATGCGCTTCAGCAGCGCCGGTGGAGCGAAGCGCCGCTCGCGGAATTCGTCGAACATGATGTTGGCGATGTAATAGGTCGTGTCGAGTCCGACGAAATCCAGCAGTGTAAGCGGCCCCATCGGGTGGCCGCAGCCCAGCTTCATCGAGCTATCAATGTCTTCAATCGAGCCGGCGCCCTCTTCAAGCGCGCGGATAGCGTCGAGCAGATAGGGCACCAGCAGGCGATTGACGATAAACCCGCCACCGTCCTTCGCGCGCACCGGCGTCTTACCCAGCTTCATGCCGAACGCCACTATCTCTTCGTACACAGCCGTGTCAGTTGCAATCGATTTCACCACTTCGACCAGCTTCATGACCGGCACCGGGTTGAAGAAATGCAGCCCGACAAATCGCTGCGGCCGCTTTGTCGCCGTGGCCATCTCTATGATCGGGATGGACGATGTGTTGCTCGCAAAAATCGTGGAAGGCGGGCAAATCGCATCCAGCGCGTTGAACAGCTCGCGCTTGGCGGGCAACTGCTCGACGATGGCCTCGACGATGACGTCGCAGTCTTTCAGGTCCTCCAAGCGCGTTGTGCCCTTCAAGCGGCCCTGAATTTCGTTCTTCGCCGCTTCGGTGAGGCTCCCTTTTTCAACCAGGCGAGCGAGATTCTTCTCGATGCCCCGGAGCCCTTTCTCGACAAGCTCGGCGTTCACTTCACGCACCACGGTTGGGAAGCCGGCTTGCGCGGCGACCTGAGCAATGCCGGAGCCCATCAAACCGCACCCCACCACTCCTACTTTCTGTATTGGCATGCCATCCCCCGGGCAGTCTGCAGCCGGCCGGACTGGGCCGGAAATCGAAGAGTCTATCAGAAACGGCAGCCGGGCCGCTCTGAGCGGGTCCGGTCAGAAGGATTGAGTCCTTTCGGAGAGGATGGGCTGCGAGGCATCGTTCTCGGAGGCCGCCTCGGATGCAGAGCCCGTGATTCCGGCGTGTTGATCAGCGTCGATGGCCGGCAGGGTGCGAAGGAGCAAGCTGTTGATATAGGCGAGGACGGCGGCGCGTCGCGGGGAGATGCGATTCTCCGCGAGTAGGCGGTAGAGGTTGACGAGAAGGGAGTTAATGCCCTGGGCGGTCTCGTAGCTGCCGGAACGTTTCGTGAGGGACGCGGAGAGGTCCGCGGAGGTCCTCTGCTGGTGTTCGGCGTGATGCTGGGCGCAAAGGCCGGAGTGGGTGTTGGAAGCGAGCAGACGGCATTGCCGGCCCGCCGGGGTGCGATGCTGACAGCGGGCGGATTTGTTGATGGGAATGGTGTTATCGGATTGCGGATTCATGGTTTGACCTCGGAGAATTGACAGTGAACAGAAAGATGGCGCAGGAGTCGCGGCGAAGCGCGCTTCTTGCTGGATAGAGGGGTACCCCCCACCCGGGTGTTTTGCAGCAAAGAGTGCGGAAGCTCTTGGAAAGAAAGGAGTTGCGATCAAGGCGGCGGCAAAAGAGTGCGCAAGAGCAAGAAAATAAGGGGGATCAGCGTTTGCGGCGCGGGGGGCGTGGGAATGGGACAAAGGAGCGATGCTGTAAGGAGGAACAGGCGAGGCTGGGCCAATACTCACAACCTATGATAGCCCGACTTTATTACTCTGTCAATACTTAATTTAACTTCAATCCTATGGTGTTGAAACGGAAGGGCTTGCGCCGGAGGTGTGGTGCGGAGGCCTCGAGGACAGGCAACCGTGCCTCGAATGGGCGCATAATAACAAATGGGTCTTCTGACTATCAGATCGCTGGACTCCTTTCCGCTCAGTGAGTGAATGAACATGCTATTTACGTTCGGTAGGGTCATTCAGGTTGTCCGCGTTGCCGTTCTTCTTTGGCTTCTTTCGCCTCTAGTATTACAAGCTACACCCCAATCGAGCCGTAAGCAGCAGGAGCAGGGTGACCCCGTGCTCGGCCATCGAATCGCCAAGGGCCTCGTGTTTGAAGGCAGACTCTGGCTCCGTGGAGCCGATGTATCGCGCAAAGGTGGGCCAAAAGGACTGATTTCGCTAAGCCTCCCCGATGGTTCCAGAGCAGTCCACTTTCAACGGGGCGTCATAGACATCGAAAAATCCGGCCATGATCTCTGGGTGCTGCAACAGGTCGCCCCAAACGTTCGCGAATTTGCCGTTTCGGTTTGGAGGAATGGGGCCTTCGAAGATTTGGCGCGTTTTTCATCATCTGATAGGGATGATCCCATTGTTCTCCTAGACATCGCGGACAGTCCCGCTGTGCTATCCCACGACGCGCTTCGCATCCTGTCCGGGGAGCATCACGACTGGCATGTTATCGCATTGAAGGACCAGCTTCGTTGGGGTGTTCAGGTCAGTGTTGCTTGGCCCAAAAGCGGCAAGAATATCTACGTCGGCGTCAATCGCGGCGAATGGGGAGGTGGACTCCAACGAGTTGATGTCCAGACTGGCATAATCACGAACATCGAACGCCGGGACACAGGGGACCTGTGCAGTGGTCCTTTGAACAGCGACTGCGACCCCGTAACTGGCGTAGTCTCCGACCCTCAGAATGAAGAATGTGTTCTTGTTGCCGTCGGCCTTGTTCACTTGTCGATTTCAGAAGGACGGATACTGAGGGTGTGCGGCGACCGCGTAACTCTAATAGCTGAGGAACCAGCGACAGGAGATATTGGCGGGAAAATGAAAATGACGGAAGCGTTTTACGGACTCGCACCGGCTGCAGACGGCGGATTGTGGGGTATCACCTGGCGGGCCCTATATCATTTTGCAGTGGACGGGAAGCAGGAAGCGGAATATCCGCTTCCAAAACTGAGGCGCGTCTCCGGCGTGTATCTCAGCCGCGAACTCCCCGGAGTAATAGTCGTCCGCACGGACTTGAACTGGGCTGTATCGACGAGTGGTTATACTCCCTTACTTATTCCTCTGGAAAGATCACAAACACAAACTGACTCCCCACACTGAGCCAAGTAAGCAGGCAGGCTAACTCACGTCGACCGACGGACGACCTTACCGGCACTGCGGTAGCGAGGCAGGGCTTCGACAATCATGGCGATGCCCTGGCCGCCGCCGATGCAGGCAGTTGCCAGGCCGTAGCGCAGGTTGTTGCGGCGCAGCTCATTCAGGAGGGTGATGACCAGACGCGTGCCGGATGCCGCCAGCGGATGCCCCAGAGCAATGGCCCCGCCGTTGACGTTGGTAATGTCCTTGAACGCTCCGTTATAGCGCGCCATCGGTGTGCGCGCCCCGGACAAAATCACGACGTCGGTCGGAAACATGAATCCTCTCTTCCTCGCCCGTCAGGGCTTCGGAGTATCCAGCGCCACGATGGTTTCGCCGCCCCGCCTGCGCGCCTCATCCAGGGAAGCCTCCGCGCGGTTGACTAGATCCGTGACGACATCTTCGTTCTCGTAATCCGCCCGCGCGATCGCTTGGACAATCCCGGCGCTCAGCGTGAGCTTTCCGCCAGCCCACGGAGCCTTCACCGAAGAGGCGTTGCGGCGCAGCTTGTCGGCCAGGGGGCGCCCACTGGCCAGCGTCGTGTCCGGCAAAATGTAGGCCAGCGACCAGGCCGTATATTTTACGGATATGTCGTTCTGGCGCACGACCAGCTGGAGCGAGCGGGCGATCTGCTCGACGAATTGCTCGAGCGATGACTCACCCCGTTGGCGGAGAATCTCTGCTCCCCGGTCGATCTGGAGAATCATCAGGGACAACGGTGTGCCCTGCGCGCGGGCACGGGCCGCCTCGGTCAGCAGGCATTCCAGGTAAGAGCTTCGGCTCAGCAGGCCGGTGCGCGCATCGGAAACACCCATGCGGCGGACGAGCGAGCGCAGCCGTGTGTGGCTTACGCTCATCAGCATTTGATCGCCGACAGCCTGGAGAAAGTAGGTCTCGTTGGGCTTCCAGTTGCGCGGCCCCTCATGCGCGGCGATGAGCATGCCCGCGGCCGCCTGCGTTTCCTTGTCCGTCAGCAGCACGCCGAGCGCCGTGGTCAGGCCCAGTCCCGCCAGAGCAGAGCCTTTGGAAGCTTCGACAACCAGGCCACCGAGCGCATCCGGCCCCGCTTTCTCCATCTGCGCGATCAGGAAGACGACTTGCACTCCCGGGGCGGGCTCCACTCCGGGAGCGCAGTATTCCGCGGCCAGCTCCAGGGGGCGCCCCTGAACCCCTATCACGGCAAGGGCGCGCGTGGCACCCAGATAAGTGGCCACCTCATTCACTGTTGTATTCAGCATCGCCTGGGGAGTCTGCTGCCGGTAGATTTTCTGCGTAATCTCCCTGATCTTGGTTAGGTCGCGCAGAGTCTCGGGGCTATAGGTGCCCGTTTTGGCCGGCATAGTTACCGGCTCGGCTGCGGCAACCGGCACGCCGGCATCGGGCTCCGGCTTAGGCCGTTTCGCCCCCGGCGGCCACCAGTTCGCCAACTCGTAGAGAGTTCTGAGGCGCGCGTTGCGCTCTTCCTCGCCGGGGAACATCCCCGCAATCTTCTGAAGCCGTTCGACGGCTTTGCTGTGCAGCGAGTACTGGACGAAGATCTCGCTCTGTACCATCAGATCGTCCAGCTCCTGTTGTGCGCGACCGTCTTCGGTAAGTGGCTTCTCCGACTCTCGGGCCGATGGGTGCTCCGCGGGCGGAGCCGGGGCCTCACCTGGAGCGGTGCGCGCCAGCCTTCCTTCCAGGCTCTTCAAATAGGAATCGTCCACCCGTCCGCGCAGACGCTCGAGCCGTTCGTGATTCCGGTAGTCGTAGGCATCGATGTCCACCAGACGCTCGAGGGCTTCGCGGGCTTTCTCCACGGCCCCCGCCTTGAGATAAGCATCGAAGAGCGACAGCAGGGTTTCGAAATACCTGGATTCCCGGTTCAATTCGTTATAGAGATCCGCCCAGAACTCCAGGATAGCGGCCGAGTCGCGGTGGTGCTCGCCGACCGCGTCCATCTGCGCTGCGAAATCGTTTATGCGGCCCTCGGCGGACATCTTTCCCTTTAACAGAAGCAGGATCTCCACGGCCTTTGCGTCTTCCTTTACCGCAGCATACGCATCTGCCAGACCGAACAAGCGCGGCTGGCCGGACTCTTTCTCCTTCAGGAGTTTTTCGAGGATTCCGCGTGCCCGGTCGAGCTGACCGGCCTTCGTCAGAGCCTCGGCGAAGGTCTCCTGAAAAGGAGCGTCCGTCTCGGCCGTGGAGAATGGCTCGAGGAGCGCGACGGCTTCGACGGCGGCCCCGCCGCGCAGTTTGGCTTCGGCGTAGAGCAGCGCCGCGCTGCGCTCGCCCGGCGCGAGTTGGTGGGCGCGGCCGAACAGCTTGAGGGCATCCGCTTCCGCCCCGGAGGCGCTTGCGATCTGTGCCGCGCGCAGGAAAGCGCGTGCCGCCGAGGAATCCTTCCGAATGTGCGCCGCGGCCTCTGCCAGGCGCAACTGACGCGCCAGATTATCCGGGTCGAGCTGCGCCACGCGCTCCAAGCAGAACAGTGCATCCTCCTCGCGGCCCGCGCCGGTGAAAAGCTCCGCGGCGCGGACGAATTGTTCCATGGCCTCTTCGGATCGGTTCTGCCGCTGCAGGAGATAGCCATAGCGGGCAATGCGTTCCGGCGGCTGCTGGACGGAAGGGCTGCGCAGGAACCGGCCGTAGAGGGCCAGGGCCTTGGTTTCGTCGCGCGGCTCAATGAGCAGGTCGAACAGCATCCCGTAGTAAACGGCGGCGCGGTCCGGCTGTTCGATCCGCGCGTAGAGGTCGCCGAGCGCCTGAGTGGCTTCCAGGTGGTTCGGCGCTCTTTTCAGGACCGCGAGGTAGGCTTCGATGGCATCCTCAACGCGGTTTTTCTCGAGGAGTTTCTTTGCACGATCCAGGTTTTTGCCGACGTCTTGGGCCATCAGAACGGTTTGCCTCTGTGGAGCGCGTCCCGCGCAGTATTCGCCCCGCGCGGGAAATACACCTGATAACTATATACCGCGCGCGGAGAGGGAACAAAACGGCCTATGGGTGGCGATGTGGAATGCGGCAAGGGAATCCGGCGTGGCGGCGGGCAGGCTGACGCGGCAGGCGAACTGTGGCACACTGAGAGACTAGACGGCTTGGTTCTGCGCCGCGACGGGATATTTGCCCTCTGCGGAACGGCCCGCCGGTGACCGGCGCCACATTTCATGGATCCCAAATTCGAACGCAATTTCTGCATCATCGCGCACATCGACCATGGGAAGTCCACTCTTGCCGATCGCCTGCTGGAGATGACCGGCGCGCTCACCGAGCGGGAAATGACCGCGCAAGTGCTCGACTCGATGGACCTCGAGCGCGAGCGCGGCATCACCATCAAGGCCAAGAGCATCCGCCTGCACTATACGGCGAAGGACGGCAACACTTACCGCCTGAACCTGATTGATACCCCGGGCCACGTCGATTTTTCCTACGAAGTTTCCCGCGCGCTTTCTGCCTGCGAGGGCGTGTTGCTGGTGGTGGACGCGAGCCAGGGCGTGGAAGCGCAGACCGTCGCGAACGCGTTTCTTGCGTCGTCGCACAATCTGACGGTCTTGCCGGTCATCAACAAGATCGACCTGCCGGCGGCGCAGCCGGAGTTCGTCAAGGAGCAGATCGAAAACGTCCTCGCCATTCCGGCCGCCGACGCCCTCCTGATCAGCGCGAAGAGCGGCCTCGGCGTCGAGGACGTGCTCGAAGCGGTTGTGAAGCGCATCCCCCCGCCGAAGGGCAGCGCGGAAAATCCACTGCAGGCGCTGATCTTCGACTCCTGGTTCGACGTTTACCGCGGCGCGGTGGTGCTCGTGCGCGTGATGGAAGGCCGCATTTCAAAACACCAGAAGATCAAGCTCTGCGCGGGAGATGAAACCTACGAAGTCGAACAGCTTGGCGTATTGACTCCGAAGCCCATCGCGTTGGAAGAGCTCGAGGCCGGCGACGTAGGCTTCGTCGTCGCCAACATCAAGCGCGTCGCCGACGCGCGCATGGGCGACACGGTGACCGAAGCGGACCACCCCGCTCCCGCTCTGCCCGGATTCGAAGCCATCAAGCCGATGGTCTTCGCGGGGCTTTTTCCCGTCCTCGCCGACGAATACGAACCGCTGCGCGACGCCCTGGGCAAGCTGCAGTTGAACGACGCCTCGTTTTTCTACGAGCCGGAAAATTCCGTTGCACTCGGCTTCGGATTCCGCTGCGGCTTCCTCGGCCTGCTGCACATGGAGATCGTGCAGGAACGCCTCGAGCGCGAGTTCAGCCTCAACCTCATCACCACCGCGCCGAGCGTGCGATACCGCATCACGCGCGTCACCGGCCAGGTGATCGAAGTGGACAGCCCCGCGAGATTCCCGAACCCCAGCGACATTGACAAAATCGAAGAGCCCATCATCACCGCGATGATTATCACCAATTACGATTCCGTCGGCGGAATCCTGCAGCTCTGCCAGGACAAGCGCGGCACCCAGAAAAACTTCGAATATCTTGCTCCCACGCGCGTCATGCTCACCTACGAGCTGCCGCTGAACGAAATCGTGATGGATTTTTACGACCAGCTGAAGAGCGTTTCGCGCGGCTACGCTTCGCTCGATTACCACTTAGCGGGCTACAAGGAGTCGGACCTCGTGAAGCTCGACGTGCTGGTGGGCGGCGAGCCGGTGGACGCGCTGGCGCTCATCTGCCACCGCGACCGCTCCTACGAGCGCGGGCGCGATCTGGTCACGCGCCTGCGCAAGCTGATTCCGCGGCAAATGTTCGAAGTTCCCATCCAGGCAGCCATCGGCAGCCGCGTCATCGCCCGCGAAACCGTCGCCGCAATGCGCAAGAATGTTCTCGCCAAGTGCTACGGCGGCGACGTAAGCCGCAAGCGCAAGCTCCTCGAAAAACAGAAAGAAGGCAAAAAGCGCATGAAGCGCGTCGGCCAGGTGGACATTCCCCAGGAAGCCTTCCTCGCCGTCCTCAAAGTCACCTCCGCCGACGACGATTAAACCCCTTCCCGGTTCGCTACTCCTTTCTCTTTACTTCGGTGGTCAGGCGGCCTCGATGGAGCTGAATCGCAACGGCATCGCCAAGAGCGACCTGCTCCGTTGAGCGGAGGACATTTCCCGCGGCGTCGTAAGCAATCGAATATCCACGCTCGAGGACGCGGAGCGGGCTGCGCTCCTCCAGTTGCAGACGAAGCCTTTCGACGCGCTCGCGCTTCGCCCGCAGCAGGCGCTCGGCGCGCACCCGCAGATCAGCCGATTGGCGCTCGAGGCGGATGCGCAGCCTTCCCATTTTTGCCCGGAAGTCGAACGACACAACGCGCACATGCGCGCGCGTGAAGCGTTTGCGCGCCTGTTCGAGGCGCGCGCGCAGGCCGAGCGCCAGCCGCGAGGTGTACTCATCGGCCCGCTGCCTGCGCTGGCGAAGAAGATCGAGCGGCCGGCGAAATCCCCGCCGCGCGGAGAGTTCGTGGATGCGGCGGCTCAGCTCGAGCAGGCGATAACGGATCAGCCCGCCGAGGGTTTCCCTCAGGTCGGCGATGTGCTTGTCGAACTCGCGCCGCGTTTGCACGACGAGCTCCGCCGCAGCCGACGGAGTCGAGGCGCGCACGTCGGCGACGAAATCGGCGATCGTGAAATCCGTTTCGTGGCCGATGCCGGAGATGATGGGAATCACCGAAGCGGCGATGGCCCGCGCGACGATCTCTTCGTTGAACGCCCACAAATCCTCGATCGAGCCGCCGCCGCGCGCGAGAATCAAAACATCCGCCAGTTTCTTGCGATTGAAGAACTTCAGCGCTCGGACGATCTCGGCCGCGGCGCCTTCACCCTGCACGTGCACGGGATAAAGAGTCAGGTGCACGTTCGGGAAGCGGCGGCAAAGGATGCGCACGACGTCGCGCACGGCCGCTCCGCGCGGCGAAGTGATGAGCCCGATGCGGCGCGGCAGGAGCGGCAACGGTTTCTTGCGCGCCGGGTCGAACAGGCCCTCGGCTTCGAGGCGTTTTTTCAGTTGCTCGAAGGCCAGTTGCAGCGCGCCGATGCCCGCGGGTTCGATGGTCTCGACATAAATCTGATATTCGCCGCGCGCCTCGTAGACGCTCACGCTGCCGCGAAGGGTCACGCGCAGGCCGTCCCCGGGGCGGAACTTCAACAGGCGAAGCTGCTGCTTGAAGCACACGCAGCGGACCTGCGCGCGCTCGTCCTTCAGCGTGAAATAGAAATGGCCGGACTGCGCCGCGTGCGCGTTGGAAATCTCGCCTTGCACCCAGATGTCTGTGAAGTTGCGCCCAAGCAGGTCGCGGATGCGCGCCGTCAGCTCGCTGACGGTCCAGATCTTGCGCTCGGGGATGAGGTTGAATGTGAGCTGCGCCATGCGAGTTCCCTTCACCGGCGGAAATGAGAATAAAGCCAGAAGAGCAGGCTCAAAGCAAGGCTCAGGACGAGGCAGGTGACGATGGGAAAGTAAAACGTCGCGTGCTCGCCGCGATGGACGATGTCACCCGGCAAACGGCCGAGGCGAAACGGCAGCCGCCCGCCGAAGTAGAGCACGGCGCCGATGACGACAAGCAAGCCGCCAAGAACGAGCAACATTCGTCCGAGATCGCGAAAAGGGTCCACAAGACAAAGTGTAGAGGAATAACGCAAGGAAGCAAGAAAGCAGTCACTGTCTTGGTGAGTATTGTGGGGATGCGAAACGAACAAGCTCTAGGGAGAGTGCTTGCGGCCACGGAAGCTATGAAAAACATCCGTGATGAGCGTGTACAAGAAAACGAGATGGGGATACGGTCCGCGATAGGTCTCCGAAAAAGATCTCAATGACCTGTCGGGTGCGTTTGGCCAGAGTCTCATCGTTTTCCTTCTCAATACGATTAAGCGCTTGTGGAAGTGAAAAGTCAATTTCTGGAATTGAATCAGCCACAAATGCAAGACAAGTGCAGGATGGCGGCACAACCCTTCGGTACGCTCAGGGCGAAAGGCCGCCGCTACAAACACAAGAGAGGCGCACAGGCTGAAGCCTGTGGTACCTCAACTGCGTCAAATCAGTTCATGGCCGGCGAAGAAGTAGGCGATCTCGAACGCGGCGGTATCCGGGGCGTCGGAGCCGTGGGTGCAGTTGTTGCTGATGCTGGCGCCGAGGTCGCGGCGAATCGTGCCCGGGGCGGCCTTTTTAGGGTCGGTAGCACCCATCGCTTCGCGCCACCTGGCGATGGCGTCTTCCGCTTCCAGGACCATGACGAAAATTTTTCCAGAGCTCATGAAATCGGTGAGCTCGGGGAAGAACGGCCGGTCCTTGTGAACGGCGTAGAAGCCAGCGGCCTCATTTTTTGTGAGGCGCAATGATTTCATTGCGAGGATTTTGAATCCAGCAGTGTGGATGCGCGCGAGGATCTCCCCTTGCAAACCTTTCCCGACAGCGTCGGGTTTGATAATCGCCAGTGTTCGTTCGAGCGCCAAGAAACTCCTCCCAGAATGAAAGATGCCGGCTTGAAAGCCGGCGCTACATTAAGACTTCAAAGCTGCCGCCATCGTCGAGCCGATCTCCGCCGGCGTCTGCACCGTGTGAATCCCGGCAGCGCTCAAGGCCGCGTATTTATCCTTTGCCGTGCCTTGCCCGCCGCTGATGATCGCGCCGGCATGGCCCATGCGGCGACCGGGGGGCGCGGTTTGTCCGGCGATGAAGCCGACGACAGGCTTTTTCACATGCGCCTTGACGTACTCCGCTGCTTTTTCCTCCGCATTTCCGCCGATCTCGCCAATCATCACGATGGCGTGAGTCCCCGGGTCCTCGTTGAAGAGCCGGATGGCGTCGAGAAACGAGGTGCCGATGATCGGATCGCCGCCGATCCCGATGCAGGTGGATTGCCCGATGCCGAGCCGCGTCAACTGGTCCACCGCTTCATAAGTGAGTGTCCCGCTGCGGCTGATCAAGCCGACGCTGCCCTGCTTGTGGATTCGCCCGGGCATGATGCCGATCTTGCACTTCCCCGGCGAGATGATGCCGGGGCAGTTCGGCCCGATCAGCCGGGTCTTGTTGAAGTCCACCGCCGCCTTCACCCGGACCATGTCGAGCACGGGAATTCCCTCCGTGATGCAAATCACCAGTGGCAGGCCCGCGTCCGCGGCTTCGAGGATGGCGTCGGCGGCAAATGCCGGCGGAACAAAAATCACGGACGCGTTCGCCGTGGTCTCCTTCGCTGCATCGGCCACGGTGTTGAAGACCGGGCGTTCGAGGTGTTTTGTGCCGCCCTTGCCCGGCGTGACCCCGCCGACAACGTTCGTGCCGTACTCGATCATCTGCTGCGCGTGGAAAGTGCCCTCGCGCCCGGTGAAGCCCTGCACGAGGACGCGCGTCTTTTCGTCCACAAGAATGCTCATCGCGCGGCTCCTGCCAACGCGACGACTTTTTGCGCGCCGTCTTTCATGCCCTCGGCGATGGCGAAGTTCAGTCCGCTATCGCGCAGGATCTGCTTGCCCAGCTCGACGTTCGTTCCCTCCATGCGCACGACCACGGGCACCTTCAACTGGAGGTCCTTGGCGGCGGCAACGACGCCCGTCGCCAGGACGTCGCAGCGCAGGATGCCCCCGAAGATGTTGATGAACACAGCGCGCACGCTTGGGTCGCTCATCAGGATGCGGAAAGCGTTCTTCACCTGTTCGGCGGAAGCCCCGCCCCCAACGTCCAGGAAGTTGGCCGGCGAGCCGCCCGAATACTTGATGATGTCCATGGTGGCCATGGCCAGGCCCGCGCCGTTGACCATGCAGCCGACCGAGCCGTCGAGTCTGATGTAGTTCAAGCCGTATTTCGAGGCTTCGACTTCGAGCGGGTCTTCTTCATCCAAGTCGCGCAACTCGCGCAGGTCCTTGTGGCGGAACAACCCGCTATCGTCGAACGTCATCTTGGCATCGAGCGCCACCAGGCGGCCGTCGCCGGTCAGCACGCACGGATTGATCTCCAGGAGAGAAGCGTCGGTATCCAGAAAAGCGCGATAGAGCGCCTGCAAGAACCGTACGGCATCGTTGACGACTTCCCCCGGCAGGCCGAGGCCGAAGGCGATCTTTCGGGCCTGATAAGGCTGCAGGCCGGCGGCGGGATGAATCGTTTCGCGCAAAATGGCGCCCGGGTTGTCCTTGGCGACTTCTTCGATTTCCATGCCGCCCGCGGCGCTGGCCATCAGAACGGGAGCTCCGGCGGCGCGGTCCACGAGCAGGCCGAGGTACAGCTCGCGCTTGATGTCCAGCCCTTCTTCGATCAGCAAGCGTCGCACGATGCGCCCGCCCGGCCCCGTCTGCGGCGTCACCAGCTTCATGCCCAGAATGTTGCTCGCGTGCTCCGCCGCCTCTTCCGGGGAGCGCGCCAGCTTGACGCCGCCGGCTTTGCCGCGCCCGCCCGCATGGATCTGCGCCTTCACCACCACGAGGGGAGTCTTCAGCCGCTGCGCGGCTTCCCGGGCTTCCTCCTTGTTGAAAGCCACTTCCCCGCGGGGAGTCGTAACGCCATACCGCGAGAGGATCGCCTTCGCCTGGTACTCGTGAATTTTCATGGAGCCTGCGTCAGTGCTGAAATCACGCTCGTCGCAAGAGAGAGGAGTCTACCCGGAAGCCAAAGGAGGGGCAAGGAGACGAAATCAGCTTCGAAAACGACCGGAGCCGCTCCCTGACTCGGACGGCCGCGCGTCACCCCACCGGCGCCGGGCCGGGTGAACCGTGGAGAGATCTTGCGTGATGGAAAACGGGGCTACAAGCGATTGATGCAGGAGGCCACACAGGCCGCGCCGAAGCCGTTGTCAATATTCACCACCGACACGTTCGAGGCGCAACTGTTCAGCATCCCCAGCAGCGCCGCCACTCCGCCGAAGCTCGCGCCGTAACCCGTGCTGGTGGGCACGGCAATCACCGGCACACCGACCAGCCCGCCGACGACGCTCGGGAGCGCGCCTTCCATCCCCGCCACGCAGACGATCACCCGCGCCTGCTCCAGCTTTGCGCGATGCTCGAGGAGCCGGTGAATCCCGGCGATGCCGACGTCGTAGAGGTGCTCGGTGCGGTTCCCCATCATTCTCGCGGTGAGCAGCGCCTCCTCCGCCACGGGGATATCGCTCGTCCCGGCCGAAACAACCAGGATCGTTCCCTTCCCGGTCAAGTCGTGCTTCCGCTCGATCGTGATGACGCCGGAGAGTTCGTGAAACTTTGCCGCGCGGCTCAACCGCCGCACCGCCGCGAAAATCTTCCTGTCGGCGCGGGTAATCAGGATGTTCTGCCGCGACCCTTTCGGCCGCAACATCGCGCGCGCGATCCCGGCCACCTGCGCCGGCGTCTTCCCCTTGCCAAAGATCACTTCGGTGTACCCCTGCCGCAGCGCGCGGTGATGGTCCACTTTCGCATATCCCAGGTCCTCGAAAGGCAAATGCTTCAGCCGTTCGATGGCCGCGCCCGCCCCGAGTTTTCTCGCGCGCACCGCCTCCAGAATCTTTCGAATGTCTTGCTCGTGCATGTTTTTCCGCTGCGCATTCTATCATCGCGCGCGGCAAAAACCGGCCCGCTTGACTTGGCCGCGCGGCGTTGCCAGACTGAGATTTCTCCCCCATGCCAAGCCGCATCCGCACCGTGCTCGAGATGATCAAGTTCGAGCACTCTGTCTTCGCGCTGCCCTTCGCGCTGACCGGCGCGCTTCTCGCCGCGCGCTTTACGTCGCACTCCTGGCCTGCGCCGCGGCAAATTGTATGGATCATCGTCGCCATGGTCGCGGCGCGCTCCGCCGCCATGACCATGAACCGCATTGCCGACCTGCGCTACGACCGGGAAAATCCCCGCACGCAACAGCGCGCCCTCGCCACGAATGCTTTGTCTCTCTCCTTCGCCTGGGGCTTTACGCTCGCCGCCGTCCTCGTCTTCCTCGTAGCCGCGTGGCAATTGAATCCCCTCGCCCTGAAGCTGGCGCCGCTCGCTCTGGCGGTGCTTTTCCTTTATTCCTACACCAAGCGCTTCACCAGTTGGTCGCACCTGGTTCTGGGCTTCTCCCTGGGAATCTCCCCGGCTGCTGCGTGGATCGCCGTCACCGGCGGGCTCCAGCCGCACATCCTGATTCTCTGCGCCGCCGTCACGCTCTGGGTTGGGGGCTTCGACGTGCTCTATGCTTGCCAGGATGTCGAGTTCGACCGCCGCGCGGGTCTCTACTCCATTCCGAAGCGCTTCGGCATCGCGCGCGCGCTGGTGATCGCGCGAGTGATGCACGTTGCGGTCATCGCACTCCTCGCCTGGCTTGCCGCAAGCTTTGCCTTGCCCTGGCCGGCCTGGGCGGGAATCGCCGTCGTCGGCGCTCTACTCGCGTACGAGCACTCGCTTGTCAAACCCGACGACCTCAGCAAGCTCGACGCTGCGTTTTTCACCGTGAACGGCTATATTAGTCTCTTGTTCCTTCTGTTCTGGGGAGCCGCCGCGGCCGTCTGGCGCGGTTGACCTTTTCGGCGAATTCGAAATGAGCGAACTGATCCTCACCGACCAGAAACTGAAGCCCCTCGCCGCGAAGGTCCTCGCGGGCGAGCGGCTTGGCTTCGACGACGGCATCGCTCTCTACCGCACGCCCGACCTGCTCGCCGTCGGCTGGCTCGCCAACCACGTCCGCGAAAAGCGCCACGGAAACATCTGCTATTTCAACGTCAACCGGCACATCAATCCGACCAACGTTTGCGTCGCCCACTGCAAGCTTTGCGCCTTCGGCCGCGACCCCGGCGCGCCCGGCGCCTACACCTTTGCCCTCGAGGAGATTTACCAGCGCGCCGAACAGGGAGTCCGAGAAGGCGCCACGGAATTTCACATGGTCGGCGGATTGCACCCCGATCTTCCTTTCGACTATTTCCTCGACCTGATGCGCGGCCTGAAGAAGCGCTGCCCCGGCGTCCACCTCAAAGCCTTCACCATGGTCGAGGTCGGCTACTTCGCGCGCATCGCGAAGCTCTCCATTCGCGACACATTGCTGAAGATGAAGGAAGCCGGGGTGGACTCCCTGCCCGGCGGCGGCGCGGAGATCTTTCACCCGCGCGTGCGCAAGATCATTTGCGACCACAAGGTCAGCGGCCAGATGTGGCTCAGCATCGCTCGCACCGCCCACGAAGTCGGTCTGCCCTCGAACGCCACCATGCTCTACGGCCACGTCGAGAGCGAAGAAGAACGCGTGGACCATCTCGTGCATCTCCGCGAGCTGCAGGACATCACCCACGGTTTCGTCGCGTTCATTCCGCTCGCCTTCCACCCGGAAAACACCGCGCTCGCGCACCTGCCCAAGCCGACCGGCTACGCCGACCTCAAGAACATCGCCATCGCCCGCCTGCTGCTCGACAACTTCGACCACATCAAAGCCTACTGGATCATGCTCACGCCGAGCATCGCGCAGATCGCCCTCCGCTTCGGCGCCAACGACCTCGACGGCACGGTCGTCGAGGAAAAGATCTACCACGACGCCGGGGCAAGAACCGCCGAGTTCACGCCGCGCGCGGAGCTCGAGCGATTGATCCGCGCTGCGGGCCGCATACCGGTCGAGCGCGACACCCTTTACCGCCCCGTGGACCGCTCGAAGATGCCTCTGCCGCCGGCGGCCCGCCCTGACGTCACGCTTTCTCTCAACGTCTGACGACAGATGCAGCCCGGGGAATGGATTCTTTGCGGTTCAGCAGCAGACGAAACAGGAACTCATCACGCTGCACTTCTTGCGCCTTAGGGGGTAGCTCAGATGTCGAATCTTTACGGTCCGCCCATCAGCGTGGAAAACGCCAAGAAAGTGGCAGCCGCGGCGCTGGCCGAGGCCGCCAAGAACCACTGGAACATGGCGGTGGCCGTGGTTGATCCCAACGGCACGCTGATTTATTACGAAAAGATGGAAAACACCCAGATCGGCAGCGCCGTCGTGGCCATTGAAAAAGCGCGCTCGGCAGCGCAGTTCATGCGCCCGACCAAGGCGTTCCAGGATGCGCTGGCTGCGGGTGGCCCCGGACTCCGCGTTCTGGGGATTTCGGGCGCTGTGCCCGTTGAGGGCGGCATCCCTCTGGTTGCGGACGGCAAGATCGTGGGCGCCCTCGGCCTCTCCGGCGATACCAGTGAAAACGACGGCCGATGCGCGCAGGCCGGAGCAGCCATCATCAAGTAGCCTGAGCGCCGCTACTCCCGATGAAACGCGAGGACGTTCCGCGCCTCGACGCGGTGCAGACACCTAACATTTACAATGCAATTCGGAGTCAGCCTGCACATGAAGAAGGTCGTCGCGCGTGAACGGAACAAAAACTATTACCGCGTGCTGCATGTTCCCATCTGGATCTGGGCGTTCTGGATTTTGCCCGGCCATCTCACCGCCGAGTTATACGCTCACGGTCCGGACCGGCGCCATTGGATCTGGCTGGCCGTGGTGACCGCCGTCTGCGTGTGGCGCGGGTTTGCGGGACGCCTGCCCGGCGCCGAGCCCCAGCCCTACATCACCCTCTACGGAGAAGACAAGCCGAATTTGTGGTATCGCGTGGTCTGCTACACCACCGCCTGGATCGCCTTGCTGGTCCCATTCACCATCAACTTGACCGGCCTGGTGGTCAAGTTCTTGACGGGCAAATGGGTAATCATCAGCCTGTACCGCAATCTTTATTACGTGTTGGCAGGGGCCATTGTTGTAGCCACTATGCTCGATTTCACTCCGCGGGCGCGTCGCTCCACTCGCGGTGAGGGCGCGGAGAAAGGCTTGTTCTATGTGGCCGTCTGGATGGTGGTTCCCACGCAGCTTGCCAGTTGGGCCATGTGGCGACTGGGCCGCTACTTTGATCTCTCCCCCGCCAGCCTGGATCACCTCCGCCTGGCGACATTCATCATCGTTGCCGGGCTTTTCTTCACCTTGGGGTTTCTGGGTAAGCTCCCGCGGACCGAGCGCTATCACGTTCCCAAAGGAGTGGTTTCTGACGTGCCGGTTTCGGGGGGAGCGTAGACCTGCTTTTTGTTAGCGGCGCAGGTTTCCGCCGAGAGGGTAGTGGTTTTGTGACGCCCAGCGCCCCTCCGGCAACGGCCACGGCCGGTGGGCCATCTCGGGCAAAATCCGATGCATCGCGGAGCTTCGCCGCTCCGTCGCTGTCTACTTCATGCGGCTTACGGAGCCAGCTCCTCGGTCAAGATGGCCCCGCCCATCTGGGACAGGACGGTGGACACCTTCACCGGCTTGTGTGAATCCTTTGCGATCCACACGGTCTGCTTGTCGGGCTCGCCCTCGGCGGATGAGATTTCGACCTTGTATGCGTCGAAGGTCCCCGCCGGAACGGTCACGCGTTCGACGCCGGCGACCTTCAGCTGCATAAGCTTCACCTTTTGCTGCGGCACATCGAAGTTGCGGTAGGTCGCCGTGTAGCCCTCGGCGAGCGGCAGGCACCCGATGGCGAGTTGCGACCCGGCGGCATCGGCAAAGAGCGGCCCGCCGAGCTCGACCGCAATCGGCCGATCCTTCCCATTGACGTTCATATTGCCCGAGGCCTTGTTGCCGCTGAAATCGACCTCGATGGTGACCGCACCCTGCTTGACGCTGCGTTTGCGCAAGATCAAGGAGCCTTTTTCCAGGCTCACTGTGTCGGTGACTTGCCCGTTGGGTGTGTTCAGGACGCTGGTCGCCGTCCATGCGCCGTTGTCCTCTTTGATGGTGGTGGAGCGGGTAAGGGCGATCTGCTGGCCGCCCATCTCGATTTTGGCATTGTACTTGTACGCCCCAGGTTGCAGATCGGTGGCGGGCTTGGGAGCGCCCACGGCCGCCGGGTCCACTTTCTTCGCCAGCATTACGCTCTTGGGATCGACCTCGATCTCCTTCAGCCGCGCCACGACCTCCGGCGTCCCGCCTTCTTGATAGCGTCCGCCGAGGTTCTTGGCCAGAAATTTCTCCGCCTCCATGTACAACGCCATGTTGTTGACCGGGCGTGCGAAACCGTGCCCTTCATCCGGCGCGAGGATGTAGTCGACCGTGAAGCCGCGGTCGCGGAGGGCGATCACGATCTGCTCCGCCTCGGCGCGGTTCACGCGTGGGTCATTCGCGCCCTGCGCGATCAGCAAGGGAGTCTTGATCTTGTCGGCCGAATTCAACGGCGAGCGTTCCCGCAGCCACGCCTTGCCTTGCGGCGTGTCGGGATCCGCCATGCGCGCGTACATGATCTTGCGGAACGCCTCCCAGTAAGGTGGGATGGACTGCAGCAGGGTGATCAGGTTCGAGGGACCTACGATGTCCACCGCCGCGGCGTACACCTCCGGAGTGAAGGCCACTCCGGCCAGCGTGGCGTATCCGCCGTAGGAACCGCCCAGAATGCCCACGCGTTCGGGGTCGGCGATGCCTTCCGACACCAGGTACTTCACGCCCCAGGTGATGTCGTCCTGCATCTTGCGTCCCCACTCGCCGTTCCCCGCGTTGATGTACTTCTTGCCGTATCCGGTCGAGCCCCGGAAGTTCGGCATCAGCACGGCATAGCCGCGATTAGCGAAGAACTGCGCCAGAGGGTTATAGCTCCAGATATCGCGCGCCCAGGGTCCGCCATGAGGAATGACGATCGTCGGCAGGTTCTTCGGTGCCAGTCCCTTCGGCAGAGTCAAGAAAGCCGGAATCTCCAGGCCGTCGGAAGACTTGTAACGGATCGCCTTCATGTTGGAGAGAGACTTCCGCGGCAGCTTTTCGCGAATCCGGAACTGCTCGGAAAGTTTGTGCGCCTTGCGGTCAAACAGGTAGGTCACGCCGGGTTCTGTGTCGCTGCGCGCGATCACCAGCCAGAACTGCTCGTCCTTCGTGTGCGAACCCAGGTTGATCTCTTTTCCCGGCAGTTGGCTCACCAGCCACTTGTAATCGGCTTCCAGCGCCTTGTCTTTGAAGTAGCGCCGCGTCCGGTCGTCCTCATACGTCGTCAGCACGAGCTCTTCGGTCACTTCCGAGAAGAGGGCCCCGCCGAAATCCACGCGCTTGAGCGGATCCGACTCGACGTACTCCAACTTCCCCGTGGCCGGATCGAACAGAAACAGAGCAACTAGATCCATCTCGTCGCCCTTGTTCGATTCCAGGTAAACGCGTTTCCCGTCTTTGTGAAACCGCAGCGAGCCGCAGGATTCGAAGACGTTGCAGGAGTAGACTTTGGTGAACCCATCGGGGTCCACCCGGAGCAGTTCATGGTCGCCGTTGTCCGCGACGCGCGCGGCCAGGCGCAGTTGGCCGCTCAAATCGAACTCCCAGCCGGCGATCCGTTCGGTGTTCTTGCGCACGAGCGTCCGCTCGCCGGTTGAAATCTTGAGCTTGTAGAGGTCGTGCCACGCTTTGTCCCGGTCGTTCAAGCCGATGTAAATCACATCGGGATCATTCCTGGGCACTTCGATCAGCAGGACTCGCACGCCCTTCAGGCCGGTCAGGTCGCGCGAGGGAGGAGCATCGGCCCCGGCGGGTGCCGTCGCGGCAGGATCCACGGCAAAGACGTTGTAGTTCTCGTCCCCGTCGTTGTCCTTGACGTAGAGGATGGATTTGCTGTCGCGGCTCCACAAATAGCCGGCGACCGGCCGCTTGGCCTCCGTGGTGAGCAGCTTCGCCGAGGCGAACGGCTCCTCCACTTTCTTCACCCACACGTTTCGGGTTTCCTTCCAGGGCTTGAGGAAGGCCAGGTATTTTCCGTTCGGCGAGATTTCCGGCGCGGCAATCTCCGGGTTGCCGAAGATCAGTTCCCGGTCAATGATGGGCGGCAATACCTGAGCCGGGGCCTTCTTTTCCTGCGCGGCCCCCATCGAGGCCAGCAGGAGCAGCGGAAGAACAACCTTGAGCAGACGCTTCATGGGAAAAAAATCCTTTCTTCGCGGTGGTTCGCAACGGGATTCGACGATTCGACCAGGCTTCGATTGTCGCGGAATAGCCGGATTGCTGTCTAGTCATAAGATTGGGGGCATCGTGGTGGGGGACTTTCAAGGAGAATATACCCTTGTTCTCGCGTTGGGAATCCAATCCAATGAATTCGAATCCATCGTACGATTTGGAAAGAGAGGATCGCATGCAGCGCAAAGCAACGGCCATCTGGAACGGCGGCCTGAAGGACGGCAAGGGCGCGCTCTCAACCGAGAGCGGAGTGCTCAAACAAACCCAATACTCTTTCAGCGCCCGTTTTGAAAACGGCATCGGGACGAATCCCGAAGAGCTGCTCGCCGCGGCTCACGCCGGGTGTTTCACCATGGCGCTCTCCGCGCAGCTCGGCAATGCCGGACTCACGGCGCAGAAGCTCGAAACCACGGCGACGATTTCCCTCGAAAAACTTGCCGACGGCTTCGCCATCACGAAAAGCCATCTCGACCTGATTGCACGCATCCCTGGAGCGGACCGGGCGAAATTCGACGCCGCCGTCAAGGCTGCCGAAACGGGCTGCCCTGTGTCGAAGCTTTTCAAGGCCGCGATCTCTGTCACGGCGCGGCTCGAGTCGTGAGCCGCGGCAACGCGTGCAACGCCGGAAGTGATAGGATTTCCTTCCGATCATGATTCCGTTCCCGGCAGCCTTCGCCCTCGGTGCGGCGCTGTTCCTGGTCGTTCTCTGGGAAGCGTTCGAAACCATCATTCTGCCCCGGCGCGTGACGCGGCGCTTCCGCCTGACGCGCATCTTCTACCGCACCACGTGGGGCGCCTGGTCTTTCCTCGCCTGCCTGATCTCCTCAAAGAAGCGCCGCGAAGCCCTGCTCGGCTTTTACGGGCCGATCTCTTTGCTCCTGCTGTTGGGTGTCTGGGCCGTGGGGCTCATACTCAGCTTCGGGCTGCTGCATTACGGCGCGGGATCGGCTGTGAGCGTCGCCGGCATGCAGCCGGGTTTTGCTATCGACCTCTATCTCAGCGGCACGACCTTTTTCACCCTGGGTCTTGGCGACGTTGTTCCGCGCTCTCCCCTGGCCCGCGCGCTCACCGTGACGGAGGGCGGCGTTGGCTTCGGCTTCCTCGCGATCGTGATCGGGTATCTCCCGGTGTTTTACCAGGCCTTTTCCCGCCGCGAAGTCAACATCTCGCTCCTCGACGCGCGCGCCGGCACGCCGCCTACGGCCGGTGAACTCCTGCGGCGCCACGGCTTCGCGCACGGCCAGGAAGCGCTGCAATCTCTGCTGAAGGATTGGGAGCGCTGGTCGGCCGAGCTGATGGAGAGCCACCTCTCTTATCCCGCCCTTGCTTTTTTCCGTTCGCAGCACGACAACCAGTCCTGGCTCTCTTCGCTCACGGCTATACTGGACACCTGCGCTCTCGTCATGACGGGCCTCGAAGGCGCTTGCGAGCGCCAGGCCGAACTCACCTTCGCGATCGCTCGCCACGCCGTCGTCGATCTGTCGCAGATCTTCGGCTCCGGGCCGCTCGCACTCCCGCAGGAACGGCTCAGCCCCGCCGAGCTCTCGCGCCTCCGTGAAGTTCTCGCCCGGCACGGCTTCAAGATGCGCGACGGCGAAGAAGCCGACCGCCGCCTCGCCGCGCTTCGCCGGATGTATGAGCCCTACGTCCACACCCTTGCGAGCTACTTGAATCTCGCGCTCCCGCCCTGGATTCCGGCCAAGAAAACCAAGGACAACTGGCAGACCACCGCCTGGGCCGAGGCCGCCGGATCGCCCGCGCAAGAGATCGAAATCGCTGCCGCCGTTGCAGACGACCATCACTGAAGGAGAAACCACCATGAAAGCCATTCGTGTCCGCGAGTTCGGCGCGCCCGAGGTCATGAAACTCGAGGAAATTCCCGCGCCGAAGCCCGAAGCCGGGCAAATTTTGGTCCGCGTGAAAGCTGCCGGCGTCAACCCCGCCGACACCTACATGCGCAGCGGCGCCTACGCCATTAAGCCGCCTTTGCCTTACACGCCCGGCATGGACGCTGCCGGCACCATCGAAGCCGTCGGCGCCGGCGTTACGAAATTCAAGCCCGGCGAGCGCGTTTACACCGCGCACTCTGTCTCCGGAACGTATGCCGAATTTGTCCTTGCGCTTGCATCTCAGGTCCACCCGTTGCCGGAGGGCATCTCGTTCGTCCAGGGCGCGGGTGTGTACGTCCCCTACGGCACCGCCTACCACGCGCTCCATCATTTTGCGAAAGCGCGCGCCGGTGAAACCCTTCTCGTTCACGGCGCGAGCGGCGGCGTCGGCATCGCCGCCGTCCAGCTCGCCCGCGCCATGGGCCTCGTCGTTTTCGGCACCGCGGGCACGGACCGCGGCCTCGCCCTCGCGAAGCGCGAAGGCGCGCACCAGGTCTTCGATCACACCCGCCCCGGTTATCAGGACGCCATCCTCCAGGCCACCGCCGGCCGCGGCGTGGACGTCATTCTCGAGATGCTTGCCAACGTGAATCTCGGCGCCGATCTGAAGCTTCTGGCGCTTCGCGGCCGCGTCGTCGTCATCGGCAGCCGCGGCGACGTCACCATCACCCCCCGCGAGCTCATGGCTCGCCGCGCTTCCATCCATGCCTTCACGCTCTTTGGCGTTACGGAAGCGGAGGAGCAGGAGATTCACGCCGGCCTGATTGCCGGTCTTTCGAACGGCACGCTGCGTCCCGTCGTCGGCAAGGAGCTGCCTCTCGCCGAAGCCCCGCGCGCTCACAAAGAAGTCATGGAATCCCGCGCCTTCGGTAAGATTGTCCTCATTCCCTGATCGCACCTCCCTTGCAGGAGATGACGGGATTTATCCCGGCGCGGGCCCTGAGGCGGTCATCTTCCATTTTCGAATGAGGAATTCTCCCGCGAGCATTGCGAAGAACGGCGCGTACACCAGCCACTGAAAAAACGGGTCGAAGTGCCACCGCCCGTTGATCCCGTAGTCCACCAGCACGTTGTAGGAGAGGAATTGCAGGACCGTCAGCAGCAGCCACGCCGCGTTCGGATAGAAGCACAGGAACGGCACCATCCACGTGAAGTACCAGGAATATCCATTCGGCGCAAAAAGCAGGATCGTGCCGAACAGCAGGAATGCCGCCCGCTCCGGCTCTGCGCGCCGCGCTGCCAGCCACAGCGCGAGCCCGCACACGACAGCCGCGCCGATCCAGGCCGCCACGCGCGGATTCCCAGCGAGCCAGCCGATTACCGTGTACAGGCTGGCATGATAATTCCGCCACGTCGCCTCGTAATAGGTCAGGTTCGCGCGCAGCATCCCCAGCCCGCTCCAGTAAGGCGCCACCAGCAGCGCGCCGGTCGTTCCGCCCAGCGCCACCGCCAGCCAGCCCGCGCGCGTCCTCGGCCAGCCGGCCCGTCTCAACCACAGGGGCAAGAGTAGGGTCGGGAACGCCTTCGTCAGCGCCGCCATCGCGAGTGGCATCATTGACACCACCGGGTGCCGCCTTATAATCAGTACCGTCGCGACGACGCCGGCGAGTGCCAGCGCGTCGTTGTGCCCGCTTCCGGCAAACTCCACGACCACCAGTGGATTCCAGGCATACACCGCCAGCCGAAAGCTGCGGTCGTCCGCACCACGGAAATGCCAGGCCAGCAGGAGCAGGATCAGCAGGTCCGCCAAAGCGAACGGCGTCTTGAAACCCGTCGTTCCGGGCAGCACTTTGTCCGTCAGCCGGTAAACGATCTGCGCCGCCGGCGGGTAGATGGACGGCGTCTCCCGCCCGGGCATCGCCGCCCAGTGCGCATCGCGCAGCGGCGCCAGGCGCGGATCGTCCGGCGCCACGGCGTAAGGATTCCAACCGTGGTTCTGGATCCGCCCGTCCCAGCGGTAGCGGTGGATGTCGTCGGAGAGCGAAGGCTCGAGCGGAAACAGCGTCAAGCGAAACACAATCGCCGCCGCGATCAGCAACAAATACGCCGCGCGCGACCCGCTCGAATGCTCGAGGAAATACAGCGCGATGAGATACACGGCGCCGGCCCCCAGCGCCAGCGGGATGAATTCGACGACGTGCAGCTTCAGGTCGTTCAGAGCATGCAGCCGCCCGTAAAACGCTTCGAGCAACGCGCCTCCGGCAAGCACGCTGCCCAGTTGCACGCGGGAAGAGAATCGGCCGGTCATGGAGAAATTTCGGGGAGAGCCTGACCGTGTGGTTTGCGCTCCAATTCGCGATGCTCGTGGCGCAGCGGAATCCGCTCGTTCATTACTGGAAGAGGCTCACCGATCGCACCTTCACCGGCTTCTATCACGTGAACAGCTTTGACCTCGCGCTGATGATCCCCTACTTCTTCGTTCTATTCGTCCTGGCGCTCTACGGCCTGCACCGCTACTGGCTTGTCTACGAATTCTTCAAGTACGCAAAAAACGTCCCCGGCCCGCCGCCGCCGGTGGAAAACTGGCCCAAGGTTACCATACAGCTTCCCATCTTCAACGAGCGCTACGTCATCGAGCGCCTCGTCGAAGCCGTCTCCCGCTTCGACTACCCCCGCGAGCGTCTCGACGTCCAAGTGCTCGATGATTCCACCGACGAAACCTGCGACATCGCCCGCGCTTGCGTCGACCGCCACGCCGCCGCGGGCATGCCCATCACCTATATCCATCGCGCCAACCGCGAGGGCTTCAAGGCCGGCGCCCTCGAAAACGGCCTCCGCACCGCCCGCGGCGAATTCGTCGCCATCTTCGACGCCGATTTTCTCCCTGCCCCCGATTTCCTCCGCCGCACCATCCCCTATTTCGTCAATCCCGATGGCGGAGAAAAAATCGCCATGGTCCAGACCCGCTGGACTTACCTCAACACCGACTACTCCCTCCTCACCAACATCGAAACCATCCTTCTCGACGGTCATTTCGTCATCGAGCACGGCGCCCGCTCCCGCCGCGGCGCCTTCTTCAATTTCAACGGCACCGCCGGCGTCTGGCGCCGTTCCGCGATTGACGACGCCGGAGGCTGGCAGCACGACACCCTCACCGAGGACACCGATCTCTCCTACCGCGCCCAGCTTCGCGGCTGGAAATTCCTCTACCTTCCCGACATCGAGTGCCCCTCCGAGCTCCCCGTGAACATCAACGGCTTCAAGGCCCAGCAGGCCCGTTGGGCCAAGGGCCTCATGCAGACCGCCAGGAAAATCCTGCCGAAAGTTTTCCGCTCCGACGCGCCCTGGCACGTCAAGTCCGAAGCCTTCTTCCACCTCACCGCCAACATCAGCTATCCCCTCATGGTTCTACTTTCGACCATGCTTCTCCCGGCGATGATCGTCCGCTCCTACCAGGGCTGGTTCCAGATGCTCTTCTTCGATCTGCCGCTGTTTCTCGCCTCCACCTGTTCCATCTCGAGCTTCTATCTCGTCTCGCAGCGCGTCCTTCGCCCGCGCACCTGGTGGCGCACGTTTCTCTTCATGCCTTTCGTCATGGCCACTGGCATCGGCATCTCCGTCCGCAACGCCCAGGCCGTTCTGGAAGCTCTGTTCGGCGTGAAAAGTGACTTCGTTCGCACGCCCAAATTCAAGATCGAAGGCAAGAAGGACACCTTCGTCAAGAAGTCCTATCGCAACAAGGCCGGTTGGATTCCCTACGCGGAAGTTCTGCTTGGATTCTATTTCGCCTTCACGGTGGTCTACGCCGTGCGTAGCCAGAATTATGCTACCGTGCCCTTCCTTCTACTCTTCGTCTGGGGCTACCTCTACACGGGTTTCATGTCCCTCGGCCAGAACTGGTTCGCCCATCTCCGCTTCGGTGTCAACGCGCCCGAGATGCGCCCCGCCGCCTCCGGCGCCCCGGGATTCTGACGATCCAACCAGGGATCTTCATCCTGCCTGCCCCGCGCGAAGCCGAGGGGAGAAGCGTGGTGACGAAGGAGTTCTCCGCGGACGGAGTTTGCTTCACAATCTGCTTCTGATCGGTGGGGGCCAATTATTTCTGGCGCGTTTGTTTGCCTTCCATGACCAGCGCCAGCGGCTCGCTGCCGCTTCCGATTTCAAACTTGTAGCTCGCTGAATCCTGGGAGATCTGCTTCAACGTGAACCGCGCGTGGACCGGCTTGCCGTCCATTCCCTTGCCCTCGCCGTTCCAAGTCCATGTGTCGCCACTGACGGTCCCATGCGAGACCACGTTTTCGCCAAAGCTGTTTGTCTCGAAGTAGATGTACGCCTTCTCGGGTATCTCGTAGCTCATCACGCTCAGCCCCGTGAATGCGGCATCCCCAATCTTGCCCTCGGAACGGCACACCACTGCGAAGCTCCCGTCAAACCATTCGCACACTTGCGTAAAGGTGTACTTCGCCGCGGGACCATAGGCACTCGCCTTCGTCTCGCCCCCCGAAACCCACTTACCGACAAAGTAGGCCAGCTTCTGATGTTCCGGCCCCGGCTTGGGCGGCCCTGTGGGGGTCTGCGCCAAGCCTGCTGCCGCCAGTGGGAATGCAAACACCGCGGCGAATGCGAAAATCGAGTATTTCTTCATCTGCGCCTCCGTCTAGCTTCGATCGTCAGAAAAGCCAGTACGCGGCTGATGAGATGGAACTCGGCCGGTGCGTCCAGGCCCTCAGACCGAGCGCTATCGTATCATCCTGCCGGCACGCCATCGTGAATTCGTGCAAACTCGGCACACAGCGGTATCCTCTCGGACGGCCAACAATGAACTTTCTCAACTCCTTCCTGGTCTCCTTCCTTCCGCCCCGCTATCGCAGCGGGCCAAAACACGACTCGAGCACCTACCTCATAGCTGCCGCGGGCATCTCCGGCCTTTTCGAATTGCTCTTGTTCGGCACTCTTTACATCGCCGGCTTTGTCGCTTACACGCACCGCGCCGTCATCGGCCCGCTGGCCTTCCTCGAATACTTTTTCTATCTGCCTTCCTGGCCCCTGGCTTGGTTCTTTTTCGACGGCGGACTACGCTTGCTCGCCGCGATCGCCGGCCAGGCCCTCGGCACGATTCCCCTCTATTTCGTGGCTTGGATTCACGGTTGGCTCGAACGCCGTTCCGCGCGGCGCCGCCGCGGCCCGATGGTGGCCGACCTGATCGAGCGCGGTGACGGCTCGCGCTTCGAGCTGCGCATCTCCTCCTGCCGCCCGCGCCCCAACTGGGACAAGTGGATGACCGTGATGTATGAAGAAAAACTCTACGAAATCGCCGCGGCCGAGCTCGGCCAGCCTCCCCGCCCCTACGTCTATCTCCTCCGCACCAAGCCCGAATCGAAGGTCATTCGCGGCCTCCACCGTTACCACCCCGGCGAAGTCTTCTCGCTTGATGACTAGCACCTCGTAAGATATCTCTCGGAGCGAGTTCGGCGGATTCTCGGGGGCGGGTGGAACCTCCGTCGGGAAAGGCAGCTAGCGGAAGGGAGAATCCCCCTGGAAGGGCGAGGCAATCCGAATAAATCGATAAATATATATTGACAATTGGTAATCTGCGTACCATCATGCTCTAAGAAATTCGCCGCGGCTTTCCCCGCAAAGAGGTGTTCCAATGAAGAAGATCCTGGTCGGGTTCGCCTTGGGCTCCATGTTCTTCACCCTTGGATGCTGCAATCCCGCCAACATCGGCTCGCAGCCTGTCACCCTCGATGCGCAGCAAACCGGAATGTGGTGCTGGGCCGCGAGCGGAAAAATGACGATGGACTTCCTGCATCCCGCTTCCAATGTCCAGGAATGCGACGAGGCCAATAAGCGGTTCGGCCGCACCGATTGCTGCAACACTCCCGTTCCCGGCGCGTGCGTCAACGGCGGATGGCCCGAGTACGAGAAGTACAGCTTCACCGCCGCCCAGACATCCAATGCCCCGCTGTCATGGAACGATCTCACGAGCCAGATTTATTGCTCCCGGAAACCGATCGCGTTTTCCTGGCACTGGAACTCCGGCGGCGGTCACATGATGGTCGCCACCGGATACGTCACCATCGACGGAACCAACTACGTCTCGGTGAACAACCCGCTTCCCCCCAACGCATCGGTATCGGGCGGCGGCACGCAGGAAATCTATACTTACGACAAGTACGTTGGTGGCGCGAGTTACGACCACACGCACTGGAACGACTACTACAACATTACTTACACTGGAGGTCCGTAAAATGCGCTCGCGATATTGGATACCCATGACCGCCGCCGCGCTGCTGCTGGCAGCCGGCTGCGCGCAGCACCGCGGCGAAAATGCGCCTCCGCAAACCGGCGACGCTCAACAGGCCGCCTCGAATGCGCTCGCCACTTTGCAAAAGCTGGTCACCCAGCAAAACTACAAAGCCCTTGGTTTCGCGTCGCCCGACGAAGTGAAGAGCGCCACTCTGGCGCCGCCCCTAACGCTTTACAACATCGGCTTGGACCGGCTAAAAAGCTACAAAGCCGGCCAGGATGCGAACGCCTTGCTCACGGCCAGTTCGGAGACCATTTACCCGGTCACGGCCGGCGGCCAGGTGCGGTCTTCGGTGACGGTGGTCAAGAAGGAGACTGGTTACACCACGGCCAGCTTCGGCAACGCAGACATCGTCAAAGCCCTGTCCCGCTACCGCGGCGCGAACACGCCCGGCGCGTTCGCGGTGCGCATCCCCGCGTTCAGTATGTATTTCCTCGGCAACCGGGTTGAAAACCGGCTCATGCTGACTCCCATATCCGAGGATAGCCGCCTTTCGTTCCGCATCGGCGTAGCAGTGCCCGCCGAAGACGTGCTGAAGGCAATCATTCCGTTAGCTCAGGCCTATAACGGCCTGCCAATGTAAGCCGCCACCAGCTTCCTTCTTCAAACCTCGAATTTGGCCCTGCGCCCAATTCGGCTACAATCTTCCGGCCCGCATTCCCCGTGGGGATGCGCAATTCTCTTGCTTGAGGTGAATGGATGAGCCTGCGCCGCGAATGGTCACGATCAGCAACCAATGCTTTCCGCTTGGCTGTCTCGGCCTTGCTCCTGACGGGCATGGCCTGCGCCACGCACGCCCAGCAGCGCCGCGAGCGTGAGCCCAACAGCGTCTACGCCGAGCGCCGCGCGAAGCTCGCCGCCCAGGCCGACGCGCCCATCCTCCTCCTGGGTTTCACCGGCCGCGAAGAATCGGCGCAAACCTATCTCTTCGCGCAGGAAGACAACTTCTATTACCTCACCGGCCACAACGAAGAAGGCGCGGCCCTGATTATTTTTCCCGCCGGGAAGGTCGGCGCCGCCTGGGACGGCCCGCGCGAAATCCTATTTCTTCCTCCGCGCGATCTTCGCAAAGAGAAATGGAACGGCGTGCGCATGGGCCCGGACGACCCCGGCATAAGCGAAAAGACTGGCTTCGCCGCCGTGCGTCCCTTCAAACCGGACTTCCATGCCACCGTCGAAAAGCTCGGCAAACTTTTCCCGGAGTTCTACACCATCCTTCCCTATCGCAAGGAGAACGGCGGCTACCCGCACGAGAAAGAATCAGTGGACTGGCTTGCCCAGGTTGTCCCGCAGGTCAAGCTGAAGGACATCCGTGCTGCCATCGGCGCCCTTCGCCAGGTCAAATCGCCCGGCGAGCTGGCCTTCCTCCAGCGCGCGATTGATCTCTCCGTGGACTCCCATCTCGATGCGATGCGCCGCATGCGCCCGGGCCTTTACGAGTATCAGATCGCCGCGAAGATGGTCGAAATTCACGCCCTGGGCGGCTCCGAAGCCGAAGGCTATGCGCCGATTGTGGGCGCGGGCATCCATTCCACCGAATTGCATTACGACTATCTCGGCAAGAAAATCGAAGACGGCGACATCGTCGTGCTGGACGTAGGTGCGCAATTCTCCGGCTATTCCGCGGACATCACGCGCACGCTTCCCGCCAACGGCAAGTTCACCCCGCGCCAGCGCGAGATCTACCAAATCGTCCTCGGCGCGCAGAACGGCGCCCTCGCCGCCGTCAAGCCCGGCGCGTATCTCTGCCGCAAAGACGGCCCGAACGTCTTCAAAATCGCCCAGGACTACATTGACCATCACGGCAAGGATTCTCACGGCAAATCGCTCGGCCAATACTTCATCCACGGCCTCGGCCACCACATCGGCCTGGACGTGCATGACGCCGGCGACACCTGCCGCCCGCTCGAGCCCGGCATGGTCATCACCATCGAGCCCGGCATCTACATACCCGAAGAAAAACTCGGCGTGCGCATCGAGGACGACGTACTGGTCACCGAGACCGGATACAAACTGCTCAGCGGCCGCGCTCCCCGCGACCCCGATGAGATCGAAAAGCTCATGGCCGATGCCGCAAAACTGCATCCGAAAGCCGACGACTGATATTTCTTGGTAGGGGCGCGCCACTTGCGGTGAGCCCAGCCGAACGATGCGGTGGCCGTTCGGCAATTGACCGCAACGAAGAGCGACCTCTATACTGTTCATTGCGCTGGTCGGAAGCTTTCCGCCGGCGCGCCTCGTGTCATTCCGCGCGCAGTTCGTCCCGCCCCGCGGGACCGCCGGCCGGAATTTCCGATCATCAGACGCAATCAGGGAGCCGCCGACCCCGGCTCGGCCGGGGTCGCACCAAACAATGAGCAGCGTAAAAGCCACACTTCTCCGTCCCGGCATGGTCATTCGTCACGAGGGCGCTCTCTATACGGTCTTTTGCACTGAGCACCGCACGCCCGGTAACAAGCGCGGCTCCATGCAGACACGCATGAAAAACCTCCGCACCGGAGCCATCAGCGACTACCGGTTCCGCGCTGAAGAGTTCGTCGAGCGGGCGATCCTCGACGAAGTCGAGTTCGAGTACCTCTACAAGGAAGGCGATTCCTATCATTTCATGAACACGGAAACCTACGAGCAGATGCAGATGAGCAAGGAAGAGCTCGGCGATTCCGTCTTCTACCTCATTCCCAATACGATCGTGAAGCTAGAATTCTTCGAGGAGAAGCCAATCGGTCTGGACCTGCCGGACACCATGGAGCTGAAGGTCGTAAAGACCGAGCCCACGCTCCAGAGGGCGACCGCCAGCGCCGTGATGAAGGCTGCGACGCTCGAAACCGGACTCGTCATTCAGGTGCCGCCGTTCGTGAACGAGGGCGACAAAGTGAAAGTGGATACGTCCGAAGCGCGCTACGTACAACGCATGTAGTTTTGCTCTCTGGCGTGAATCCTCTGCGCTGTCGCGCAAACCATCCGGCCGAAGCCTGAATCATGCTTCTCTTGCCCATCTATGCCATAATTCCCCGTTTATAAGGAGGCGTCTCATGTCCACCGGCCCAACCCCCAGTCAAATTCCTCCGGCGGGAACCCCTCTCGGCGGAGCCGCGCCAGCGCCCAAGAAGAGCAACGCGCTCCTCTGGATTCTTGGCGTAGTCGGAGCATTCGTGTTGGTTTGCATTCTTGCCTTCACCGCTTTCACCATCTTCGTCGTCCACAAAGTGAAGGAGGCTGGTCTGGATCCCGTCTTGATGCGATCCAATCCGGGTCTTGCCACTGCGAAGTTGATGGTGGCGGCCAATCCCGATCTGGAGCTGGTCTCCAGTAATGATTCCGCCGGAACCGTCACGATCCGAGATAAGAAGACCGGCAAAGTCATGACCATGAAGTTCGATGCGGAGAAGAAGTCTCTCGTGATGATCGACGAGAGCGGCAAACAGGCGTCCGTGCAGATTTCCGGCGAAGGGCAGGACTCCAAGATCCAGTTCAAAGGGCCGGAGGGTCAAGTGACCATCGGCGCCGGTGCCGGCAAGGTGCCCGCATGGGTCCCCGTCTATCCCGGCTCGTCTCCGGAAGTCTCCTACTCGGCCCAGAACGCGAACGAGGAGAGCGGCGCCTATCACTTCACCACCAAAGACAGTTCCGACAAGGTGCTCAGCTACTACGAGGACGCTCTGAAGTCGGCTGGGTTGAAGGTATCAACCGTCAAGACCAACCAGGACGGCAAGAGCGGCGGCATGGTCTCGGGTTCCGCCGATAACGACAAGCGCACCGTCGTGGTCACGGCGGGCAGCTCGACCGATGGCGTCGAAGTGAGCGTCATCTTCGGCGTCAAGAAGTAATGCGACGTCTGGCGGCCGCCACTCTGCGCTAAATTACTTCGCTCCCGCGCACAGCGCAAAACGGCAAGATGCAGGAAAGATTCAGCGGGCGGCCTGCGACTTGGACGCAAAGACGCGGGCGAAGATGGCGTCCACGTAGCGTAACTGGCGCTTCAGGTCAAAAGTATGCGCGAGCGCTTTCGCGTCCAGGTGCTTCGTGATCCGCGAATCCGCCGCCACGCGGTCGCGGAAGCTCGTGTCGGTTTCCCATGCCGCCATGGCGTTTTCCTGGACGGCCTTGTAAGCGTCGTCGCGCGGCATGCCTTTCTCCACCAAATCCTGGAGGAGTTGCCCGGAAAAAACCAAGCCGCCAGTGGATTCCAGGTTGCGCAACATGCGCTCCGGAAAGACGCGCAGTTCGGCCACGATAGCGGTCATCTTGGCGAGCATGTAGTCCACGAGAATCGTTGAGTCGGGCAGGATGATGCGCTCGACCGAGCTGTGCGAGATGTCGCGCTCGTGCCACAGCGCAATGTTTTCGTAGGCCGCGAGCATATTCGACCGCACGACGCGGGCGAGGCCACCGATCTGCTCGCAGGCGACGGGGTTGCGCTTGTGCGGCATGGCGGAGCTGCCGCGCTGCTCGCTACCGAAGGGCTCTTCAGCCTCGCGGACTTCGGTGCGCTGCAGGTGGCGGATTTCGAGCGCGATTTTTTCGAGCGTCGCCGCGATAAGGGCCAACGCGCTCAGGTAGTGCGCGTGACGGTCGCGCTGGATGACCTGCGAGGCGATGGGCGCAACGTCGAGCCCCAGGCGGCGGCAGATGAGCTCTTCGATCTCCGGCCCGAGATGCGAAGCGTTGCCGACGGCGCCGGAAATTTTCCCCACGGCCATCTGCGCGGCGGCGTCGCGGAAACGCTCCTCGTTGCGCTGGTTTTCCGCGTACCAGTTGGCGAGCTTCAATCCGAACGTGATGGGCTCGGCATGGATGCCGTGCGTGCGACCGACCTGCGGCGTGTGGCGGAATTCCTGCGCGCGGCGGGCGAGCGCTTCGCTCAGCTTCGCGAGGCCTGCCGCAATGAGCCGGCTCGCTTCGCGGACCAGCAGCGCCTGCGCGGTGTCCACGACGTCGTAGGAAGTGAGTCCGTAGTGCAGCCAGCGCGCGGCGTCGGGATCCCCGATGGACTCGCCGACGGCCATGGTGAAGGCGATCACGTCGTGCTTGACGCGGGCCTCCAGCTCATGAATGCGCGGGGCCAGTGCTTTTGCCCGCGCGCGGATGCTGGCGGCGGCCTCTTTGGGGACCTGGCCGGCCTCCGCGAGCGTCTCGATGGCGGCGAACTCGACCTCGAGCCATGCGGCGAATTTATTCGCGTCGCTCCAGACGCGGCCCATCTCTTCGCGCGTGTAGCGTGGGATCAACGGACTCTCCTTCACGCAGGACCTTCCGCCGCTTTGCAGGGTAACCCGGCAAGCCGTCGGAAAGACAGTATTTAGGGGGAGGTTCCCATCGCCAATGATACCGCATTTCAGGGCCTCGCGGCGGCGGGATCTGCCTCGACCGGGAACAGTGTGGAAGGCAGGTCTGCCTCCGCACGGGCGAGGCAGCTTCCGGCGGACGGCTAGTGCCGTTCCAACTTTCTCTCCGCGCCGCCTCGTCAGGAACAATGCAAGAGTCAAATTGTGGCCCGCCCGCCCAACGATGTTATGATAATTTTTCGACGATCTGGGATCACGCTGAAAGCGTGCGTCTCCCCCAAGAGTGTTCTGGACGAGTGGGGTCCTGCCGAGCGGAGGTGGCACGTGAAAACGGACAAACCGGCCGCTGAGTTACAGGTCTCAAAGACACCGAACAGAAGGAGCGACCGTTACCCTGTCGTTGTGCCCGTGAAGGTCCAGTGGTTGGAGGCTAATGGCGCAGGCGTCATAGAGTTTGCTGAAGCCAAAGAGGTCAACTGGCACGGTGGGCTGCTCGAGATGAAAGGCTGCCCGGCCGTCGGCAGCGTTATCGAGCTGACGAACGTTGCTTCGAGTAAAACAGCCAGCGCGCGAGTCGTATCCTTGCGTCCCTCTAGAACGAGCAAGGTGTTGGGAGTGGCCGTCGAGCTTGTTACTCCTAACGAAACTTTTTGGGGCATGACGTTCCGACTGAAGAAGGCGATCGACGACCTTTCGAAACTGGGGCATGCCATCAGGTCGGGCGTGATAGATCCCCGCGTGCTTCGCGACTTTCGCGACGCCATCGATTATGTGCGCAAGACCGCCTGGGCTGTTCAAGAAATGCAGGAGCGGCAGGCCCACCAGCGGGAAACCGCCACGGTGCGCTCCTTGCTCACCACCGAGCGTATCCGCCGCACAACCCAGCTCAGCAAGGCGCTGGCCGGGGATTTGGACTCCCATGAAGTGACCAACGAAACCGTGGGGATTGCGGATCTTTTCCGAGCCATCGAGAGCCTCCATGCAGCGCTTGCCAGGATTGTTCAAGATCGGTGATTCTCGGTGGCAACTCCGGCGGGCGGCGGGCCCAAGATGATGCAGCAGGAAGTCAGCGGCGCGTAGAAGATAGGGATTGCTCACCTGGTGAGCGGAGAGATTCATTTCTTCGCTTCGCTCTGTTCCGAATGACGGGACAAACAAAATTCAAGCAACCGGTAAAGAATTCGCGATCTACTTTTCGAAGGGGATGAGTCTGGGGATGACTTCCAGGTCGACCCGAGCGATCCAGCCGGCGTGGATGCGCACTTTGACCCAACCGGCGGGTCCGCCCTGCGGCGCGGGCAGTTTTTCGAGCGGGGCGCGATAAACGAGCGTGCCCTCAAGAGCTTCGCCACCGGGCTTGACGAGCGGGCGGATCGGCGAAAAGCCGCTGGAAGTATTCAGCAGTTTGTAGGGTTCGGTGTCGAAGTTGCGCACCGCGGCTTCGGCGAAGTCATCGGCGGCGAGCCACGCGTCGTAAGAGTCTTTCGTGGCAATCTCCAGAAAAGCCTGATTCGCCCAGAGGACTTCGTAGTCGCCGGGCTTCACTTCGCTGCCGGATTTTTCCCCGGGCTTGTTCGTGATCTGTGCTCCGGATTTCAGAACGACCGTGGGAACGACGCGCCAGCACTTCCAACCGCCGGTCGTCTGCCCGGAACAGATTCCCTTGTCGGTCGCCACCCATTTCGAATAGAGAAGAGTGACGACAGAATTCTCGAGTGGTGAGCCGGGGGGAGCAATCCTTTCCATTTGGCGAGTGGATGGATGCAACTGGACGAGGCCCGCGCAAGGCTCGACGGTTTTTTCGTACGAGCGGCGCGTGCCGAGAAGGAGCGCATCGGGGCCTGCAATGGAAACATGGGTGATGTCACATGTGGCCAGGTCTGGAACCTGAAAAACGCGTGCCTTTTTGTCGTTGATATCGAAGCGCACTACGGTGCCCAAGCCGAGTTCCCCTTCGCCAACGGAATGTCCCACGGCCACCCAGATCGAATCGCCTGCGTGTTCAACCCCGAAGATGAGAGGGTCACCCACTTCAAGGTCCCTTTGCAGGGCCGATGCGGTGAGTCCCTTCTTGTGCCGCTGCAAGACGGGCAGCCAGGGCGCGGCGAGCTGCTCGCGAGTCCAAAGGACCGCGGTGAGGAAGGGTTCAGCGGCTCCCGTGCGCTGCAGTTCGAGGGTGGCGCGGTCGTCGTCCGATTTGCCTAAGAGTGAATAGTTCTCGCCACCCAGCGTGAAGGAAACCTTATGGCTGGCTTCCGGCGCGGGCTCTTCTGCGTTGTGGGGTAGTGGCGCAATACTCCATCCGCGATCCCCAAACTGCGGGGCCACGCCTGGAGGGAAACCTCCAAAGTGATAAACAAAACGCCGAGACACGAAGGCAACACTCGCTGATGTCTCCGACATCGGTGACTCATCTCTGCGCGCGTGCGTGGGAGAAAGGAAGAGGAGGTCGCGGGAGATTTCCGCGGCGTCGGCCGGAGAATTCTGGGGAGAAGGAGCCCAGGCGGCAAAGAGGCAAGGAAGCAAGAAAAAGACGAGACCAAATGGAATGGCTAGGCGCGAGAGGCGCATGGAGGAATCGTAGCAGAATCGGAGGGCAGTTCAGAGATTCAGGGGAGACAGAGGAACGTGCTGGGAGGCGACGAGGAGGTCGCCGCGAAAGCGGGCTTCGGCAGGGCGGCGGCTCAAAGATTCCTCCGCGGAGATGCGCGCAACCTCGGGATTGTTGTTCTGCTCGGATAGATGCGCGAGGACGAGATAGCGGGCGCGGGAGTCGAAGCCATCGGGGTCAGCGAGGAATTCGCTGACGGCGTGATTCGAGAGATGCCCAGTGCGGGAGAGGACGCGCTGCTTGACGACCCAGGGATACGGGCCGACCTTGAGCATGTCGAGGTCGTGATTGGATTCGAGGATGAGGCAGTCGCACTCGCGGAGATGGTGCTTGACAAGCTCGGGGAGGTAGCCAAGGTCGGTGACGAGCGCCGCCTTGGCGCCGTTGGAGCGGAAGGCGAAGCCGATGGGGTCTGCGGCATCGTGCGGAAGCGAAATGGCGTGGACTTCGATGTCCCCCACGGTGAACCACTGGCCGGCTTGAATCGTCTCGACGCCGCGGAGGCGCTTGGCGAGGGTGTCCGGGAGAATGCGGTGGAGCGCGTCGAGGGTAGGTTCCGTGACGAACAGCGGCGTTTTCCAGAGGGCGAGAAGCTGTGGCAGGCCGGCGCAGTGGTCGGTGTGCTCGTGAGAGATGACGATGCCGTCAAGGCCGCTGAGGTTGATGCCGGTGGCGGCAAGGCGCGCAAGCGTTTCGCGCTTGCCGAGTCCGGCGTCAACGAGGAGGCGCGTGCGCGAAGTCTCGAGCAACGTGGCGTTGCCCGAGCTGCCGGAGGCAAGAATGGTGACGCGCAGGCCGATCGGTTCCCCCGAATCACAGCCACTGCGATTTCGAGGATGATGGCAGAGGGGAACGGCGGCGTCAACGGAATTGAAGAGATGCCGGGCACTACTCCAGCGCAAGAACAGCCGTGACAGCTGCCGATTCCTCGACCTGCGGCGAAAAAACCGCCGTCGTGCACGCTGAGATGGGTGGTGGCTGGCGGGAGAGCCCGTCAGCAGGACAAACGCGAGCGGTCGAGCGAGAACCCGTTGAGGCTGCCGAGAACGGTGGCAGCGATTTGGTCGGTGCGGAAGAATTCGCGCGCGATGGACTGGACCTCTTCGCGGGTGACGGCCTCGATGGAGGCGAGGATTTCATCCAGGGAGTAGAAGCGCTCGAAGTAGAGCTCCTGGCGGGCGAGGTTGGACATGCGGGAGCTGGTGGACTCAAGGGAAAGCATGATCGAGCCCTTCAGGTGGTCCTTGGCGCGGCGAAGCTCCTCTTCCGGAACGAGAGATTCCTTGAGGTCGCGAAATTCCTTTACGACCAGATCCACGACCTTGCCGGCGGTTTCCAGAGCAGTGCCCGCATAGACGGAGAGGATGCCGGCGTCGGAGTAAGGAGTCAGTTCGCTGAAAACGGCGTAGGCCAGGCCCTGCTTTTCGCGGACGTTCTGGAAAAGCCGCGAGGACATGCCGCCGCCGAGAAGGTTGTTGAGGACGGCAACGGCGTAGCGGCCTTCGTGGGCCAGGGGATAAGAAGGGACCCCGATGCAGAGGTGGATCTGCTCGAGGTCGCGCTTTGTTTCAAGGTGGATCGGCGCGCCGGTCTGTGGGGGCAGAGCGCCGGGGGCCGGGCCGGCAGGCCGAAGCCCGGAGAATTCGCGATCGGCGAGCTCGAGGAGCCGGTCGTGGGTGACGTTGCCCGCGGCGGTGAGAACCAGCCGGTCCGGGGCGAACCAGGAGCGGTAATAGTTGAAAAGCGCTTCGGAGTCGAAGGAGCGAACCGTCTCGGGCGTGCCGATGATCGGCCGGCCGAGGGGATGGTCCGGCCAAAAGCCCTCGGTGAAAAGCTCGTGCAGGACATTTTCCGGATTGTCCTGGTCCATCTTGATCTCTTCGAGGACGACCTGCTTTTCCTTTTCCACGTCGCCGGCGTCAAAGAGCGGGCGAAGGATGAGGTCGGAGATGACGTCGAAGGCGATGGGGAGATGCTCGTCGAGAACCTTGGCGTTGAAGCAGGTGAACTCCTTGGCGGTGAAGGCATCGAGCATGCCGCCGACGGAGTCCATGGAGCGGGCAATTTCCTCGGCGGTGCGGCGCTTCGTGCCCTTGAAGACCATGTGCTCGAGGAAATGCGCGAGGCCGTTCTGCTGCGGTGATTCGCGGCGGGAGCCGGAGCGCACCCAGACTCCGACGGAAACGGAGCGGACGTGCGGCATGGTCTCCGTCACGACGAC
Source organism: Candidatus Acidiferrales bacterium (assembly GCA_035545075.1). GTDB lineage: Bacteria > Acidobacteriota > Terriglobia > Acidiferrales > UBA7541 > Acidiferrum. The sequence continues at coordinate 53,795 of DASZZJ010000022.1, forward strand.
GAGTCCGTTGGGGAGGACGTGGCGCTGGATGTCGCGCAGCTCGGTGTTCACACAAACATTGTGACATAGCGGGAGGGCAAAGAAGAAGGCCGGCAGGGCGATTCGCGAAGGAAGGAAACGGGCACAGGCTGAAGCCCGTGCTACAGAAGTTTTTCGTCGGGATTGAGTTTGCCGTATTCGCTGGTGTAGTGCAGCGGAACGTCGAAATAGGAGCCGCGCTCGCGGAGATAAATCTCGCAACTGTCGAATGGCTTGGAATAGACGTGGATGCTGACGGCGCGCTCGGCGAACTCGGCGGGGTTCAGCACCTGGTGGACGGGCGCGGCGGGATCGACGTAGGCCGGATGGTCCGGGTTCATCTCGTATTGCTCGGTGGGGACGATGCGGCAGGTGCCGCCGCCGGCGTTGCGCTCCTCGACGCGAAAATTCTGGACACGCAGGCGTCCGATGGGCGCGGCCATCCAGCAGTTCTGATTGCGGTGATTGTGGATGCGGCTGATCTGGCCGATCTCCCAGCAGATGGTCATGCACTCGAAGACGGAATTCTTGAAGATGAGATTGCGGGTGTAATTGCCCTTGGAGAAAAAGAGGTATTTGGCGAGAGAGTCCGGCTGTATGAGATGCCGGGAGATGAAAGAGTGGACCCGCTCGATGGTGAAATCGCGATCGGGAATGGCAACCAGTCCATCAACCCACTCGAGAATCGGCAAGCTTTCCGGCATCGTTCGCCTCCGTCGTGGCCGTTCGAGGCCGTGCGACCGCGGGGGATTATAGCGCGGATGGAACGAGGCGGCGCGAGCCGCGCGCGGGGTCGCGGCAGAGGCGCGTGCTAAGATGGCCGCGGAGGCCAAGCGGCAACCCGATGGCCACGGAATTACTGGGAAAATCGCAGGAGGAGCTGCGGACATTTTGTGCGGCGCTGGGCGAACCGGGGTACCGCGGGGCGCAGATCTATCACGCTTTGTATGCGGAGCGGAAGTTTGCCTTTGCGGCGATGACGAACCTGCCGGCGGCGCTGCGGGCGCGGCTCGCGGAGGAAGCGCGGATTACGCTACCGCAGCTCACGCGGCGCTATCTCTCGCAAGACGGCTCGGTGCGCTACCTGTTCGCCCTGGAGGCGGAAAACGGACGGACGGCGTCCGTTGAGGCGGTGTTCATGCCCAGCGAGGGGCGGCAAACGATCTGCATTTCGACCCAGGCGGGCTGCGCGGTGGACTGCCACTTCTGCCTGACGGCGCAGCTCGGGCTGATCCGAAATTTGTCCGCGGGCGAGATTGTGGCGCAGGTGCTCGTGCCGCTCGAGGAACAGAGAGCGAAGCTCGCGCCGCAGACGAACGTGGTGCTGATGGGGCAGGGCGAGCCCCTGCTGAACTACGACGCCGTCATGGCGGCGATCCGAATTCTCCTGGATCCGGGAGGCATTGGCATTTCGCCAAAGCATGTGACGCTTTCGACGAGCGGAATCGTGCCGGGAATCGAGCGGCTGGCGCAGGAAAAAGTACGGCCGAAACTGGCAGTTTCACTAAACGCCTCGAACGACGCGCAGCGAGACGCGTTGATGCCCATCAACCGCAAATATCCGCTGGAGCTGCTGCTCGAGGCTTGCCGGAACTATCCGTTGCGGACATGGGAGCACTTGACGTTTGAATACGTTCTGCTCGGCGGCGTGAACGACGCGCCGGAGGATGCGCGGCGGGTGGTGCGCCTGCTCGCGAACTTGAAGGCCAAAGTGAATTTGATTCCGTGGAATCCGGGGGAGCTTCCCTATCAGGAGCCGTCAGAAGAGCGCGTCGAGGAGTTCCGGCAAATCCTGACGGAGAAAGGCGTGCCGGCGTTCGTGCGGTATTCGCGGGGGCGGGACGTGATGGCGGCGTGCGGGCAGTTGGCGCTTTTGGAGGTTGGAAGCTAGAAGGAAGAAGAGCCGAGTCCGATGACGGACAGGAGGCTGCCGCTGCGGGGGCCTTCGCGGCGATAGCTGAAGAAGAGATCGGGTTGGCAGCGCGTGCAGAGGCCGCTCACGGAAATGTTCCCGGCAGAAACGCCGGCTTGGAGGAGCTGCGCGCGGTTGGCGGCGCGAAGGTCGAGGCGGACGTTTTTGGGCGGGGGCTGGTGGCCGGGCGGCTTCATGTTGAGCCACTGGAGCGGGTCGGGTTCGTCACCCGTGCGAAGCTCGTCGAACCATTCGCCGGCGTCCGCGAATTGCGCGTGAAAAGCGTGAGAAACTTCGGTGCCGACTTCGTAACAGCAGCCGCCGATGGCCGGTCCGAGGGCGGCGACGAGGTCTTCGGGGCGGGTGCCGAATTGCATGCGCATGCGGCCGATGGTCTTCTGGACAATGCGGTGGAGAGTGCCACGCCAACCGGCGTGAACGGCAGCGACGGCGCGGCGGCGGGTGTCGGCGAGGAGAATCGGCACGCAGTCGGCGGTTTGGACGGCGAGAAGCAGGCCGGAACGCTCGGTGACGGAAGCGTCGCCGCGGCAAGGTTCCGAGGGCGCGTTTTCATAATGGCAGACCACGTCGGAATGAAATTGCCGGAGAGTGGCCAGGCTCATCTGAGAGGCGCCAAGAGCGTGGAGCAGGCGATTTCGGTTCTCGAAGACGTTTTCGCGGGAATCCCAATCGGTGAATCCGAGATTGAGGACGGGTTCTCCATCGAGAACACTGGCGCCGCCGGGCCGCGTGCTGAAGCCATGGAGGAGCCAGGAAAGCCGCGCCAGACGAGAGGCTTGCAGAATGCGCAGGCCGCCGGAGTGCAGCTCGCGCCAGTCGGCGGCGGAGGGAGAGGCGCGGCGGTTCACGGATTGGGTTTTCGCTGAGGTCACGGCTCAAACAGTATAATCGCAAAGCAATGCGCGGGAGGCGGCGTGATCGTCGGACTGGGAGCGGACATTGCCGAAGTCGAGCGGGTGCGCGCGGCCATCGCGCGGCACGGGGAAACATTTCTCCGGCGGATCTACACGGCGGCGGAGCGCGCGTATTGCGAAAAGTTCCGCAACAAGCACGAGCGGTTTGCCGGGCGCTTCGCGGCAAAAGAAGCGGCGATGAAAGCCCTCGGCACGGGATGGCGGCGCGGCGTCCGCTGGACGGACATCGAAGTGGTGCGCGAGAAGGGCGGGCGGCCGTCGCTCGAGCTGCGGGGGGCGGCGAGCAAGGTCGCAAAAGAGCTCGGGGTGAAGCGCATCTCCGTCACCATCACGCACACAAAAGATCTCGCCTTCGCCGAAGTGATTTTCGAGAGCTGAAAGCCCTGCCGATGCCGAGGGAAAGCACCGGCTCCGTTTCTCACTGCTCTCCCGCAACGGCTGGAAGCGGCGGCGGCGCGATTTGCCCCAGCAAAAAATTGCCGGCGACTTCCGTAATGCGGACGCGGCACCATTGATTGTGCGAAAGAACCCCACCGATGCGAACGCGAAGAAAATTGCCGCTCAGTGCGGGGCTCCATCCCGGGGCGTCTCCTTCGCGGGAATGAAGCGTCAGGACGCGGAGAGTGCGCCCGATCTGGGCGCGGCGAAATGCGGCGGCCTTCTCTTCGCCGAGAGCGCGCAGTTCGCGGGCGCGGCGCTGGATGACGGTGGGAGGAACTTTGCCGGCGAGCGTGGCGGCTGCGGTGCCCGGACGCTCCGAATAGGAAAAGACATGGAGATAGCTGAAGGGCAGGCGGCGGATGAGAGCCAGCGTGGCCGCGTGATCGTCCTCGGTTTCTCCGGGGAAGCCGGCAATGACGTCGGCGCCGATGCCGGCGTGCGGCAGACGCTCGCGGATGAGCTCGGCGTGCCGGGCGTAATGTTCGGCGCGATACCAGCGGTGCATGGCGGCCAGAACGCGGTCCGAGCCGGATTGCAATGGGATGTGAAAATGCCGGGCGATGCGCTCGCTCGAGGCGAAGATCGCGATGAACTCTTCGGTGACGTCGAGGGGCTCGATGGAGCTGATGCGCAGGCGCTCAAGGGTCGTTTCATCCAGGATTCTCTGGAGCAGGGTGGTGAACTCGACGCGAGGGGAGAGGTCGCGGCCATAGGCGCCGAGATTGATGCCGCTGAGAACGATTTCGCGGAAGCCGGCCGCGGTGAGCTTGCGAATCTCTCCGAGGACCGATTCCGGCGGGAGGCTGCGGCTGCGGCCACGCACGAACGGAATCACGCAGTAGGCGCAGCGGCTGTTGCAGCCGTCCTGGATCTTCAGGACGGGCCGTGTGTGGCCCGCTTCGCCGCCGAGGACGGGAGCGACAAGGACGGCGGTCTCCTCGAAAATGTCGCCGGTGAGAATTTTCGCCGGGCCGCGAGAAAGGGAGAACGGCTCCGCAGCCAGGGCCTCGAGCGGGAGGAATCCCGCCGCGCTGCGGGAATCTTCGCCGATGAGCCGCGGAATCTCCGCCTTGTGGGAATTGCCGACAACCCAGCCGACGCCGGGCAGGGCGGCGAGTTCTTCGGGGGCGCGCTGGGCGTAACAGCCGGTGACGATGATCTGCGCCGCGGGATTGCGCCGTCGAATGGCGCGGATGGCGTCGCGGGCCTGCGCGTCGGCCGCCGCGGTGACCGTGCAGGTATTCACGATGACGAAGTCGGCGGAGGAGGATGCGTCCGCGACGGAGCATCCCCGCTCGCGCAACTGGCGCTCGATGGCCGCCGCGTCCGCCTGCGTGGCGCGGCAGCCGAATTGTTCGATGTGAAAGCTCGGCATGGATGGAGAAGCAGCCAGCGTCAAGGTGATTAGGATACTCGCCATGTGCTCGCGGGGCAAAGCCGGCGGCGCGAGGGCATATCGGCCTGCGAAACAAGTCCGGGGGAGGATCTTTACTCGGCGCAGGGCGCGCGCCTAAGATTTCTGCATCGTTATGGCTATCTCCCGGCGCAATCCCTCCGCGCTCGATAATCCGATGATCTCCGTCGTGATCCCGGTTTACAACGAGAAGAATACCATCGTGGAAATCCTGCGCCGCGTGCTGGAGAGTCCCTTCCGGACACAGGTGGTCATCGTGGATGATTGTTCGAGCGACGGCACGCGGGAGATTCTGCGGTCGCTCGAGCAACAGAAGACGGCTGGGGCGGAGTCCGCCGCGGCAGTCGGCGGCGGGGATGCGATCCCCCTGGCTAATCTGCAATTTTTCTTTCAGGAGAAAAACCAGGGGAAAGGCGCGGCGCTGCGGCGGGGATTCGCCGAAGCGCGGGGCGAGATCGTGCTGGTGCAGGACGCCGACCTGGAATACGACCCGCGGGATTACGGGAAATTGCTGGAGCCGATCCTGGACGGCCGGGCGGACGTGGTGTTCGGATCAAGATTTCTCGGCGGGCCGCAAAGGGTGCACTACTTCTGGCATTACGTGGCGAACAAATTCCTGACGCTGCTCTCCGACCTCACGACCAATCTGAAGATCTCGGACATGGAGACCTGCTACAAAGTGTTTCGCCGGGAGGTGCTGGCCGGAATCCGGATCAAGTCGAACCGCTTCGGGTTCGAGCCGGAGATTACCGCGAAAGTCGCGAAGGGCAAGTGGCGCGTTTATGAAGTTCCGATCTCCTATGCGGGCCGCACCTACGAAGAGGGGAAGAAGATTACCTGGAAAGATGGCGTGCATGCTCTGTGGTGCATTCTGCGCTTCCGCCTGACGGATTAGCCTCTCCGCCTCGCTCTTCCCGTCCGGTGGGCTTTTTCCCGCAGCGAAGGACTCGCATAGCCGCACAGGTGTCCCATCTCCTCATGCCGGGCCGGGCAGAGGATTCGGATCGAGCGCGGAGCGGCACATGCGTCTTACCCATCGCGCGACAGAAAACGAGGAACGGTCAGGCGCGATTGACGTGGCGCTGGAAGCAGAGAAGGATGAGGTCGGCGCGCCGGCGCACGCCGAACTTACTGAGAAGATTGGAGACGTGGAACTTGACGGTACGCTCGGCGATGTTCAGCCTGCCCGCAATTTCTTTGTTGGCGAGGTTTTCGAGGAGCAAATCGAGAACCTCCTGTTCGCGGCGGCTGAGATTGGCCACGGAGTCAGTTTTCAGGCGGCGCCCCTGGCTTGCAAGAATGGAGTCCACGAAGTCGGAGAGCACCTGGCGAGGAACCCAGAAGCCCCCGATGGCGACAAGGGGCAAGGCTTGGAGGAGCTGCTCCCGGGCTTCCGCGTAGGTGAGGAGACCCTTCACGCCGCTGCGCAGGAGGGAGAAAACATCGTGGTCCTCGTGCTTTTCGGCCCCGACGACGATCAGCTTTGCGCCGGGGTAGCGTTCCAGAATATTCGCGAGCAGCGCGCCGGTAGCCTGGCGGGCGGCGTGGGCGTCCACGACGTAGAGCAGCGCCTTGGGCGGCTCCATCTGGCGCAGATCGGGAGCCAGAGTGGATTCGAGCAGTTTGGAAACCACCTTGAATTGCGCCCCGGACAGCAGCCGCTCGAATTCGCTGAGCACCAGAGGGTGCGGAGAGAGAAGGCAAACCGTAAGGCGGGATGGGGCGGCTTTTCTCGTCACAGGATGACCACGAAAAGTCAGGTTAGTCAATTCCTGTGCGGCGGGCAAGAGAGTTTGACCAGAATGTTCATGAACTGATACGGCGGCGAAGCCCCTGGCCGCCGGCGGAAGTGCCGCGCTGCAGGCCGGTACGGGTTCTGTGGCGCACGCAACAGGAAGTTCGATTCCGGGAGGCAGAGCGTTTACAATAGAGGGATGGGGTGAGCCGCCCGGCGGCCGCCGCGCGGCCCTGGCTGGCGGCGCGAACGCACCCTCAAGGAGTCATCGCCTTCCCGCGGATGCAGAACCTGACAGAAAGGGCCCGGACGCTGCGCGAGCTGCTTGCGCAGCGCATCCTCGTGCTCGACGGAGCCATGGGCACGATGCTGCAGCAGCGCCATCTGAGCGCCGCCGATTTCGGCGGGCCGTCGCTCGAGGGGTGTAACGAAAACCTCGTGCGCACCCGGCCCGACGTTGTCCTCGACATCCACCGCAGCTACCTGGAAGCGGGGTCGGACATCATCGAAACAAACTCGTTCGGCGGGACGCCGCTCGTGCTGGCGGAGTACGGTCTGGCGAGCGATGCGCGTGCGCTGAACCAGCGCGCCGCCGAGTTGGCACGGGCAGCGGCGGACGCGGCGGCGACGCCGTCGAAGCCGCGGTTTGTCGCCGGGTCCATGGGGCCGACGACGAAGGCGATTTCGGTCACCGGCGGAGTGACCTTTGAAGGGCTCCGCGACTCGTTTTACGAGCAGGCCCGCGGCCTCATCGAGGGTGGTGCGGACCTCCTGCTGGTGGAAACCTGCCAGGACACACGGAACATCAAAGCGGCCATTCTCGCCATTCACAAACTTTCGCGCGAAATAGGAGCGGAGATTCCCTTCCTTGTCTCGGCGACGATCGAGCCGATGGGCGCGATGCTCGCCGGGCAAAACGTTGAGGCGATGTGGGCGTCGCTGCGGCACGCCCGGCCGCTGGCGATGGGGTTGAACTGCGGTACGGGCCCTGAATTCATGACCGACCACGTCCGGACGCTGAGCCAGCTCACGGAAGAGTTTGTCTCGTGCTATCCGAACGCGGGGCTCCCGGACGAAGAGGGCAAGTACCTGGAAACACCGGCGTCGCTGGCGGCGCAGCTTGAGAAGTTCGTTGACCACGGCTGGCTGAACATCGTCGGCGGGTGCTGCGGCACGACCGAGAAGCACATCCGCGCCATCGCGCAAATGGCGGAGGGGAAAAAGCCGCGCGTGCGGCCGGCGGATGCGCACCGCGCGGTCTATTCCGGGATCGAGATGATCGAGGCGGAAGAAAGCACGCGGCCGCTGCTGGTGGGCGAGCGCACCAACGTGATCGGATCGCGGCTGTTCAAGGAGCTGGTGGCCGGGGAGAAGTGGGAAGAGGCCAGCGAGGTCGCGCGGCGGCAGGTGCGCGGCGGCGCGCAAATCGTGGACGTGTGCCTGCAGAGCACCGAGAGGGACGAACAAAAGGATATTTCTCCGTTCTACGAGAAGCTGATCCGCAAGGTGAAAGTGCCGCTGATGATCGACACCACGGACCCTGTGGCGATAGCCATGGCGCTGACCTACTGTCAGGGGAAGGCCATCATCAATTCAATCAACCTCGAGGACGGGGAGGAAAAATTCGAGCGAGTCGTCCCCGTGGCGCATGAGTTCGGCGCGGCGGTGGTCGTGGGCTGCATCGACGAGGACCCCAAGCAGGCGCAGGCGTTCACTCGCGAGAGAAAGCTCGAGATCGCGCTGCGCTCTTACAAGCTGCTGACGAAAAAATACGGACTGGCGCCGGAAGACATCGTTTTCGACCCGCTGGTGTTTCCCTGCGCGACGGGGGATGAGAACTACATCGGCGGCGCCGTCGAGACGATGGAGGGCATCCGGCTCATCAAGCGCGAGCTGCCGGACACAAGAACGATCCTGGGGATTTCGAACGTGTCGTTCGGTCTGCCGCCTGGGGCGCGCGAGGTGGTGAATTCCGTCTTTCTCTACTACTGCACGAAGGCGGGGCTGGACCTGGCGATCGTCAATACGGAGCGAATCGAACGGTTTGCTTCCATACCGGAACACGAGCGGCGACTGGCGGAAAATCTCCTTTTCCAGCATCCGCCGCAGGATTTCCCGGCGGAGCAAAGGAACGCGGCGCTGCTGCGAAACGCAGCGGATGATTGGCGGAAACAGCCGCGGGAGCAGCGCGCCGCCGTCAACCAGTTTCACATCGCGGCGATCACCGGCCATTTCCGGACATCGAAGAAGAAAGAGAAGGCGAGCGCGGCGGACCTGCCGCTCGATGAGCGGCTGGCAAACTACATCATCGAAGGGACGCGGGACGGCCTGATTGATGACCTGGAACGGAAGCGGGCCGAGGGCGCGGCGCCGCTGGAGATCATCAACGGGCCGCTGATGGAGGGGATGGGCGAGGTGGGGCGGCTGTTCAACAACAACGAGCTGATCGTGGCGGAAGTGCTGCAGTCGGCCGAGGCCATGAAGGCCGCGGTGAGCCATCTCGAGCAGTACATGGAAAAGGCGGAGGCGGCGGCGCGCGGGAAAGTGATTCTCGCGACCGTGAAGGGAGACGTACACGACATCGGGAAGAACCTGGTGGAGATCATCCTGAAGAACAACGGCTACACGGTCGTGAACCTGGGGATCAAGGTGCCGCCGGAGGATTTGATCCGCGCCTACCAGGAACACCGGCCGGACGCCATCGGGCTTTCGGGGCTGCTGGTGAAGAGCGCGCAACAGATGGTGATCACAGCCGGAGACCTCCGCGATGCGGGAGTGCAGATACCGCTTCTGGTGGGTGGCGCCGCGCTATCGGGGAAATTCACGCGGCAAAAGATTGCACCGAGCTACGGCCGGGCGGTGTGCTACGCGAAGGACGCGATGACCGGCCTGCGGCTGATGAACGAGCTGATGGACCCGGCGCAGCGCGAGGCCGTGCTCCGCGAACATGCGGCGGCGGTGGCCGCGGACGGCGGCGGAATCCCCGTGGCGGCTGCGATAAGCGCCGGGACGTCGCGTTCCGCGCGGGTGCGCGTGGACCTGCCGATTCCGCCCGTGCCGCATCTTGAACGAAAGGTGCGGCTCGTGCCGGACCTGCGGGAGGTCTGGAGCTACATCAATCCCTACATGCTCTACGGACGGCACCTGGGCTACCGCGGCGATTTTGAAAAACAGCTCGCGGCGCGCGAGCCGAAGGCGGTGGAGCTTTTCGAAGGGATGCAGGGGATCGAGCGCGAGGCGGCCGAGTTCATGAAAATTCGCGCGGTGTGGCAGTTTCTTGAAGCGGAGCCGGCGGGGGATGCGATTCACTTGTTTGCACCGGGCGGAATAGAGCCGGTGCACACGTTCCGATGCAAGCGGCAGCGCGCTGGCGATCGGCTGTGCCTTGCGGACTACGTGCTGGCGGCGGAAAAAGGTCGTAGGGATCACCTCGCGCTCTTCGTGGTGACGGCGGGTAGCGGTGTCCGCGAGCGCTCAGAGAAGGCGAAGAACGCGGGGTACTACTTCCTATCGCACGGTTTGCAGTCGCTGGCAATCGAGACCGCAGAGGCGTGCGCGGAATGGCTGCACCGGCGCATCCGCGAGGATTGGGGTTTTCCAGACCCGCCGGAAATGACCATGAAGGAGCGTTTCACGTCACGCTATCGCGGGAAACGCTACAGCTTCGGCTATCCGGCGTGCCCGGATCTCGATGACCAGGCCGGGATCTGGAAATTGCTGCGGCCGGAAGATATCGGCGTGCAGCTCACCGAAGGGATGATGATGGACCCCGAAGCGAGCGTCAGCGCGCTGGTCTTTCACCACCCGGATTGCACGTACTTTTCCGTGGGCGAATCCCCGGAAGCATAGGGCGTGGGCGCGAGCCGGCCCTTGCGCTCCTGGGGGCCATTCCCATGCCGATTTCATCCGTTCGCTGAGCAATAATCGATTCCAAGTCCTCTCTGTGTCGCCCCTGGCGTGACGCGAGTCACGTCGAGCCGTGAGGCAGGTCACTGCATCTCGTACGCCCAATGGCGTACAAAATTGACTGGCGAAAGACGCAGAGTGCCGAAAGACCCAAACTTGGGTTCGCCCTAAATATCTCTTGACAACGAGGATGGATATCTCGATACTCGGGACGCTGGGCGAATGGTAGGACCACTAGACCACAGGGTGGATCGCTTGGGGACCACGACCAAAGTTGCCTTCGAGGCCGTCCGTAAGACCAAGGTCTACGAAGAGGTCGCTTCGCAGATCGAACGCTTGATTCTCGACGGCACCCTGCAACCCGGCGACAAACTCCCTCCGGAACGCGAATTGGCCGGGCGTTTTCAAGTGAGCCGCAGCGCTGTCCGCGAAGCCATCCGCACCCTTGATTTATTGGGCCTGGTCGAACCTCGCCCGGGCGAAGGCACCATCGTCCGCGTTCCTTCACTCGAATTCCTGCTGAATCCTTTGGCTAACATAATCTCCCAGAAGCGCGACCTGGTGGCTGAGCTGCTGGATGTGCGCAAAATGATCGAGCCTCCGCTTGCGGCGCGCGCCGCCATGCACGCCTCTGCCGAGGATATCGCTCACCTCGAAAGCATCCTTCGACGGCAGGAAGAAAAGGTGCAACGGCGCGAGTTCGCCGTGGAAGAAGATTCGGAGTTTCACTACACGATCGCCCGCGCGGCCAAGAACAGCGTCATTCTGAAGGTGCTCGATACGATGATGGACCTGCTGCGCGAGAGCCGCGAACGCTCGCTTCAGGTCGCAGGCCGGCTGGACAGGTCCGTTGCCGGTCATCGGCGTATTTACGCCGCCATCGAGCAGCGCGATCCGGCCGCTGCCGAAGAGGCCATGCGCCTGCATATTGCAGAAATCGAAGAGGTCATCCTGAAAAAGTTGTAAGGAAGGGGGCCACATGGGCCGGTTATTCGCTATCGAAATCGTCTACCGGGGAATCTTCCAGAAGACCCTGGCGAGGAACATCAGCCGCGGGATCGTGCTGGCGGCGCACAAGGAGGGCAAACCGGGAATCTCGTTCGGCCGTTACGGCGACAGCCCCGAGCGGAACGGGATTCCGGCGAAGAGCTTCGCCATCGTCGCCACCGACCATGCGACGCTCGAAGAGGGGATGGCGAAGTACGAGCCGAAGGAAGTGGATATCACCATCTCCGTGGACGACACCCTGTGCAAGGGAGTGGAATCCTGGGCGTGGTACGGGCTGCAACCCATCAACCGCCTGCTGAAGCCCGGCGGAACGCTGATCGTCACGTCGAAGGAGCCGCCGGAACACATTATTGCCATGTCCCATGCCAAGGGGTCCCCCTACAAGCTCGCCGTTCTGATGGCGATCCCGAGCTTCTCCGGGTTGTGGGTGTACAAGGACGACCACAGCGATGTCCGTATCCTCGGCGCCATCGCGAAAGTGCTGCCGGAACTGTTCAGCCTCGACTCCGTCCAGAAATTCATCCTCGACGAATGGAAGGATCCCCTGAAGGTGCAGTCGGCCGCGCGATCCCACGAGCGCATCCGCACGGTCACCGTGCAACCGAACCAGGGCAATCCCGAGGAGCCCTATTCGTTCCATCTCCCCAAGTGGCAGGACATGCGCGACGGCGTCACGATTCCCGCCATTCGGCCCGGGGGCCCGGTCTTGGAGCCGGGATTCGAAAAGGCGGGCGGCTTCCGCCCGGAGCGCAATCCGACCTTCAAGAAATTCAGCACGCGCACGATGCGGCCGGTGGTGGATTTCGATACCTGCATTAAGTGCACCCTCTGCTGGCTGCAGTGCCCGGATTCCTGCTTTGACGTGACGCCCGACGGGCTCTACGACGCCAACATGGCGGCTTGTTGCGGCTGCGGCGTGTGCGAGGCCGTCTGTCCCGTCAAGGATTGCGTCACCATGGTGAATGAGGTGCAATTCGGTGATAACTCCAGCCAGTGGGAGATGTGGCGGAAGGACAAGGCCGCCTACAAGCCGTGGCTCCTCGAGAAGATCGAGCACCGGCCGGACCGCTCCCATGGTTTCCGGTATCGCGGCCAGTATGCGGAACAAGCGCCGGAGATGATTGAGATGGCCAAGAACGGGTGACGCGGCTTACGAACGATAAGGAGAGAGACCCATGGCACAGATGACGGCAACATTGTTGGAGCGCGATGCGGAAAAGACTGCGCTGATCACCGGCAGCGAGGCGATCGCCGTGGCCTGCCAGTTGGCTGACGTGGACGTGATCACCGCCTATCCCATCCGCCCCTACGACACGGTGATGCAATACGTCGCCAAACTCGTGGCCAACGGCGATTTCGACTGCGAGTACATCGTTGCGGAAGGCGAGCACTCCCAGTTCGAAATTGTGAAGCACGCCTCCGCCTGCGGCGCACGCGTCTTCACCGGCAGCAGCGGCGTCGGCTGGATGTACGCCATGGAAGCGCTTACGGTCACTCCGGCACTGCGCATCCCCATGGTGGCCATGGTCGGCAACCGCGCGCTGGACGATCCGGGCGCGTTCGGCGTCGAGCACAACGACGCGCTCGCCGTGCGCGATCTGGGCTGGATGCTCGTCTGGGTGGATAGCGCGCAGGAGGCGCTCGATACCGCGCTGCTCGCCTACCGCATCGCCGAGGACCGGCGCATCTTCCTGCCCTGCGGCATCAGCTGCGACGGCGCATTCCTGACGCACTCGCAGAGCATGGTGAAAATCCCGTCGCAGGAGAAGGTGAACGCCTTCCTGCCGCGCTATGACAGAGCCGAACTGCTGCTGCACCCGGACAACCCCATCACCGTTGCGCCGCAAGCGAACGAAGACTGGGTCATGGAAATCCGCCGCCAGAACTATGCGGCCATGGAGCGCACCTCCGGTGTAATCCGCGAAGCCTACGCCGACTTCGAGCGTATCTTCGGCCGCAGCTACGGCAATCCGTTCTTCGAAGAATACGAAACAGAAGACGCGGACGTCGTGCTGGTGGGCATGGGCACCCTATCCATGCCGGTCCGCGTGGCCATCCGGAAGATGCGCAAAGAGGGCAAGAAGGTCGGGTTCGTACGCATGCGGTGGTTCCGTCCGTTCGCCGCGGAAGAGCTGGCGAAGTGCCTCTCCCGGTTCAAGGCTGTGGGCGTGATCGACCGCGACTTCTCCTTCGGCTCGCCTTATATGAGCGGCGTGCTGGCCACCGAGGTTCGCTCGGCGCTCTATGCGGGCGCCAAACGGCCTCCGGTGCATTGCTTCATCTGCGGCCTGGGCGGACGGGAAGTGACCTTGCCCGACGTGGAGAAAATCGCCGGTATCCTTTATCAGGTGGCGGAAGGAAAACAGCAGCCGCTGACGCAGTGGATCGGATTGCGGGAGTAGCGCAGAGAGTTTCGGCCCAAGGGTTCAAGATTTCGTTAGAGGAGGCAAGTACAATGGCTACACTAGTGGATATTCAGCCGACGCAAGTGCTGGACCCCTTCAAGAGTCTGAAAAAAATCCCGCTCGAGGAGTATTTCACCTCCGGCCACCGCACCTGCCAGGGCTGTGAGTCGGCCCTCGTCATGAAGACGATGGCCAAGGCAGCGGGGCCGCGAAGCATCATCCTGGGCAGTACGGGGTGCATGTACGTGGCCAACACCACTTACTACAGCACGTCGTGGGTCGTGCCGTGGATGCACACGCAACTCGGCAGCAGCGGCTCGGCCGCCATGGGCGCGGCCTCCGCGCTCAAGGTCCTGATGCGCAAAGGCAAGATCAAGAATGAACCTATCAACGTGATCTCATTCTGCGGTGACGGCGGCGGAGCCGACATGGGCCTCTCGGCCATCTCGGCGGCAATGACGCACCCGGATTACAACTTCCTCATCCTGATGTACGACAACGAATCCTATGCCAACACGGATATCCAGCTCTCCGGTTCGACGCCCTGGGGCGCGCACACCACGTTCAGCCCGCCCGGGAAACTGAAGAGAATCATGCACCACAGATGGAAGAAGAACATGGCGGGGATGATCGCCGCCGGCCACCCCACCTGCAAGTACGTGGCGACGATTTGCATGTCCTACCCCTTGCTCGGGATGAACAGCATCCGCAAGGCGCTTTCGATCGGCGGGCCCACGTTCATCCACTCGCTTGACCCTTGCCCGAAAGGCTGGGACTACGACCCCATACAGTCGCACGAAATGGGGGAACTGGCCGTGACGACTGGCGTCTGGCCCCTTTACGAGGTGGAAAACGGCGTCTTGAGGTTGCTCGGCAAGACGAAGGAAATTGCCGAGGGCCGTTACATGCGCAAGCCGGTGCGCGAATACCTGCTCAGGCAGGGGCGCTTCGCGCATTTCATCGAAGAAGATATTGCCTACTTCCAAAGCAAGGTTGATGAGATGTGGGAGAAGTGGCTGGTGCCGGGCGTAATCCCCCTCCGAACAGAGGTGGAGGCCAGCGCCCCAGCCGGATAAATGCAAAGTTGCAGGGAGCGTCGCGGTTCGTGTGGTACACTTCCGGCGCACAGGTCGCGTAGAAAGAGAGAACCCGCAAGATAACAAGTGAAAGCCGTTAAGTATCTGATGTTCCGATAGAGGGGGGTAAATCTATGGCTACATCAACGGCCCCTGCAGCTTCTAGTGACCGCGTTCCAAACCGCTGGGTTGTCCTGGTGGCCAGCATCGTCAGCATGGTGGCGGTGGCGAACTTTCAGTACGGCTGGACTCTCTTCGTTAAGCCGCTCCAGAACCATCTCAAACTGGACCAAGCCCTTATCCAGGTCACGTTTACCGTCTTCGTGCTCCTGGAGACCTGGCTGGTTCCTTTCGAGGGCTGGCTGGTGGACAAGTTCGGCCCGCGGCTCCTGGTGATGCTCGGCGGCGTCTTGGCGGGGCTCGGCTGGGTAGCGAGCGGCAAAGCCGAGACCCTGACCAGCCTTTATCTCGCTTACGCAGTGTCGGGCATTGGCGCTGGCATCGTTTACGGCACGGCCATCGGCAGCGCCTTGAAGTGGTTTCCCGACCATCGCGGTCTGGCCGCAGGATTGACGGCCGCCGGCTTCGGCGCCGGATCGGCTCTCACCGTTTTGCCCCTGACAAAAATGATAGATCCAGCGGGACAGCCTGCAGGCTCAGGCTACCAGCACACGTTCATCGTTTGGGGCATTGTCCAGGGAATCGTGGTGATCCTCGCTGCATTCTTCCTTCACTCGCCACCCGCCGGCTGGCTGCCCAAAACTTGGAGGATAAAAGGCAGCGAGGAAGTGAAAAAACGCCAGACCCAGGTGGACTTTTCTTCCGGGCAAATGGCTTCAACTTCTCAGTTCTGGCTCATGTATATAATGATGACCATCGTCGCCACCGGTGGGCTTATGGCTACCGCCCAACTCGCCCCTATGGCAGCAGACTTCAAGGTGGACAAATTCCCCGTTCACTTCTTATGGTGGGTTCTGCCGGCGCTCACCTTCGCACTCCAGGCAGACCGCGTCATTAACGGGCTCTGCCGGCCGTTCTGGGGGTGGGTTTCCGACCACATCGGCCGCGAGAAGACGATGACCCTAGCCTTCAGTTTGGAAGCGATCGCCATCTATGCCCTGGTCCACTTCGCTGACAGGCCGCTGCTTTTCGTGCTTTTCAGTGCGTTTACCTTCTTTGGCTGGGCTGAAATCTTCTCGCTGTTTCCAGCCCTCTGCGGAGACTTCTTCGGCCGCAAGCATGCCACCGCCAACTACGGCTTCCTCTACACCGCCAAAGGCACAGCATCGGTCTTCGTGCCCATTGGCTCCGCCATGGCGGCGGGCAAAGCCTTCGATTTCCGGGCCGACATCCTCCTGCTGATCGGCGGCCTCCTGGTGATCTTCGCTTTGTTCCTGGCGCCTACAGTCTTTCGCTTGCAGCTCGGCCGGATCGCAAAAAGCATCCTGCTGATCGTGGCCGGCGTGCTCATCACCTATGGGATTATTCTGACCGTGGTTCCCTCGGTTTGGACTCCCTTCGCGGCAAAATTTATGATGCACAAGGCCGGCTGGGGTGGCGTCTTCAAGGTCGCCATTGTCTTCGACCTGATCGCGGCCTTTCTCGCCTTCTTCGTCTTGCGGCGGATGAAGCCGCCGGTGCCAGCCGCCCGCCCGTAGCTCGCTCTACGGACAAGTGTGCCCGGAGCGGCGCAGCCGGGCCACTTTTGGGTGCCGCACATTACAGGCTCCCTTTCCTGCGGGAAAGGGAGCTTTTCTTTTGACCTTATTGCCTATCTTGGGGGGAACATCAGGGCTTCCAGCAAGTCTGCCCGCGCTTTTTCATCGAGCGCGATAACCTTCAAAAGGTCGGACACCGAGAGCATTCCGTAGTAGGTCTGCTTCTCGTCAACGACGAGAAGGTGATAGATCCCGTGCTGCTCCATCAGCCGCAAGCATTCCTCGAGGGTCACTTCCGGCGTCACCGTGACAAGATCCGGAGTCATGATCTCGGTGACGCGCATCCAAGCGGGGCATTTGTTTTCCGCCGCCACTTTGTCGGAAATATCGCTCTGGGAAACGACACCCGCAAGCCGCCCGCCGGCGCTTACAACCCCCACCGAGCGCACTTGGTGTTCGCGAAGATACCGCGCGGCGTCATGGACGGAGGTTTCCTCGGTGATGGAGTAAACTTGCTTGCGGGAGCTGATCAGGTCTGCAACTTTCATGGGAGCCTCGCGGGGCAATCGTTCGAGGCGATACTAGGCCGAAGCCGCTTGCCTGTGCAACAAAAAAGGGAGGGCGGCGGACCGCGAACCCAGTCCATCTGAGGAGCGGCGCGGCCGCGGCCTGTTAACACCTTGCACGGGCCGGCGTCTGGATAGAATGGCGACGCTCGGTCCGCCCGCGGCGCGTGTCATGAGCCTCTGGATCCACAGATCGGAAAACACGGCCGCCAACGAACTGCCTGCGCGGATGGAACACGATCACGCGTTGAATCAGGACAAGGTCGTCAGGCTGGTACCGGCTCACGACGCCGCGCAGGTTACAGCGGCGAAGTGCGGCGACCGCCAGGCCTTCGGCCGCCTCTACGAGCGCTATGCGCCAATGGTGCACGGGATTCTCTTTGGCCGTGTACCTGGCGCCGAGGTGGATGACCTCACGCACGAAGTCTTCTTGGCCGCGCTTCGCCAGCTCCACAAACTGCGAAAGGAAGCTGCCTTTGGCGCATGGCTCGCGCAAATCGCCCGCAACCGGGCGAACGATTATCACCGCCGGGGACCGCAGCGCGCCGAAAGCGAATTGCCCGAAGTGCTGGCAGGTCCTGGCGACGGAAGCGCCAGCGCCCGAGCCGAAGTTGCCGCGGTCTTGCGCGCCCTGCGCGAACTGCCCGAGACCTATCGGGAGACGCTCATCCTGCGGCTGGTGGAAGGAATGACCGGCCCGGAAATCGCTGCGCGCACGGGGCTGACGCCGGGTTCGGTCCGCGTAAACCTGCATCGCGGGATGAAAATGCTCCGTGAAAAACTGGGGAAGATAGAATGACGCTGAAGGACGACTATCTCTGGGATCGTTCGGGCAGACCGGAGCCCGGGATGGAAAAACTCGAGCAGCAGCTCGGGAAGTTCCGGCACACCGGCCGCACACCGTCTTTTCCCGAGGAAGAATTTGAGAAACTGCGACGGCGCCGGCAGTGGTTTCGGCGGTTCTTCGCGCCCTGGCCGCGCCTGGCCTTGACGTCCGCAAGCGTGGCTGTGCTCGTGGCCGGTATTTATTTCTTTGGATTCTTCCACCGGCCGGGCGCTGAGACGGCCTGGGCGGTCACCAGGCTCTATGGTGCGCCGCGCGTTGGCGCTGAAACCGTTGTCAAGACCGCCCGAATTTCCGTGGGGCAGTCGCTCGTGACCGATGCGCGCTCGCGCGCGCGCATCCGCATAGGCGACATCGGCGAAGTTGAAATCGAACCGAATTCCCGCGTGCGCCTCCTCGAAGCCGGGGCCAGGAAAAAAGGATTGGCGCTCGACCGCGGCGTGTTACACGCCCGGATCAGCGCGCCGCCCTGGCAGTTCTACGTGGACACACCGTCCGCGACCGCCGTGGATCTCGGTTGCGAATACACGCTCACCGTGGATGACTCGGGTGCGGGATTCCTGCGGGTGACGCTCGGCTGGGTGCAGTTCTACGCCGGAGAGCGGCAGGCGCTGATTCCAGCAGGTGGCGTAGTGAAGACCCGGCCCGGCACCGGTCCGGGTACGCCCTACTTCGAGGATGTATCGCCGCAGTTCCAGCGCGCTGTCGAAGAGTTGGATTTCGGCAGCGGTGAGACTGCCTCGCGCAACAGCGCCCTGGATGTGATCCTCCGGGAAGCGCGCGAGCAGGACGTGCTAACGCTTTTTCCTCTCTTGATTCACTCACCGGAGTCCGAGCGTCGCCGGATCTACGATCGCCTGGCGGAACTGATTCCGCCCCCTGCCGGAGTGACGCGCGAAGGAGTCCTGCGGCGTGACACAAGCCAGATCAATCTATGGTGGGAGAATTGGGGGCTGGGTCACCCTCAGAAATAGCTTTATCCCTTCTACCAGGTCGCAGCGGCTCGGGGGGTTCTAAGCTCTTGCCGAAGTTTCGCCGCGGATGATGTTGTAGCGCTCGATGATGGCGGCGACTCCCAGCCTTGAATTGCCGTCTTCCGTGCGTCGCTCGACCCGGATGATCTTTCCCATCGCACGGACAAGCACAGCCGTACCATGCGTGACCCCGGCTAGAAGCGTGAGAGTGATATCCAGATCCGAGCCGGTTTCCACGTCGTGGTCAATCACGAAATAGAGACCCCGCGTCGAGACATCCAGAGTCATGCCGCGCTGTGTCCCCCTTGTGCGCTCGGCCGGTACTCGAATCATTACGGGCAAGGTCAAATCATAGCGTCGTGCTGTGCGACGTTCGGTCATCTCCCCCGCTTTCCGCCGTCTCCTCGTCCCCGGCATTCAAACCTTTGCGCGGGCTTCGTCCCGATTTCGCCTGAATGTCCGGAGGCCGTCATACTTGCAGATGCCCCCGGGTCGTCAATCGTAAGACCGTTCCGTGCGCTCGCTTCGCCTAGGTAACACCAGCAGGGCCGATGACGCAAGGAAGGACTCTTCCCTTGCGTCCGTGAAGAAAGAAGTCGCCATTCCCGGGGACGCGGAGAGATTATCACAAACAGCTTGACGAAAAACTGATAAGCTTGCACACTTTCCTGCTCTTCTATATAGAAGCTGAATGTGCCGTTTTCCCGACCCCCGCCGAGATTGGCACGGATGAAACGGTAACTCTCGATGCCCAGCTCTGGTGGCGCGATTTATTCGCGCCTGCCCATTGAGGACTCGCACCTAGAGCTCCTCGCCGATATTCTGGAATTGCTGGAACTGCCGGCTCGCGGCCAGTTCCTGCAGCGGTATTTCCGCACGACTGCGCACCTGGACCTCCGCGAGAGCCAGTCTCTTCAACTCTGGGAGGAAGCTCTCAACACCCGCCGTGATCTCGCGGAACGCCTGGGCCGCCCGGTGTCCCTGAAAACTGCTCTGATGGATGTACTCTCTTCTTCAGCGCTCGTCCGCGTGCCGGTTCTGATCGAATACGATGACCTGAAAAGGCTTCAGGTCAACGCAGTGACCGACCCCCTGACCGGCCTCTACAATCGCAGACTTTTCGGTGAATCCCTCGACAAAGAGATCACCCGCGCGCGCCGCTACGAGCATCCCATGGCGCTCGTAATGCTGGATCTCCACAGCTTCAAGGAGGTAAACGACAAGCACGGCCATCCCAAGGGGGATGACGTATTACGCGCCGTCGCGAGCACGCTGAAAAAATCCATGCGCACGTCGGACTCCGCCTTCCGAATTGGCGGAGACGAGTTTGCCTTGCTGCTTCCCCAGACGGACGCGGGACAGGCGCTGGGGCTGAGCGGCCGTGTGGAGACCGCATTCAATGCGGAGATTCAAGCGATGCAACTAAACGTCGGCGTCAGCATGGACCACGGTGTTGCCACCTATCCCCAAGACGGCGAAGATGCCGACGCGCTGATTCGCGCTGCCGATGAACGCCTCTACCAGCTCAAGCATGCCAGCCATTCGCGCGCGGCAAACGGCGCATCGAAGCCGGTTACCCCGGATCCACCCGAACCGCCCACAGCCTCCGCGCCGGCGAAGCCGGGCGATGAACGCGCGGCTGCTTCGCCAAGGACGATTTCCATTGAATCGAAAAAGCCCGCGGAGAAGACGGAGTCGCGTGCAGCGGCCGGAACGAAAACACCTGCTGCAGCCGCGGTGGCTCCTTCCGGCAGTCCGGCTTCCACAGGCGTCTCCTCCGTCCCCGAGCTCCGCCCCCAGGTGCAGTCCTACTTGGTCAAGCGCAAAGCGGAACGGGTCTCCCTGGCGGGAACAAATGCCTACGCCCTTTTCGGTGAACAAGGCGGGCGGCGCGCTCGCGTTCTTAACCTGGCCTTTGGAGGAGTCGGGCTGGAGCTCGATTCGCCGGAAGAGCTGCCCCAAAATATGTTCGCCATGCTTCACGTGCCGATTTTGCCGCCCGTGCGCGTGAATCTACGGCCCGTGTGGTCCGCGCGTGCCCCCGAAGGCCGCCTGCGCGTGGGCTGCTGCTTCGTTAATTAGTAGCCCGCCCGATAGACTTGCCGGCCTTTTCCCCTGAGTTGCATTCGCAACCCATCCCAACACTTCTAACTGCCTCGGGAGGAGAGTTGCTTGCGCAAGAGCCTCGCGCTGAACAGCACGGCCTGTTGAAGATGCGCCACGCCGAGCCCCCAACGAAGCTCTGCTTGTTCCGTTGAAGCGCCCTGGGATACGAGCTCCACAAAGAGCGCGAAAGCGGAAGCGTGAGGCCCGGAGTCCGCCCGGCTGGAGAGCCCGAGGCGCACTTCCAAAAAATCGGCCGATCCCGCCTTGTTGAGCAGCTCGCTGAGTTTCTCAAGCAGCGCGAAGTAATTGGCGCGCTCCCGGTTGAACGCTTCGTCGGAAAAGAAAAGCAGGAAGCCTCCCGAAAAAAGATTCGGCCCGGCAGCGCCCTGCACTGCCGGCGGGCGAACGTTGCACGGCGTAACCCGGAAGAACGATCCCTCTGCGTTGACAGCCAGGAGGAGTGAATTCAACGCGCGGTTTTCCGGCAGCTCACGGGATGGCTCTGGCAGCGGGAGGTTTGCGAGGATTTCCACGCGCATAGCCGCGAAGCTACGCGAAGATGGAGCGAGGAACAAGGGAATTTTCCGGCGTGAGGGGATAGGGCTTCGCGGACACCGTGTTTCAATCGGAGCCTGATAGAATCTGCCGGACCGGATGGAACGAAAACGAGAAATCAATGAAAGAACCCACGGCGAGCCGCCCCTACTGGCCTGACGCATTGCAAGAAACGCCGGATGCGACAAGAGGATTGAAGCCCTGGGCGTGGGCTCTTACGCGCCTCGAAAAATCGCACAATTACTGGATTGCGACTTCCCGGCCGGAAGGCCAGCCGCACCTGATGCTGGTCTGGGGCGTGTGGCTGGAAGGGGCCTTCTGGTTCAGCACCGGCCCGCGCACGCGGAAGATGAAGAATCTTTCCGCGCATCCGGAGTGCGTTATCGGCACAGAAGACGCGGACGAGGCGGTAATCGTCGAGGGGGCCGCTTCGTTCATCGAGGACGTGGACGCCATAAAGAGGATCGTCGCGGTCTACAATCAGAAGTACGGCGGCGACGTCGGACCGATTCTCGAATCGAGCGGGAGCCTGGTGATTCGCGTCGAGCCTCGCGTGGTATTTGGATTCGACGAGCACGCGGAGAATTTCACGGAGGGGGCTACGCGGTGGACTTTTGATTCCGAATCGTGACGGAGCGCGGAGCGTAAACAGGAGTTTTCCACAGGCCGAAAAAGGGGAAAATAAAAGGCCGTTTTCGGGGTAAAAAACGCCGAAATATGGGGCTTTTACTTGTCAAAAAGTTTTTACTTGACAAAGTTTTTTGACAAGTCGTTTTGGGCGCAACCAGGCGAAGAAATAGGCGCTGAAAGGAACCGTTGCAGGTGGCGAGCCTGTCTACGGCCAAGTGAATTACTTACAAGCACGCCTTTTGCGAATTTCATACTGCTTCGATGATCGATACCGGATTCTCGGGAACAGGGATGATGCGCAGGCATTCGAACCCGGCGCTCGTCAGCAAACTTTTCCATTCGAGGGCACTGCGCTCCTTCCCTTCCGTGACGGCCAGCATGTTCAGGTCGCTCATCAACTGATGCTCCAACTGCTCGTCGGCCTTAGAGACAACATCCGGCAAAACGCATTCGATCACCAGAAGACGGCCTTCACGGGGCAGAACCGATCGGCAGTGACGGAGGATCTGGATGGTTGCCTCGTCGCCTTTTCCGTGAAGCACATTCTTCAACATGTAAACGTCGGCTCCGGGGGGAACTCCTTCGCACAGGTCGGCGGCCAAAAGCTTGCAGCGTTCGCCAAAGCCCTCTCTGTTGAAACGCGGGGCTGCGCGGTCAATAGATTCCTGGCGATCCACCAGCATTCCGCAAAGTTTGGGATAAGTGTCCAGGACTGCGGCGATCAGGGTCCCGCCGCCTCCGCCGAGATCGGCAACCGTATGGTATTTGGAGAAGTCCCACGCGCGCACGATGGGCAAATAGTCTTCCGTGGGTCCCGTGCCCATGACGGCGCGAAAGATTGCCGGGGCATCGGGGGTCTGGGACCAGCGTGAGAGCGCACCCTCCGGCCTGGCCCCGATGCGGATGCACTCGGTCAAGTACCCCCAACTATCGGCGAGCAGGTCTCCCCAGAACACGACCGCGGCCCATTCTGAGTGGGGATGGTCCTTACGCAGCGGCTTGCCAAGCGGCGCCAGGACGAAGCATCTTGGCTTGGTTTCCGAGACGACTCCGAAGCTCGCGAGAGCGCGTAGCAGCCGATACAAGGAGGCTGGGTGCGCTTCGCACGCGATGGCGAGCTGCTCGACGCTGCGTTCGTCATCGCCCAGAGCGTCCGCAACGCCCAAACGCGCGGCGGCGGAGAGGACTCGGCTCCGGAAATAGCCCATGGCCATCTCCGTCAGCGCTTTGTCCTGTGCAGTGAGGCCCATTGAGCCTAGTTTCGCCATCGCTCGTTATACTCCAAGACAGGTCATTCCCCAACCACGTGCGCCGCTTCACTATCCATTACCATCCAAAGAAGACATACGGCACAAAGCTCCTTGCAACGGCTTTTAGAAGATATTGGCTGGTCCGGAGAAGATATGCTTCGACTGAAACTTATCAGGTGTGTGCCACTACCTAACGGGGCGGGTGTTTGGAGAAGCTTGACGCATGGCGTATGATGAGAGTTTGACTTGTGGCCTAGCGACGCGGCTGTAGTCCCCCGCAAGGGGAGCCGCGCAGACCGGCCGCAGCAGATGGGAGCCTCAATGAAACCCGGTATTCACCCCGACTATCACCCCGTGACAGTGCACTGCGCCTGCGGGAGTACGTTTCAAACGCGCTCGACGATCAAGGGCGAGCGACTAAACGTGGAAATTTGCTCGAGTTGCCATCCCTTTTTCACCGGCAAGCAGAAGCTGTTGGACACCGCCGGGCGCGTCGAACGGTTCCAGAGGAAATACGCCAAGGCGCAGGCGCCCAAGAAGTAGCCGGGCTAACAGCGGAGAGTTCACAGTTGGGTGCCGTGTGCCGCGCGGGCCGCGTCAGTGTAGAATGACCTCCCAGAGTGGCCACGCAATCGCGCATGTTCGATGGAATGCCCGCCGGGGAGCTCGTCGAAACCGCGGCGCCGCGCGTGACCCTGCGCAGCGCTTTCCCTCATCCCTATGATTCCGCAATCGCCGCCGCGCGGACCTGCTATGCGCCACGGCTGATCCAGCCGGAGGAGATCACCGAAAAACAGCGGGTGAACATCGGCGCGGCGACCTTCTACAGCGGCCACCACACCGTTTACCAGCACGCGCACTTCGAGTTCGGCCTCGAAAACATCAGCCGGCAATTCGTCTGGTCATTTCTTCACGCCCATCCGTTCTATAACTCCGAGCAGCAGAGCCAGCGGTACGTGCGGCTGGACCGGCCGCAGGCTTATGTGCCGCCGCCGTCGCTTTTTTTCGATGAGGGGTCGCGCGAGATCTACCTGCGCGCCATCGCCCGTGCGTGGGAGTACTACCGCCAGCTTTCGGCGATCCTGGTCGCGGATGCGCAGACGATCCTGGGCGACATCTGGCACGTCGGGCCGATGTCGCATGCCAAGCGACTGCAGAAGGTCGGGCGAGCCGCCGATAAGCGCGCCATCGAGCTGGCGCGCTACGTGCTGCCGGTGGCGGCGTTCACCACGATGGTGCACACGGTTTCGGGGATCGTCCTGCACCGACTCTGGAGGATGCACGCGGCTTCGGACACGCCGAGCGAGGCGAGGCTGGTGATCGGCGAGATGGTCGCGCGAGTCCGCGAGGTGGACGCGGAGTTTTTCGACCGCTTCGAGACCGAGCCGCTTGCCGATTTGCCGGAGTGGCGGGATGCGCCGCCGGGCACGAACGCCGGCAAGGCCTTCGCGGACGAATTCGACGCCAAGCTTGGCGGAAAGATTTCCCGCCTGGTGGACTATTCGCCGAATGCGGCGCGGGTGATGGCGGAGTCTTTCCGCGCCGTGCTCGGCCTTGCCGAATCGCAGTGCAGCGACGCCGAAGCGATGGACCGGCTGCTGAATCCGGCGCGCAATCCTTACCGGCTGGAGACGCTCAACATCGGAGTGCACGCGCCGATCCAGCGCGCGCTGCAGCACGCTCATTACACCTTCGCCAAGAAAATCAGCCACACCGCCGACAGCCAGGACCAGCGGCACCGCATGGTGCCGGGCTCGCGGCCGCTGCTGACCCTGACCGACACGCGCGAAACCGACTACATCACGCCCATGCTCATCGGGAGCAATGCGCGCGCCAGAGAAATTTACGAACGCGCCATGGCGGAGACATGGGCAGCAAAAAACGAGCTCCTCGACCGCGGCGTGCCCCGCGAGATCGCTTTGTATCTTCTGCCGAACGCGAAGGCGATTCGGCTGGTCGAGAGCGGATCGCTGCTCCACCTGCTCCATAAATGGACCATGCGCACCTGCTTCAACGCGCAGGAGGAGATCTACCAGGCTTCGATGGAAGAGCTCGCGCAGTTGCGCGAAGTCCAGCCGGAGCTGGCGGCCTATATCGGCCCGCCCTGCCACCTGCGCGCGGGGATCGCGACGCCGATCTGCACGGAAGGCTCGCATTTTTGCGGAGTGAAGGTGTGGCTGGACTTCCCGAACGTCCAACGGCGAATCTGACCCGCCGAGGCAGCCTCGCCTACTATCTCGCCGCATGGGTATGCGGCACGTTCTTCTTCACGGCGGCAAGAATCATCGGGGGATGGCCGCAAGCCGGCGCGGCGGTGGGACCCGCGCGGACGCTGTTCTTTTTTTACTTCCTGGGTCTCACTTTCGGCTGGGCGGAGATGCTTCTGTTCGCTCTGTTGTTGCGAATGGCCGCGCGGGCGCTGCGCTGGCGGAGCGCACTCGGCTGGATGACGGTAGGAGGCGTTACCGCCGCGCTCCTGGGGCTGGCGGCGTCGGCGGTTCCGGAAAGGTTGTCCGGCGCGTTTTCTTGGCTTCGCTTCCTGGGAGATTTTTTCGCCCGGCGGGGGGCGGACGGCCTTTCCCTGAACCGCCATCGCGGAATCGGAGCGGTGCTCGTGATTCTGGCCGGGGCAGCGACAGCGTTCGTTCTCTTCCTCGTGGAAAAGGCATTCACCGCGCCCGAGGAGGCATCTAAGTAGACGATGAGAATACCTGGACGAACGGCCGTTCGCGCTTCGGCGGCCTTTCTCGCAAGCGTGTGCCTGATCTCGCAGGCGCTGCTCGCGTATGACGCGCCGCTCGAATCCCGCTCCGTGCGCGAGGCCTACTTTCTTGGCCAGCGGAACGACGAGAAGCTGGCCAAATTCCTGGAATCGTACCGGAAGCATTTGCCTCTGCCGGAGAAAGGCCCGTACATTTCCGAGATCGAGCTGCTCACTCCCTACGCGCAGGTGGTGGACGTCTCGCGCCAGCGCACGACGGGCTACAGCGCGCAACAGGCCGAAGAGGACTACAAGAAGCGCGGCGACACCATCCAGCTCCGCGTGCGCATCGAACTGACGCCGACCTACGGTGAAGTGGAATCCTCGCCGCCGACAAAGGACTCCGGGGCCAAGCGGGGCGTCGCGCTCCGGCCGGAAGATTTTTGGAAGGACTTTCAGTTCCGGCTTTCTCAGGGGGGTGAAACGATCGAGCCGCTGAACATCTACGGAGAGCCGATCTTCAACCTCAGCAGGGGAGGATCGGGCGGACTCGCGGGAGCTCAGGTGTGGGTCGAATACGACGCGAGGGATGTGGGCTCCTCCGAGGCGGTCGCGGAGGTTGTCACGCCGGATGGCGTGAAAATCGCCGCCAAATTCGACCTCGCCAAGCTGCGGTAGCACCGAGCGGCACTGCGGAGAGCAAGCCGGTTTGCGTTTTCCTTGATCTGCGGTTATTCTCAAAGCAGAGTATTTTCATGTTCGCTGCGTTTTATTAGCTTCTCCGCGATGGGCTCCGGCCTCCGGAGCCGCCTCATCTCTCTGTTCCCGCGGTTTTCGAATTTCGTTTTTCGGGTTTCATCACGGGGAAGGATTCGCCATGGCTGTCCTGTCATTATCGGAAAAGCTCGACCAGCTCGACGCCCGCTACGAGGAGATGTCCCAGCAGCTCTCCGATCCCGCCGTGACCGGCGATTCGGCGCGTTACCAGAAGCTCGCAAAGGCCCACGCCGAGCTCAAAGAAATCGTGCGGAAGCATCGCGATTACCGGCAGGTCGAGAAGGACCTGGCCGGGGCGCGGGAGTTGCAGCTTGAAACCGACGACGCGGAGATGAAGCGGCTCGCCTACGATGAAGAAAAGCAGCTCGTCGAACGCAAGGAAAAGATCGAGCACGAACTGAAGCGGCTGCTGCTCTCGACAGACCCGAACGACGAGAAAAACGTGATCGTGGAGATCCGCGCCGGCACGGGCGGCGACGAAGCAGCGCTCTTCGCCGGGGAGCTTTACCGGATGTATTCGCGCTACGCGGAAACGCAGGGCTGGAAGGTGGAAGTCCTCGAAAGCTCCCCTTCGACGCTGGGCGGGCTGAAGGTAATTGTCGCCGCCATTCAGGGGAACAAGGTCTACTCGAAGCTGAAGTTCGAAAGCGGCGTGCACCGCGTGCAGCGCGTGCCGGCAACCGAGCAGCAGGGCCGCATCCACACCTCGGCCGCAACGGTTGCCGTGCTCCCCGAGGCCGATGAAATTGACATCAAGATCGAGCCGAAGGACCTCCGGGTGGACACGTTTTGTTCCTCGGGTCCCGGCGGCCAGTCCGTCAATACGACCTACTCGGCGGTGCGCATCACGCACTTACCGACGGGTCTGGTGGTTTCGCAGCAGGACGAAAAATCGCAAATCAAGAACCGCGCCAAGGCCATGCGCGTCCTCCGGGCCCGCCTCTACGAAATGGAGCAGGAAAAGCAGCATGCGGCCATCGCCGCCGAGCGGCGTGGGCAGATCGGGTCGGGCGACCGTTCGGAAAAGATTCGCACCTACAATTTTCCCCAGAACCGCGTGACCGATCACCGGATCGGGCTGACACTCCATCAGTTGACGAACGTGATGGATGGCAAGCTGGAGGCGCTGGTGGACGGGCTCGTCTCGCACTATGAGGCCGAGCGACTGGAGCAGCAGCTCGCCGGGGCCTGAGCAGCAGAGGCTTCAGCCGATATTCTTCCCGCCGATGGACATCCGTTCAGCGCTCAAGCTCGGCATCCGCCAACTGCGGGAGGCCCAGGTCCCTTCGCATACGCTGGCGGCGGAGCTGCTCCTGATGCACGCGCTGGGGCGCGACCGCGCCTGGATCTACGCGCATCCGGAAGAGGAGATTGCGGCGGACGCAGCGGAACGTTATCTTTCGCTCATCGCGCGCCGCGCGAAGGGCGAGCCGACGCAGTATCTCACCGGAAAGCAGGAATTCTGGGGCCTCGCATTCGAGGTTACGCCGGACGTGCTGATTCCCCGGTCGGAAACCGAGCATCTGGTTGAAGTTGCGCTCGACCGGCTGGCTCTGCGCGAGCTGCGCGCCGGGCGCGCGCAGAAAACGCTCGGCGACGGCGTGCAGATCGCCGACGTCGGCACCGGCTCGGGCTGCTTGGCGGTAGCCCTCGCAAGAGAACTGCCCTTCGCAAGCATTCATGCAACGGACATTTCCGCCGCCGCGCTCGATGTCGCCCGGCGGAATGCGCAGCGTCACAGCGTCGCCGACCGCATCCATTTTATCGAGTGCAATCTTCTCGACGGTCTTTCCAGCTCTTCTGTCGCCAGGCGCTCGCCGCTTCTGTTCGATCTCATCGTCAGCAACCCCCCCTACGTCGGACGGCAGGGCGCGGAGGAATTGCCCCGCGAGGTGCGCGAGCACGAGCCAAAGGCGGCGCTCTTCGGCGGCGAGGAAGGCTATGAACTGTATGCGGCGCTCGTGGCGCAGGCCGCATCCTGTCTGAAGCCGGGCGGCTTGCTTGTACTTGAACTTGGCTACAACTGTTTGCCGGCGGTGCAGCCGCTGCTGGAGGGCGCCGAGTGGACGAACGCCGGCGTGACCAAGGATCTCGCCGGGATTCCCCGTGTGATTGCCGCGGAACGCACCGGTGGCGGGTTGTAACTGCGCCTTAGCGGGCGTACTCTTCGGTCGAAGAACCCGTCATGGCTCACCTTGCTCGATTCCGCGCAAAGCACGAGGAAGTAGCCCTGCCCCCGGAAGCTTCGATCCTGCACGTGGACATGGACGCGTTTTTTGTGTCGGTCGAGCTTCTCGAGCGGCCGGATCTCCGCGGCAAGCCCGTGGTTGTTGGCGGGCGGCCCGACGAGCGGGGCGTGGTATCCGCGGCGAGTTACGAGGCGCGAAGGTACGGCATTCACTCCGCGATGCCGCTGCGCACGGCGGGCCGCCTCTGCCCGCACGCGGTCTTCCTCGATGGCGACCACAGCAAGTACGGAGAATGGAGCGACCGAATCGCGGCGATCCTGGCGAAGTATTCTCCGACGGTCGAGATGGTGTCGATCGACGAGGCGTATCTTGATCTTTCCGGGACGCGGCGCCTGCAAGGCCCGCCGCCCGCGGCCGCGCACAAATTGCTCTCGGAAATCGCGAGCACGACCTCCTTGCCCTGCTCCGGAGGTCTCGCGGCCACGCGGCTTGTCGCAAAAGTCGCTTCCGACCAGGCGAAACCCCGAGGACTGCTCTGGGTGCCCGCGGGAAGCGAAAAGCGCTTCCTGGCGCCGCTCCCGGTCCGCAAGATTCCCGGAATCGGCGAGGTCACCGAACGCGCGCTGCACTCTCTCGGCCTTCGCACGGTCGAAGACCTCGCGGCTCTTCCCCAGGAGAAGCTCGAGAAGATCTTTGGCCAGTGGGGCACGGCGCTCTACCGCAAGGCGCGCGGCGGCGATTCCTACGAGTTCGCAATCGACGCCGAGCCTAAATCCATCTCTCAGAACCACACGTTTGGAGAAGACACCAGCGACACGGAGTCGCTCGAGGCCATGCTCAGCCATCTTTCGCAGAAAGCGTGCAAACGCCTGCGCGAGGCGGGCCTCGAGGCGCGCACCCTGACGCTGACCATCCGTTACAAGGGCTTCGAAACGCACACGCGCGCGCGAACCCTTTCCGCGCCGGCGCGGCTCGACCCGCAGATTTTCCGCGTCTTTCTCGATCTCTTCCGCACGAATTGGGACCGGCGGCGCAAAATCCGCCTGCTGGGCGTTTCGCTCAGCGGGCTGACGCACGGCGAGGGACAGCTCGAGCTGTGGGATTCCGGGCGCCGCGAAAAACTGGAGAAGCTTACGCGGGCGGCGGACCGGCTGCGCGATCGCTTCGGGTTTGACTCGGTGCGCTTCGGCGGGTCGCTGCCGCGCAGCGGCTCTTGAACGCGCCGCCCACGAATCCGGCGACCTCACCCGCCTCCTGCTTCGCCTGATGTAACCGGGCACACCCTCCCCGACTCTTCTTGTTCTCCGCCCTCTCCGCCAGGCGCATAATCCAGATATGAGCAGCCGGGAACTGGCTCTCCGCATCTCGAAGCGTCTCCAGGAAGAGGGCCACCAGGCCCTGTTTGTTGGCGGATGCGTGCGCGATCTGCTGCTCCACCGCGAACCGGCCGATTACGACGTGGCCACGGACGCGACTCCGGCCGAAGTGCTCTCTCTCTTTCCCAACAGCCTGTCGGTCGGCGCGCAATTTGGGGTCGTCCTCGTCCAGGAGAATGACGCAAAAGTCGAGGTGGCGACCTTCCGCTCGGATGTGGGCTACTCGGATGGAAGGCACCCCGACCGCGTCGTTTATGCGCAAACGCCGCAGGAAGACGTGCAGCGGCGCGACTTCACGATCAACGGCCTGTTGATGGATCCTGCGTCCGGCAAGATCTTCGACTACATCGGCGGGCAAAACGATTTGAAGACCGGCGTCGTACGCGCTATCGGTGACGCGGCGCGCCGATTCGAGGAAGACAAACTGCGCATGATGCGCGCCGTGCGCTTCGCCGCGCGCTTCGGCTACTCCATCGAAGCGCAGACCTTCGCCGCCATCCAGCGACACTCCCCGGTGATCCGGCAAGTTTCCGCCGAGCGCATCCGGGAAGAGTTGACCAAGCTGC
The DNA here is from genome assembly GCA_035545075.1 of Candidatus Acidiferrales bacterium. Taxonomy (GTDB): domain Bacteria; phylum Acidobacteriota; class Terriglobia; order Acidiferrales; family UBA7541; genus Acidiferrum. The sequence continues at coordinate 84,837 of DASZZJ010000022.1, forward strand.
TCACGGAAAGCGCCGCGCGGCGTGGCTTCGAATTGCTCGACGAGGCCGGACTTCTGGAAGCCGTCTTGCCCGAAGTCTCCCGCATGAAGGGTGTCGAACAGCCGCCGCTGTACCACCCCGAAGGCGACGTCTGGATTCATACGCGCTTGATGCTGGAGCAGCTCCCGGCTGGCGCTTCACCCACCCTCGCTTGGGGCGTGCTTCTGCATGACGTGGGGAAGCCGCCGACGTTTCGCTCCGCCGTCGAAACGGGAGACCGTATCCGCTTCGACCGCCACGTGGAAGTGGGAACGCAGATGACGGGGGAAATTTGCGGCCGGTTGCGATTTTCAAACGAAGACACCGGTCAGATCGCCGCGCTGGTTGCTAATCATCTGCGGTTCAAGGATGCACAGGAGATGCGCGCATCCACTTTGAAGCGTTTCGTGCGGCTTCCCCGCTTCGAAGAGCATCTCGAGCTGCACCGTCTCGACTGCCTTTCGAGTCATCGCAACCTGGAGGCTTACGACTACGTCAGCCGCTTCCTGGCCGAGACGCCCGCGAGCGAGGTGCGACCCGAACGATTGATCACCGGGGAGGACCTCAAGCGGATGGGCCTCCCGCCCGGGCCACTCTTTGCCACGATTCTGCGCGCTGTCGAAGATGCTCGACTGGACGGCGAGGTCCACGACCGCGAAGCGGCCCTGGCGTTCGCCAGAGTGCGAATCGCGGGGTTGAAGCCTAAAGCTGCGAGGAAGTCCGCCTCAGAAGTGGCCTGAAGGCGAGCTGAGAGTTTAGGCTGGAGGTTCGTAACAATATGTAAACAGGGGACATATTTAATTTACTTGGGGCTGAATTTGACGGCGACCCATACATGAGTGTATCTTAGTCATGTTCATTGATGCTTTTGTTCGTATTTATTGGAACCATTTTTCGCTCTGCGGCATCCAATTTGCAGTACCATTCTCCCGCTGGACCTGTTGAGGGAGTGAGGGGGCATTGTGGCCGACAAAAAGGTAAGCGTGCCCGAGATTCTGGCGATTCTGCCAGTCCGGGAAACCGTGCTTTTTCCGGGGGCTGTACTTCCGCTCACAGTAGGCCGCGAAGCTTCCCTGGCTCTGGTCGATTCGCTGTCCGGCGAAGAGAAGCTCATGGGCGTGGTTGCCCAATTGGATCCGCGCATCGAGGATCCGGCTGCGTCGGATCTGCACAAGGTCGGGACGCTCGCCAAGGTTCACAAAACAGTGAAAATGCCCAACGGGAACGTGGTCGTGTTCCTTGAGGGGATTCAACGCATTCAGGTCGTGGAGTTGGTCGGCTTCCGACCGTTCCTCCGGGCTCGAGTGCAAGCGCAACCAGACGAGTTGGGGGAACAGGACGCCGAGCTCGAAGCCTTGCAGCGCCAGGCGCAGGACCTATTCCGCGAAGTGGTCAGCCACTCCTCTCAACTCTCCGACGAGCTGCAGGCTATGGCCATCAACATCGAGGATCCGGGCCGCCTTGCGGACTTCATTGCCGGGACATTGCCCTCCCTGACCACGCTGCTGCGGCAAGAGTTACTCGAGACCTCCAACGTTCGCAAACGCCTGGAAACCCTCATCCGTGAACTCTCCAAGGAGATGGAAGTCCTCGACTTGCGCTCCAAGATTCAGGAGCAGGTGCAGGAACAAGTCAGCCAGAATCAGCGCGAATACCTTCTCCGCGAGCAGATGAAGGCCATTCAAAAAGAGCTTGGCGAGGCGGACGACTCGCAAATGGAGATCGAGGAGTTGCGCAAGAAGATTGAAGAAGCCGGGATGTCTCCCGAGGCCAAGAAAGAGAGCGAGCGTGAGCTAAAGCGCCTTGCCAAGATGACGCCGGCCTCCGCCGAATACATGGTCTCGCGGACATATCTCGAGTGGATGACGTCGCTGCCGTGGGCCAAGTCCTCGGCCAGTGGAGACATTGACATGGTCCGGGCGCGGGAGATTCTCGACGAAGACCACTACGATCTCGAAAAGGTCAAGGAGCGCATCCTCGACTACCTGGCGGTGAAAAAGCTTCAACCGGGAATGAAGGGTCCGATCCTCTGCTTCGTCGGGCCTCCGGGCGTGGGCAAAACTTCCCTGGGGAAATCCATTGCCCACACGCTGGGGCGGAAATTTGTGCGCCTGGCTCTCGGCGGCATGCACGACGAAGCCGAGATTCGCGGACACCGCCGCACGTATATCGGGGCCCTGCCGGGACAAATCATCCAGGGGATCAAGCGCGCGGAAACCAATGACCCCGTCTGCATGCTGGACGAGGTGGACAAGCTGGGGCGCGATTTCCGCGGCGATCCGTCCGCCGCACTGATGGAAGTGCTGGATCCGGAACAGAATGCGACGTTCCGCGATCACTATCTCGATGTGCCGTTCGATCTTTCCCGGGTGCTCTTTATCACCACGGCGAACTGGATGGATCCCATCCCGGAACCGCTGCGCGACCGCATGGAGATAATCGAATTGCCGGGATACACGGGCGAGGAGAAAGTGCACATCGCCCACAAGTATCTGATCCCCAAGCAGGCCGCCGAACACGGCCTCAAAGTCGGCGAGCAGCTCGAATTCAGCGACGCGGCGCTGCAGGAAATCATTCACAGCTTCACCCGCGAGGCCGGCGTACGCAACCTGGAGCGGGAGATCGCCACGCTCACGCGCAAGCAGGCGCGGCGCATGGCCGAGGGCCTGCCGGAGAAGCTGATCGTGACGCCCGAAGTCGTCCGGGAGTATCTCGGTGTGCCGAAATACCGCACGGAAAAAGAGGTCGAGGAGCGGGTCAAACAGCCCGGCGTCGCGATCGGCCTGGTGTGGACGCCCGTCGGGGGCGACATCGTGTTCATCGAAGCGAGCCGCATGCGCGGCGGCAAGCAGTTCACCATGACCGGCCATCTCGGCGAGGTCATGCAGGAGTCCATGACGGCCGCGCTCACCTGGGTCCGTTCGAACGGCGAACGCTACGGAATTGACCCGGACTTTTTCCGCAAGCAGGACATTCACATCCACGTCCCTTCCGGCGCGGTGCCGAAGGACGGCCCCTCCGCCGGGGCGGCGATGGTCACCGCGCTGGTGAGCCTGCTCTCCGGGCGGCCGGTGCGCGACCGTCTGGCCATGACCGGCGAACTGACGCTTTCCGGCATCGTGCTTCCCGTTGGCGGGATCAAGGAGAAAGTCCTCGGCGCCAAGCGCGCAGGCATCCGCGAAGTTCTCCTGCCGGCGGACAACGAGCCCAACGTTGCCCACGACCTGCAGCCGGAGATCCTCGGCGACATGAAGATCACTTACGTGCGCACGCTCGACGATGTGCTCGAGCATGCGCTCTCCAAGGAACGCGTATCCTCTCCGGTGCCTCCGGAGCCTTCTTCCAAAGAGAAACGCGCTCCTGCGGGAGTTCCGCGCGCTATTCAATGACCTGTGAAGTTCGCGATAGCCGGCCCTGCGCATCTCGCGGGGCCTTTTTCTTTCACGGGCTCCTTTCGGTGTCTCCCGGCCTTCACCGCGCGCCCTCTCCTGCTACCATGGAGAGGCTGCCATGCCCGTGTCGAAACAGCCGGCGCGCGACATCCCCGCCGAATTGGCGAAGCAACTCGCGGAGACGCTCCTCCAGGACCGGCTTGTGCCGCGATTCGTAGATTCCTACGTCGTCACGCACGGACGTTACGCACTGCAAACCCATGCCGCGCGTTACCGCGAACTCCTGGCACTTTTGACTCGCGAGGCTCTGCTTGCGGCGACCCTTCGCGCGCTCGAGGAAGTCAACACCCCGCCACAGGAGAAGAAGAAACGCGCCGCGCTACGCGAGAGGAGCAAGCCGCCGGCCTTTCGCAGGAAGTTCCTGATGGCGCTGGCCCGGCAGCAGAACTGGACCGCCGGGGACGCGCTGGATTTTCAGACTGAACTTCAAGTGTATGAGGAGGTGTTGCGGCGGCCGGGGGCAAGACGCACACGCAAAGTGTTCGAGGCGGCCGATCATCCCTTCGTGGACCGCTGCGCGATCCTTCTTGACCCCTCGTTCATCGAGCAGGCCCGCATCGCCGCCGGCCGGGCGCTGACGGAACTGGAACGCCTGGCAGCCACGGTGACGGAAAACGTGCTCCAGAGCCGCTCGCGCTGATCAAGGAATGGCCCGGTTCAGGCTTCGGTGCAGCGCGCCGCGGTTTCGGGCCGAGGGGATGAGGACGAATCAGGGGATGCGTTCCACCTGCACCGCTGTGCCGTACGCAAGAACTTCGGTCACTCCCTGCATGACCTCCGTCGCGTCATAGCGCATCGAAATGACGGCGTTTGCTCCGTGTTCGGCCGCATGCTGCAACAGCAGCTCGTAGGCATCCTCCCGCGTTTTCTCGCAAAGATTGGTCAGGATGGTGATATTACCGCCGATGATGGTCTGGAGAGCGGCACCCAGGGTCCCGATCACGCTGCGCGAACGAACAATGATCCCGCGCACGATCCCGAAATTTCGAACGATGCGATACCCGGGCAATTCCAGAGCGCTTGTCACCATCGCTGGATCCACTCGGCTGGTCATTTCGCGCCTCCTCCTCATAGGGTATTTACCGGTGCGATTGTACCTGCTCCGCGGCCAGGTGCGCGAGCCAGCCGGCTCTGTTATTCTCGTGAAAGCGTGCTGGAGTTCTTCTACTTCTTGGCCACCGTACAGATTCTGGTTGGTCTTTACCTGATCGTCGATGGGCTGCGCTGGAACAGCTACGTCCGGCGGCGGATGGGTTCCCACGCCGGTATTTATTCACCCCCCGCCGCCTTGCTCTGCCCGTGCAAAGGCATTGAGCCCGGCCTTGAGGAAAATATCCGTGCTCTTTGTGAGTTCGATTATCCCAACTACGAGCTGTTTTTCATCGTGGATTCGGTATCCGACCCCGCCTACGGTCTCCTCCAGCGTATCGCCGCATCCTCGAAGCCAAAGGCCCATATCGTCATTGGCGGTGCTCCCGAGGGCTGCAGCGAAAAGGTAAACAATCTCCGCGCGGCGATCGAACAGCTCCCCGCAGATTTTGAAGTCCTGGTGTTCGCCGAGACCGACGGCCGACTCGGTCGGCGATGGCTGCAGCACCTGGTCGCTACGCTAAGCGATCCGCGCCTCGGCGCCGCAACCACCATGCGGTGGTGCGCCCCGGCCCGCAACAATTTCGCCACCGCACTTCTCGCCGCCTGGAATGCCCCGATCGTGACCCTGCTCGGCGAGCACGGCCGGAATTTCTGTTGGGGCGGCGGCACGGCGATTCGCCGAAGCGTCTTCGAACAGGTCAACGTGGCAGCCGAATGGCAGAGCTCGATCAGCGACGACCATTCGATGACCCGCGCTCTCCATCGCGCAGGCCAGCCGATTCTGTTCGTGCCGGAATGCCTCGCGGTGACCAACTGCGCGACAGATTTTGACGGGTTGCTTGAATCCACCAACCGGCAGGTGCTCATCGCGCGCGTCTATTTTCCGAGAATCTGGGCGACGGCTGCGGCGACGCATCTGCTCTACTGTCTAACGCTTCTCTTTGGCTCATTGCTCTTCCTGGAGAATCTCGCCGCCGGCCGCCCCGCATTTCATCTTGCGGTGCTGACGATCCTGCCCGTGATGTTTGCGGCGATGCGCGGGGCACTTCGCATGACTGGTGTTAGTAATGCCCTGCCTGCGCTGAGTTCGCAAATCCTGGAAAAAGCATGGATCTGGACAGTTCTGGGGGCGTTCGTCTCATTCCTGTATTCCTTCAATTTCCTCCATTCCCTCACGACACGCACGATTCGCTGGCGAGGCGTTCGCTACGAGCTCATTTCCCCCTCGCAGACCCGAATCCTGTCCCGTTTGCAAAGTGCTCTACTGGCCGCTGAGGAACGGAAAGTGCGCTGACGCGGCCATGAAGAAAAGCATGGGAAAAGACAGCCAGAAATTGGCTCGCGAAGCCAGGAACGCCAGCCGCGCGAGCGAAGGCGCTTCCGCCGGCATGGGCGTTCCCTGTTCGGCGCTGGCTTTGGTCCAGGCAATCAGCTTTTTCTGGCAACGCCAGATGACGCCCCACACGTTCAGCATCATGAGGTAACCCATTCCGCCGCCGACCGAGATGGCCAGCATGCGGTTCCCCGCCGCGGGGTGCGCGAGCAACTTCAGGATCCCCCAGGAGGCTGCGACCACGACCAGGGTAATGGGGACCGCCAGCGCCCAGCCGCTGGCCATCGGCCCCCTGGCGAATTTCAGGAGCAGATAGGTCGCCAGCCAAGCCACAGTCCACACGACGAACCACAAACCAAGCCACCGCCCCACCAGACCTGGCGCCCCGGCGTTGTCAGCATCCGTCTTCGCGAGAATCATGTAGTAGCGGAACCCCGCGAGGACGGTGACCACCGAGGACCACCGAAACCACCAGAGCGCCCTGGGCATGAGCAACGGCACGACCTTGCCCCTCGTTGCAGGATCCAACTCTTTCTGGAAGGGGCCGTTCACCAGAACGAAGAAGTAAAGCAAGCCCGCCCAGATGATCCCTGCGGCGAGATGCGTCCAACGCAGGATGATCTGCTCAATATCGGCGGCGTTTGCCGGGAAATGAATCTTTACCGTGCCGGCCAGAATAACTACCAGAAATGTGAGGCCCATCTAGATTCCTCCTGTCGGCTCCGCCCCGGCGGAGACCGCCTTCCGACGGGGCATTCTACCGGAACGCCGCAGTTCTCCGATATGTCGGCTCTTGTCATCGGACCATTTTCCCAAGAGGCCAGAACCGCGATTTGACGGGTTGCGTTTTCTCCGGCTGACAACCGCGGGCAAAATACGAACGGCCCTCCGCTCGAGAAAATCGGAGGGCCGTTCCTTTTCCAGAAATTTTCGGATGTGCGCTACTTCTTCGCGGCCGCAAAATTCGCCGCCACTGCGTCCCAGTTGACGACGTTCCACCAGGCCTTGACGTAATCCGCGCGCACGTTTTGATACTTGAGGTAGTAAGCGTGCTCCCAGACGTCCAGGCCCATGACGGGCTTGCCGCCGCTCATGATCGGGGTGTCCTGATTCGGGGTCGAATCGATGGTCAGCTTTCCGTCCTTGAAAAAGAGCCAAGCCCAACCCGAACCAAATCTCCCCATGGCAGACGCGGAAAACTTCGTCTGAAACTCCGCAAAAGAGCCGAACGCGGAGTTGATTGCCGCGGCCAGATCGCCTTTCGGTTCCCCGCCGGCGCCTTTCTTCATGATCGTCCAGAACATCGTGTGGTTCCAGTGGCCGCCGCCGTTGTTGCGCACCGGGGTACGGATGGAATCCGGAACCGCCTCCAGGCTGCGAAGGAGGTCTTCGAGCGACTTGGCTTGCAGCGCCGCCTGGCCCTCCAGCGCCTTATTGAGGTTAGTGACGTAGGCACCATGATGTTTGTCGTGGTGGATTTCCATGGTTTTGGCGTCAATGTACGGCTCGAGTGCGTCAAACGGATACGGCAATGGGGGGACGGTGAATGCCACGTGTTTTTCCTCCAAGAATAGATTTCAAGTGAATCGAGAATCTTCCGAAACTCCGGCGCGCCGCAACCTGGCAACGGGTCTTTCAGCCCCTGACAAGCCGGCCCCGACGATACCACACCCGATGAGAAGCTTTCGCCGATTGATCGGAGGCCTCCCCGAGGCGGCGAATCGGGAGTGATGCGAAGCGCCATTATACCCCAGTACTTCGGCCATCGGTCTCCCCGAAACGATTCTCCCGCCCGCTGAACCGTCGGAGCGCCCACCCGGCGCACTCCGCTACTGTCGCGTCAGGCGAAGCAGCGAGCCTTTCGAGCAACGTGGCGATTCGTCCATGCGCAGACGGCCCGACCCGCGCGGCTGAATTTCCCAGTGCGATGCAAGCGTTGCGGAGCAATCCCGTCCATCTCGCGCGCCGGATGGGGCTGCCGCGAAAATCGCGCCGGAACTCTTCCTCGGATAGCGATGCGAGCCAATCGAGCCGCGGGTGAAAAAGAGGTTCGTCCGGTTCTTCGCGGCTCTCTCCCGGCGTAGCGGCTCGTGAGACCGCGCGCGGCCGGAAGCCACCTACCCGGGCCGCAGGGGCGCGACGGTTCCAGGGGCACACGTCCTGGCAGATATCGCAGCCGAAAACGTGCCTCCCGATCGGCGCGCGCAACTCTTCGGGGACTGGGCCGCGCAGCTCAATGGTCAAATAGGAGATGCAGCGGCGCGCATCCATCACGTAGGGTTCCACCAACGCGCCTGTCGGACAGGCCTCGAGGCACAGACGGCAGCTCCCGCACAAGTCCGGGGGAGCTTCGTCCCTTCTCCCCGACGGCGCCAGATCCAGCGTTGTCAGAATAACCCCGAGAAACAGGAACGAGCCCAGTTGCTCGTTGATCAGAAGGGTGTTTTTCCCGAGCCATCCCAACCCGGCATGATGGGCGAACACCCGTTCGTGGACGGGGCCCGTGTCCACGTACCAGCGCGCTTCGAATGGCTCCGGAAAGTGCTCGCGCAAAGCCGCGGCCAGCCCGGTGAGCTTGGCTCCCAGGACGTCGTGATAATCGTCACCCCACGCGTATCGCGAAATCCAGCCGCGTGGCGCTTCCTCCGTGCTCTCTGCCGGAACATGGATGGAAGCCGGCTGCTGCGTGTTGTAGTTCAACGCGCAAACAATGACGCTTCTTACCCCAGGCAGGACACGCGAAGGATCCTCTCGCCGCTGGTCCGCCAGATAGGCCATCTCGCCGGCAAAACCGCGCCGCAACCAATCCGGAAGATGCTGCAACTCCGGATACCGCTCCGCCGGCGCAACCCCGCACAGGTCGAACCCGATCGCGCGGGCGCGCTCCGTAATCCAGTCCGTGTCGCGCTTGCTCCGCATCAAGAGAATGTCTCACAGAAGTGCAGCCGGGGAAAAATCCGGCCGGGTGTCCAGAATCCTCTTTCGGTCAGGGGTTCACTTGCAATCGTCCGTCAGCCAGTAGCGTGCACTCGCGGTCCCGCCACACGATCTTTTTTCCCTGGAAGCCGCCAATCCACACCAGAAAGCCGAGGACATCCTGCAGCGGCAGGAGCCACCACTGTTTTCTCATCAGGGGATCATGGAGCACATTGTTTGCCGTCGCCCAGGCTGCGCTGACCCGAAGAACAAGCGTCAAGAGAGCGATCGGCCACGCACCAGGCTGCACCGCGCAAAACAGCATCGCCAGCGGGAGTGGATAGGTAAAGATCTGTCCCCAGTAACCAACGGGCCGCGACCTACGCGTGCTCCGCGCCCAGCGCAGCCGGTGGCTGAGGTTTTCCACCATGCTTTGTTTGCCGATCCGGTGTTCCACAACCATCGAAGACAGCACGACTTCAAAGCCAAGCTGCGCCGTCCGATTGCCCAGGACGAAATCCTCCGCGAGAAACTCGCGCACGTAGGCGAATCCGCCGATGGCCTCCAACATTCCCCGCCGGATCGCGATCGCCGGGCCCAAGGCGAATTTCATCTTTTCCAGCATGCGCGAAACAAACACGCCTCCCAAGAACTCCGTGTTCATCCCGATGGCTTCCATTTTCGACCACACGCTCGCCGGCGCGACAGACCGGTACGGGCACGTCACCAGGCCAACTTGCGCACCGGCGGCCTCCCTCGCCAATTGCCGGAAAAGTCCCCGCGAAACGCGCACATCGCTGTCGCTCATCACCAACAGATCATGCCGCGCTTCCGCGACCAGCCGCTGCAGGCTGTAGGCTTTCGCGTTCGGCACGGGCGATTCCCCGGTGACGATCAGGCGCGATTCGATGCGCCCCGCGTACTCCCGCTGGACCTTCTCCACAACCGCTACCGCGGGGTCGTCGGAGCGGTGCACGGCGAAAAGAATCTCGAATGCGGGGTAATCCTGTTCGAAAAAGCTGCGGAGATTCTCTTCTAGTCCTTCTTCATCGCCGCACATCGGCTTGAGCAGGCTGATGGGGGGCGTTTCCCCATCGGGCGGCGCTGGGACCGAGAGATAACGATGCGTAGCGACAAGGATCAAGACGCAGTAAATCAGCGACCCCGCGAGAAGCATCCCCAGAGCCCACGAGAGGACAATCATCGAGCGCTCCCCTCGGTCCTCGCTGCGGATCCGCCTGGAGCCGCGCCCGCAGCGTCATTGGTGAAGAGAGATTTTCCGCCACCCTCCGCCACTTTGCTCAGGCGCACGCGCCCCACTAAACTTTCCAGCTTCGCCATCTGCGTTCCGTCCGTAACCAGGTACAGCCGCTCCGGGCTCGTCCAGAGCCGCACAAACTCGGCGTCGCCAATGAAGACCGGAGGAGCTCCAGGAGCGTAGGATCCATACTCGAGATTATACCTGTGTCCATTGAGGAGTAGTGCCGTGCGGTTGGCATAAAAGAACACGGAGGAAAAAGGGTAGTAGGCTCCGTCCACGATCAGGCGGCCCTCGGGGGATTTCAGGAGCGCCCGTGCGAGAATTCTCGAGGAGAGATAGGGATCGAAAACCACCTGAGCGGCACGGGCCGCATGCAAGAAAAGCGTCATCATGACGGCAATGGCCAGGAATGCGCGCTTCCCGGAGAGCCGCAACGCCCCTGCCGCGCCCACCAGAAACGCCAATCCGGCCAGGAGGAGAGGTCCCCTCAAGTAGGCGAATGACCGAATCGTCAAATCGCCCATGTGGCCCAGTGCGAGCGTATAGGCTTCCGGATGCTGCTGCAGGGCGGCGGAGATGTCGCCGGGCGCGGGCAGCCCGCGCACCAGGAACAGAATGACGGCAATCGCCCCGGCAGCGAGCGCAGAAATGCCCCCCAGAACACGCGTGCCCGCGCGAAGCGAATTGCTTCCTCCGGCCATCGCCGAGCCCAGCAGGAGCGCCAGCGCGGGATAGACAGGCATCGAATAGTATTCCTGCGTCGTCGAAAAAGTGAAAAACAAGAGCAGAAAACCCGTCCAGCAAAGCGCGAGCAGCCGCGTGCGCCCCGCGCGATCCACGGGCCGGTAGCGCAGCGCCGCAACAGCGGGAAAATACGCGCTCCAGGGAAAGAGCCACAGCAGATGCAGAAGCCAAAACGTGATTCTCGGCACGGTGTTGTAATCGCGCGGATAGCGGAGGTTCAGGAAGCGCAGGACGTGCTCGTTGATGAAGTAGAACCAGAAGAACCCGTGGTACTCGCCCGGACCGCTGTGCATCGTGAAATCGAAAGCCGGCGGCATGCGCAGTGTCGCCAGAATGTGCCACGGCGCGGCAATGACGAGGACGAGGAGCGCTCCGCGGATGAGATGCAGCCTGCGCCAGGCGCGCCTCGAAGAAAGCTGCCGCGTCGCTGCGAGATACGCGAGCGCGCCGCCCACGGGGGCCGCCAGCGCGATCAATCCTTTGAACAGCAGACCCACGCCGAGGCTCGCGGCAAGCAGAGCAGCCCAGCGCCCCGGGCGCGGCTCGTCCTCCTCAAGAGCGCGCAGGAAAGACCACATCGCCAGGCACACGCACAGGGTCAAGAGCACGTCTGGGATCAGAACGCGTGTGAAAAGGAACAGGCCTGCGCACGTCGCCAGCGAAAGCCCCGCGTACATCCCGGCCGGCTCGCCAAAAGCCCACCGGCCAAACCGGGACGTCACCCAACACAATAGGATTGCGCCAAAGGCGATCGGGAGCCTGGCAACCCAGTCGTGCTCGCCAAGCACGCGAAAGACGGCGGCGATCAGCCAGTAGAGCAGCGGAGCTTTCTCCATGTACGGAACGCCGTCAAGATGAGCGATGACCCAGTCGCCGCCGGAAAGCATGTTGCGAGCGATCTGCGCGTGCACCGCGTCGACGTCATCCATCAGAGACGGCGGCGATACGATACAACCCAAAAAGATGAGTGAGGCAAAAAGAAGGACGATCAGGTCGGGACGGCCGCGCCATCCGGCTCCGGCCGCGTTCGCTCCAATTGGGATTCGTGTATTCAAAATCAAAAACTAGCGGAAGCTGAGGAGCGCGGAGGCTTCATCGGTGTACACGTCGAAAACCGTGTAGAGCTTAGTAAGCTGAAGAACGTCTCGAACGCGCCGGCTCAGGTTGAGCAGCTTTAGTTCGCCGCCGCTGTTCTTGGCGGCCGTATACACGCTCACGAGCTCGCCGATTCCCGCGCTATCGATGTAATTCACTTCCTCAAGGTTGAGCAGGATGTTCTTGTGGTTTTCCGCGAGCAAGCCGCGGACCGTCTTGCGGAGCAGCGCGCTGCCGTCGCCGAGCGTGATTTGTCCGCTCATGTCCACCACGACGGCCGTCCCCACCTCGCGCGCTGTCGCTCGAAGTCCCATCCCTCAGGGCTCGCGCCTCTGTGCGGCGCCCGCGCCATCCCGCGGTGAACGCGATCCACCCGGCAATCGCTTCGACATGATGATCTCCGCGCCGCCCGTGCGCGCGCGAACAACTTCAAATTCATCCATGAAGGAGCGCATCAGAAAAATCCCCCGCCCGGACGTGCTCAACAGGTTTTCTTCCGCCAGCGGGTCCGGCACATTCTCGATGCTGAAGCCGTTTCCTTCATCCATCACATGAATGGTCATCTTCTCGGCCGTCAGCTCCACGGCAAGATGAATCTTCTTGTCCGGCCGCTCCTGATTCCCGTAGTGAAACGCGTTGATCACTCCCTCGCGCACGGACATCCCGATCCGGTAGCACTCTTCCTCGCCGAATCCCGCCGCTTCGGCCTCGCGGATACACATCTCTTCCGCGAGGTTCACGCTCTCCACATTGGTCTGCAACGTCACTTCGAGGTGTTTGATGTCCGACCCCACACTTCACCCGGCGGGTCCGCCAAACCACTCCTTTTGAGCGCCTTATGCGTAACATACGGTGGGAATGGGAGTCAATGGACTAGCCGGTGGCGGATGGGTGCCGTAGAAATTACGCCCAGTACGTCCGGTCCAGCGTCCGATACTGAATCGCCTCGCTCAGGTGCCGGGGCTCGAGAGCCTCCGCCGCATCCAGATCCGCAATTGTGCGCGACACCTTCAGAATCCGGTCGTGCGCGCGCGCCGACAGGCCCAGCCGCGTGATGGCGGTCTCCAGCAGTTTTTCACATTCTGCCGAAATCCCGCAGAACTTGCGAATCATCTTCGGCGACATCTGTGCGTTCGCGTAGGTCTTCTTTTCTGCCGCGAACCGTTCGATCTGGCGCCGCCGCGCCTCCAGAACTCTCTGGCGCACCGATGCCGAGTCCTCCGCGGAAGCGGGTGCGCGCAGTTCCCGGTACTTCACCGCC
>DASZZJ010000023.1:0-2619 GCA_035545075.1 Candidatus Acidiferrales bacterium
TGCGGTCGTGGAGAAAAAAGCGCCGGCGCCCCTCGCCGCGTTCGCGCGCGAGCTGCGAGAGGCGGGCGGGGAAGAATGGGAAAGCTTGCTGGCGGCGTACTGGGACAAGGGTGGGAGATTTGAACCCGTCCTGGCGGAGGCCGCCACGTTTTGCGCCCGGGCTTTCCTGCAGCCCTACGCGGAGCTGTTGGCGAGGGCGCCGCTGCTGCCTTCGGCGCTGACGCGCGCGGCCTGCCCGCGTTGCGAAGCCATGCCGCAGTTGGGCGTCTTGCGGCCGGAGGGTGACGGCGCGCGGCGGTCATTGCTCTGCTCGTTCTGTTCGACCGAGTGGGACTACCGCCGCATCGTGTGCCCTTCCTGCGGGGAAGAAGATGAGAAGAAACTCGGCTTCTACGCGGCGCAGGAATTCGACTACATCCGCATCGAGGCCTGCGATTCCTGCATGACTTGCATCGAAACCGTGGACTTGACGAAGAACGGCCACGCCGTGCCCATGGTGGATGAACTGGCGGCGATTCCGCTGAGCCTCTGGGCCAGCCAGCAAGGCTATCGCAAGCTGCAACCGAATCTTCTGGGAACTTGAGAATTAACCTGCCGGCCAGTTCGGCGAGACATTCACGTAGGAACGATCCAGCGCAGTAACAGACGGGCAGCCGAGCAGTCTGAGCGTACGCTCCAGGTCGGCCCGCAGGATCTCGAGCGCTCGCGCAACGCCCGCACCTCCTGCTGCGGCGAGGCCATACGCGTAGGCGCGCCCGACCAGAACCGCGCGCGCTCCCAGGCATATGGCCTTGACGATGTCGCTGCCGCGGCGCACGCCGCCGTCCATCAATACCTCGGCTCGACCGTTGACCGCGGCTACGATTTCGGGCAACGCTCGCAGAGAGGCAGGAGCGCCGTCGAGCTGGCGTCCACCGTGATTGGACACACTGACGGCTGCAGCGCCTTCATCCACGGCCCGCTTTGCATCCTCGGAGGTCAAGACGCCCTTGATGACAATCGGGCCGGGCCAGGCTTTGCGAATCCATTCGAGGTCCTTCCAAGTGACGGCGGTGCGCGCGAGAGCCGCACCAACGTCGATGAGCGGCATCGGCCCCTGGCCGGGGATGACAACGTTCGGTAGATTCGGGACGCCACCGTCCAGCAAGAAACTGGCGAGCCACCGCGGGTGCGACAACAGCTGTGGCAGAAACGGAATCTTGGCCAGCAAGTTCGGGCCGAGCAGCTCCTTCATTCCGTTGCGGAAATCCCGCTCGCGCATTCCCGCCACGGGCGTGTCAATGGTGACGACCAAGGCGGAAAACCCAGCAACACGCGCTCGCTCGATTACAGCCTCACCGGCTTCCCGGCCACCCAATAAGTAGAGCTGATACCACACCGGTCCAGAAGAAGCCGCCTTGACGTCCTCCAACTTGTACCCGGAGATGGTAGACAGAATGTAGATTGTGCCTGCGGCCCCGGCGGCGCGGCTTGCCGCCACCTCGCCGCCCGCATGCATCAGGCGGCTGTAACCGACCGGAGCCAGCAGGGCGGGAAAGGAAATGTCAGAGCTCAGTACACGCGCGCGCATATCGCACCGGTACTCGGCGACCGGCAGGCGCGGTCTAAAAGTGACTTCGCCGAATGCTCGCTCGTTTTCTCGCAGTGTGACTTCATCCTCGGCGCCGCCGTCCAGGTAGTCGAATACGATTTTCGGCAAGCGAGCCCGGGCCGAGCCGCGCAGATCCGCGATGTTGACAACGCGCGGAGATGCGAGTGCGCGCCGCGAGCGTGCGCTTGCGACACTTTGCGGACTGAGCTGTTTCACGAACGCCTCCATCGCTGCGTCCAGCATGCTGCGGATCTCATAGCGGCCGTGCCCATCGGGAAGAAGGAAGGCACGTACGAAGCCTGGCGAGCAATTCGCAAGGCCAACACATTTCACCGCAAGGATTGCGGGTCCGCGCCTCGAATGGACGCATCGAGGAGCTGTATCGTGTGCACCACGGGTGTCTTTTCGCCGTGGCGCGCCAGCGAAGCCTGGAGTTGCAGGATGCAGCCGGGGTTCCCGGTGGCGACGAAGTCTGCGTGCAGGGGCGCGATGAGCTGCGCTTTGCGGTCCCCCAAAGCACCGGCCGCTTGCGGCTGCACCATGTTGTAGATCCCGGCCGAACCGCAGCAGACGGCGGGTTCGGCTATCTCGGCCAACTCCAGCCCGGGAATGCCGGAGAGCAGGGTGCGCGGTTGCAAGCGGACTCCCTGGGCATGCTGGAGATGGCAGGAGTCGTGAATCGCGACGCGCAGCCGCATGGGCTTGCGCGGCGCACGCGGCTCGAGCTCGGTGAGCAACTCCGTCACATCCCTGCATCGGGCGGAGAAGGCTTTCGCGCGAGCCGCGTATTGCGGATCATCGCGCAGCAGGTGCCCGTACTCCTTCAAATTGGACCCGCAGCCGGCCGCGTTGGTGACGATTGTCTCTACCCCCGCGGGTTCGAATGCATCAATCGTCCGGCGCGCCAGGTCGGCGGCAGCCGCTTCTTCGCCCGCGTGCACGTGCAGGGCGCCGCAGCAGCCTTGCGCGCCCGACGCGACCACTTCGCATCCCTCGGCGGCGAGCACGCGCACCGTGGCGGCATTCAC
>DASZZJ010000024.1:0-9938 GCA_035545075.1 Candidatus Acidiferrales bacterium
CCTTCCGACGGCCTATCGCCGCGAGCGAATTGTTGTAACTGCTAGGAATGGAAAGCGGAGTGGAGTGTGGGCATACTTGGCGGTCCCGCTGGAAAGCCCGCCCCGAAACTACGCTCCTAGTGAAGAGTATTTGGCGCTGTACATTCGTGGCGCCCATCACTTCAATTTTCCGAGCACCTATATCAAAAAACTCAAAAAGATAGAGACAGCAAAAAGGAACAGGTAATTGGCGGAAGCGGGAACATTCGCGGACAAGGTGAAGCAGCAGGCGGACATCGTCCGCGTGGTGGGGGAATACGTCCGGCTGAAAAAGTCCGGGCAGAGCTTTATCGGCTTGTGCCCTTTTCATTCGGAGAAAACGCCATCGTTCAATGTGCACCCGGTGAGGCAGATTTATCACTGTTTCGGGTGCGGCGTCGGCGGTGACGTCTTCAAGTTCGTGATGGAGATGGACAAGTGCTCGTTTCCGGAAGCCGTGCGCATGGTTGCCGAGAAATGCGGCATCCCGATTCCCCGGCCGAGGGAGCGCACCGCCGAGGAGCGCAAAGAGACTCAGCAGCGCACGGCGCTGGTGGAGATGCACCGCGAGGCGCAGGCGTTTTTCGTCAAGCAGCTCGAGGGCACGGCCGAAGGCAAAGCGGCGCGCGCGTATCTCGAAGACCGCGGGCTCGATAAGGAAGCGCTCGTGCGCTTCGGGATCGGCTACGCGCCGAGCGGCGGCGATCTGCTGCTGCGACAACTGAAGACGCGCTATCCGGAAAAGCTGATCGGCGACTCCGGCCTCATCTCGCGTGAGTCGGGCGGGCGGATGTACGACCGCTTCCGCCGGCGCATCGTCTTTCCCATCGCCAACGAATCCGGGAAGATCGTGGCCTTCGGCGGGCGGGCGCTCGGCGACGACCAGCCGAAATACCTGAACTCACCCGAGACGCCCATCTATTCGAAGAGCAACGTGCTGTATCACCTCGACCGCGCAAAAGAAGCGCTGCGGCGGGAGGATTTCGCAGTCCTCGTCGAAGGCTACATGGATGCCATCGCGGTGGCCCGCGCCGGGGTGAGCAACGTGGTGGCCAGCTGCGGCACGAGCCTCGCCGAGCCGCAGGTGAAGCTCCTCGGGCGATTCACGCACCACGTCGTCATGAACTACGACCCGGACTCGGCGGGCCAGGCGGCGACCGAGCGCTCCATCGCCCTGCTGCTGGAGCAAGGGTTTAACGTGCGCGTGCTTGCGCTGCCCGCGGTCAACGACAAGAAGTCGGACCCGGATCTCTTCATCCGCGAGATGGGCGCGGAAGCCTATGCGAAACAGTTGAAGGAAGCGCCCGACTACGTGGACTACCTCATCGGACGGGCGCGGCGGATGGACCTCTCGACCGGCGAAGGCAAACTCCGCGCGGTAAATTACCTGCTGCCGTACGTCCAGAAAATTCCGAACCGACTGCTGCGCTCGGAATGGGCGACGCGCATCGCGCAACAACTGCGGGTGGAAGAGCCGGTGCTGCGCGAGTCGCTGCGCAAGGCGTCGGCGGAACGCCGCAGCGAGGTGAAGACGCAGCCTGAACTGATGCGCCGGGCGGAGCGGCAGGCGGAACGGCGGCTGATCCATATGTTGGCCGACGCAGAGGGTTTTCGCATGGAGCTCGCGCGGCGGCTGCAAGAAGCCCGGCTTTATGAGGGTCTCGAGACGGAAAAGATTTTTACGGCGCTCATCGCGGCGAATCTTTCCGGCGGGCCGGTGCAGGCCGCCGAGCTGGGAGGATTGCTGGAGGAGCGCGAGCGGCGCATCTTTTTCGAAATTCTGTTCGAAGGCAGCATCGAAGCCACGTGGGACGAAGCAGAGAGCTGCCTCGAAGCACTTCAATGTCGCCAGGACAAGCGAGAGCTTGCCGAGTTGACACGGCAGATGGAAGCAAACCCGTCGGGGCCGCAACTCCGGGAGCTGCAGGAGAAGAAGCAGACGCTGATGCGGCGCCTCGCCGCTTCGGGCGGCTGACCGGTATCCCCTGCGCTTGCTTGGCGGTGAAACTTTTCGCGCGTCCAATCCCCTGTGCCGTCGCGGCCAACTCGCCTGCCGGGTCTCGCGTCTTTGACGAAACTTGTTAACACCTCGGGCTGCGGCGGCGTCTTGGCTCGCAGAAGTTAAGGTGTCGATCGTGGATCTCAGAAGCCGAACGACGGGAGGTCGTTGTTATGAGCCATAAATGGATTACGGGAATCCTGATGGGCCTGTTCGTAAGCATTGTTTTCACGTTACTCTGCCCAGTCGCGCAAGCGGGCCCCCAACTGGTCTGCTGGCCATTCGATACCGGGGGTGCAAGATCGCTGCCCTGGGGAGGCAACGGATGGCATGACGCGCTGCCCAATTACGATCCGAGCCGGCTTGCCACTGACACCCTTGCTTTGCTCTCGCCCGAAGTGCCTGTTCTGGCCCGCATGGAAACCCTGCGCCGAGCCGCAATTTATGCAGCGAAAAGCCCGCAGGCCGCGAAGGAACTTTTCGCAAGGCTGGAGGAGCGCACCGGGTCGCCGAAGTCTCCCGCCAAATCGGATCCCCTGGTTCTTTTCGATCTGGGCTATTTCAACGAGGCGTACCGTCAGGCATCGGGGGTGGCGCATTCCAGCATGGAGTCGGGAACGAAACTCAATGGATACGAGCTCGTTCAGCGCGCGCTAGCCGTGCGCGGCTCCGACGCGCAAATGGAGTTCGCCGCAGCGCTGGTCGCGTCGGCTGTGGGCCAGGGCGACGCGGCAAACCAACACCTGGCAAAGGCAGCCGCATCTGCAGCCGACGGTCCGCTCCTGGCAAGGAACCTCCTGACACACTTCCATCTCTTCCAGCTGAAGGCAGGCACGCTGGCAGAACTCCGCATGCGGTTGGCCGCAACGAAAAGCTAGTCACGATCGACCGCACCTTCAGAGAGGAAAAGGAGAAGTCAAAACAGGTCCGCGCGGGCACTCCCCGCCGTCACGAGCAGCCCGCGCCAGCCCTCAGAGGATTCGGAACGAAGCGAACTCCCTCCTGCACTGTGACTCCGGCGAAAGTCTATGCGTTCTCGAACGGACGCGCTCCAATCCACAGAAAGGCATTGACGGAACGGGACTTGGCCGTGTAGCGTGACAGGGTTTGCCGAGTAACGAGATCGCACCGACCGGCATCTATCATTGTGCGGGTCCCGCCGGAAACGGGACGGACCGTTCCCCAGGCGCAGGGAACGCAGCGATGGGCGGCGGGGTCGCTGAACGGGCAGCGGTGCGGAAGGATTCTCTCAACAAATGAACGTCGAGCAGGGAAACCTTGCACGATTCCTGTGCGACAGAAGGTGTGCGCGCGGGGGAATTTGGCAACCCCGCTGATCCCGCGCGCCCGCGGGGCGCTGCGCTTTTGAGGGATTTCCGCCGGCAAAGAAAGCAGCGTGGCAGGCCGCCCAGGGCGGGAGGATTTTGTGGCGCTGGCTCTTGAAGAAAAATACGATGCCGTACGCCAGCTCATTGCCATGGGCAAAGAGCGGGGCTACCTGCTCTACGACGAAGTGAACGATACCCTGCCGGCCGAAGTGCACTCCTCGGAAGAGATCGACGACCTGCTTTCCACTTTTGAGCGATACGGGATCGACATCTACGAGGACGCCGCCACGGCGAAAGCTGCGCGCGCGGCGCTCGAGCTGGCCGAGCCGGGAGCGGACGCCGAGCCGAAAGAGGAGCTTCACGCCGAAGAAGCCGACCTCGACCTGACGCCCGGCGCTCTTGAGAAGACAAACGATCCCGTCCGGATGTATCTGCGCGAGATGGGCACGGTGCCGCTGCTGACGCGCGAGGGCGAGGTCACCATCGCCAAGCGCATCGAGCGCGGGCAACTCGTCGTCATGAAGGCCATCACGCGCTCGCCGATCGTCATCAAGGAACTGATGGCCGTCGGCGACGACCTGCGCCGGGGCGCGCGGTCGATCAAGGAGGTCGTGCAGTTCGACGATGAAGAGCTCACCGAAGAGAAGATCGCCAACAAGACCAAGCAGACGCTCCGGCACATCGAGAAGATCGCGAAACTCTACGAGGCAGCGCTGAAGCAGGCGGTGAAGCTGGAAAAGACGCCGAAGGCGAAGAAGCGCTCGTGGGTGCGCGCGAAATGGGGCGTGGCGCGGACGCGCGTCGAGATTTCGCTGGCCATGCGCGCGCTGGACTTCAACCCCTTCGAGAAGAAGCGCCTCGTGGACAAAATGCGCGGCACGGTCGAGCGGCTGCAATCTCTCGAGCGCGAAGCCGGGCGCCTCGAGCGCCGCGTGGATGCGTCCAAGGGCGACACGGCTTCCGAGGCGCGCAAGGAACTGCGCACACGGCGGTCGGAGCTGCGTGACATCGAAGAGCAGAGCGAAGTGGGGCTGACGGATCTGAAGCGCACCCTGGTGTCGATCCAGCGCGGCGAGGCGGAAGCCGAACAGGCGAAGAAGGAACTGATCGAGGCGAACCTGCGCCTGGTGGTTTCCATCGCGAAAAAATATACCAACCGCGGGCTGCAGTTCCTGGACCTGATTCAGGAAGGCAACATCGGATTGATGAAGGCCGTGGACAAGTTCGAGTGGCGCCGCGGCTACAAGTTTTCGACGTATGCGACGTGGTGGATCCGGCAGGCCATCACCCGCGCCATCGCCGACCAGGCACGCACCATCCGCATCCCGGTGCACATGATCGAGACGATCAACAAGCTCGTGCGCACCAGCCGCCAGCTCGTGCAGGAACTCGGCCGCGAGCCGACCAGCGAAGAGATCGCCAAACGCATGGACATCCCGGTCGGGAAGGTCCGCAAGATCCTGAAGATTGCGCAGGAACCGATCTCACTCGAAACGCCTATCGGCGAGGAGGAAGATTCCCATCTCGGAGACTTCATCGAGGACAAGGCCGTCGTGTCGCCCTCCGATGCGGTCATCAACCTCAACCTGAAGGAGCAGACCTCTTCCGTGCTGAAGACGCTTACGCCGCGCGAGGAAAAGGTCATCAAGATGCGCTTCGGGCTGGACGACGGCAGCGAGCACACGCTCGAGGAAGTCGGCCAGTCCTTCGCCGTGACCCGCGAGCGCATCCGCCAGATCGAAGCCAAGGCGCTGCGCAAGCTGCGCCACCCCTCGCGCTCGCGCAAGTTGCGCGCCTTCCTCGAAGGCCCCTCGCGCGACTACCTCTGAAACGATCCCGAATCCAAACGGAGGCTGCCGCGCCACCGGGCGTCGACGGAATGATTGTGCCGGAATTCTCCCCTGAACAATCCGACAGTTCACATATTAGAATGAGTCCCGGATTGCGCGGCCGATGAAGGCACCTCAGAAAATTCTGCTTGCGTCGTTGCTCCTGCTGCTTGCCGCGGCGGTCGCCGGAGTGTTCCTCACGCGGGATACCGGCCGCCCGGCCACTCTTCGCCAGCAACAGAACAAGCCTGCCTCTTCGCAGGCGCCATTGGTGGACGAGCAGCCACTGCGCACGGCGCGCTCTCTGGCGCCTCTTGCGGCCACTGCCGAAGAACAAACGCTGGCAAAAGAGACGCTTCATATCGCGGATCATGACGTGGACCTGGCGTTTGCCATCGCCATGCGGCAGGCCACGGAGAACCCGCCCCCGCCAACGCCGGAGACGCGGGAGATCGTCAAGCGCTTGCAGGACGCAAAGAAGACCGTCGCTGAGGAGCAACAAGAGGTCGCCAACCTGACGAATCAACTGGCGGGAGCCAGCGGGGCCCGCAAGGAAAAGCTCCAGGAAGACGTCGACGAAGTGAAGGCGCAACTCGATCCGGATCTCGACGACCTCGAAGAAACAAAACAGGAGTTGATTCGCGCCGGCGGCGATCTCAGGGCCCGCATCGAGCAGATGAAGGAGGCGCACGAAGCCGTGCAGCATGAGGGCGGCCCGACGGTGCTTTCTTCAGGCGCACCGCAACCGCAAACGTCTTTCCGGCGCGGGCTTGCTGCCGATCTTGCGGAGTGGAGCCGCCTTCGGAATAAGATGGCCATGCTGTTCTCAGCGCGAACGGAGGCGCAAGATAAGGCTCAGAGTCTGGCGCGGCAGCGTAAGGAGTTGAAAGAGCAACTCGACACCAAGCGAGAGAAAGCTGTCACTTTGCGGGATCGCTCCGTGCGCAAGGCCGCTCCGAAACAACAGGCCGCCGCACAAGAGGCCGCCAGGCATCTGAGCGAGGAGCGAAAGACACTCGCCGATTTCGACAAGCGCATCGGTGACGAGCAGGAACTTGGGGATATTTACAGCCGGTGGAACGAGCTGGCCGGCGCGCAGACCCGCGCGGCGCTGCACCGCGTGCTGCTGAGCCTCTTCTGGATCCTGGTGGTGCTGGTCGTGGTCGTCGGCTTCAGCGCCTGGCTGGATCACTTCTTCTTCAAGCAGCTTTCGCCGGACCGCCGGAGGCTGGTCACTCTTCGAACCGTCCTGCGCGTAACGATGCAGGCGGTGGGTGTGATTGCGGGGCTGTTACTCATCTTCGGCCCGCCGGCACAGCTCGCAACGATAATCGGTCTTGCCGGCGCAGGACTAACGATCGCGTTGAAAGATTTTATCGTTGGTTTCTTCGGCTGGTTCGTGCTGATGGGGAAAAACGGGATACGCCTGGGCGACTGGGTGGAGATCAATGGAGTGAGCGGCGAAGTGATGGAAATCGGGCTCTTCCGTACCGTGCTGCTCGAGACCGGCAACTGGACCGACGCGGGCCGCCCAACCGGACGCCGCGTCACTTTTGTGAACAGCTTCGCGATTGAGGGGCACTACTTCAATTTTTCGACGACCGGCCAATGGCTTTGGGATGAACTCCAGATCGTCATTCCCATCAGGACGGATCCTTATCCGATCGCGGATGCCATCCGCAAGACGGTGGCCACAGAGACCTCCGAAAACGCCCGCCTCGCGGAGCAGGAATGGCAGCGCGCGACTCGCTCGCAGGAGGCGAGCGCATTCACGGCCGAGCCCGCCATCATCATCCGCCCGGCGGCCCTGGGCATGGAAATCTCTGTGCGCTACATCACTCGGGCCAACGAACGGCACAAACTCCGGTCCAAGCTTTACCATGAGGTTGTTCAACTGATGGGACACAAAGAGGCCACGGTGCGGTCGGCCGCCGAAATTACTCCGGATCCGGCAGCGCCGGAAGAAACCGCCTAGCGGACCCGTGTGCGAGGGAATCAGCCGGATTGCTTTCCCTTCCGGAGCCGCGCCGTTCATTTCGCCTGGTGGAGCGTACGCAGCTCGTCAGCCGCGGAAGAGTCCGGCAATTTATGTTGTGCGGCCCTAAACTGTTTCAGAATGGCGCCGACAACCCGCGTTTCTCCGGGGCCGAGAGGCTGCGGGCACGGAATGCCGCGAACGTCGCGCCCGCATAGATCACTGCCAGGAGAGCGAAGCCCGCAAAAATTCCCTTCCGTTCCGCCAGCCACCCCAGGGCAAAGCTCATGAGCAATTGCAGGACCGTGGAGAGAATGGCAAACGCCGATTGAGTCCGCCCCATGAAGTGGCGCGGGACAATCGTCATCAGGGAAGATTGCGCGACGACTCCGCCGAGCGCCCGGAAAAAACCGAAAGCCGCCTGCAGAGATACCGCCAACAGGAGAAAGGAGACGAACGGCATCACCGCGTGCCCGGCCGCCAGGGCGGCCATTGCGGCAACATAAAGAGTCAGCCGGATCCGCGGCGGGAGCTGGCTGGCGATGAGGCCGCCACAGATGGCGCCGAATGCCCATCCGCACTCGAGAAAACCGAGGCCGCGCGCGCCCGCATGGAGGACATCGTTCGCCAGCAGGACGAGCAGGACATTCGCGCTGATCACCCCGGCCATCATGGTCGAGTGAGTGATACCCAGCGCTCGCACCTGCGGCTGCTTCCGCAGATAAGCGAAGCCCTCTTTCAGGTCGGAATACACCGCAAGGATGAGGCCCGCCTCCGCCGCCAGCGGGCTCTCCGAGGATTCGAGCGCCCCCGAGGTTGCCGCCGTGGCTTCGGAGAATTCGTGAGGATAACTCTGGGACCGGCGCGGGGAGACGTAGCCGCTCCGGAGGCGCGAGAGGCAGAACGCCGAGACGAAATACGTTAAGCCGTCAATCGCGAGAATACCGGCGATCCCGGCGCGGTCATACACGAAGCCTACCACCGAGCCTGCCAGCAGCATGCCGCTCTGCACCCCGATGAGCACGACGGCGCTGGCTCCGGCGAACTGGCTTGGCGGGATCACTTCCTGCACAAGCGCGTTCACGGTGGCCCAGTACATTGCAAAGCCCATTCCCGTGACGAGCGTCATCGCGTAGAGATGCCAGATCTCCAGATGGCCCCGGTAAGCGATGGCCGCCGTCGCCAACACCGCAACGCCTCGCGCGAGATCGAGCGCCATGCCGAGGTAGCGCCGGTCGATTCGGTCGATCAGGACTCCTCCGAGAAAGGGAACGATCAGTCCGGGAAGGGTGACGACGATCACTTGCAGGCTGACCTTCACCGGCGAGTGCGTCGTCGCCAGGATGTACCACCCCACGCCGGCGAAGTTCATCCCCGAGCCAAACAGCGAGACGAACATGGCCAGGAAAAAATAGCGGAAGCCCCGCTCGCCGAAGATGAGCGTCCAATCCAGCCGGTGTGTTGTGGCGGTTGCCATTCGATCGTCCGGGCTACTATTGTACTGGCACCGCCACCGCAGGCGACCCGAACGGAAATGGAGGGGCGCGAAATGGGAAACGAATTGGATTGTACGGCGCGTTTTGGCAAGCAAAGCGGCAAGGGCAAGGCCCTTCTCGAAACGAACGAGATTCTTTTTCGCGGCGCTTTCCGCTTGAAGATCCCATTCTCTTCGATCAAGTCGTCGAAAGCAGCGGACGGCGAGCTGCGCATCCAGACAGCGGAAGGTCTGGCCGTATTCGAGCTGGGTCCCACGGCGGAAAGATGGTGCGAAAAGATTCTCCATCCCAAGTCGCGGCTGGAAAAACTCGGCGTTAAGCCCGGAGCCGCCGTCTCCCTCATCGGGGCTTTCGAAGCCGAGTTTCTTCGTGAGCTGCGCGGACAGACGTCGAATATATCGGTCGGAAAAGTCGCCGGAGAGATGGAGTGGTTCTTCTTAGCGGCTGGGTGTCGCGGCGACCTCGCGAGTGTGCCAAAGCTCGCGAAAGCAATGACTGGCGCCGCTGGGTTGTGGATTGTTTACCCGAAGGGGCAAAAGCAGATCACCGAGAACGACGTGCTCGCTGCGGGGCGCAAAGCCGGCCTCAAGGACGTGAAGGTCGTCGGCTTCTCTTCCACCCATACCGGATTGAAATTCGTCATTCCCGTCAACCAGCGCTAATCGCGTTGGCGGAAGCGTTTCGAAACGCTCCACGCCTGTTCCACATTCCCGGTTTCCTCATCTATGATGAATCCATGACCGCGCTCCTTGAGGTCCAGGGTCTTCGGGTGGAGCTGCCCACGGCCGCGGGCTGGGTGCGGCCTGTCCACGACGTCTCGCTCAGCATCGGCGCCGGCGAAGCGCTCGGGCTGGTCGGTGAATCGGGCAGCGGAAAGACGATGCTGGCCCTTGCACTGATGGGCTTACTGCCTCCCGGTGCCCGGGTAGCCGGTGAGGCGTGGTTGTCTGCGCAAACGCCGTCCGCGACGAATGGCCGCTTGAAGGCGGCCGCTACAAGATCTGAGCGCAGGAATTTGGCGGCGCTGCGTGAATCCGAATGGCGTGCCGTGCGCGGGCGAGAGATTGCCATGGTTTTTCAGGAACCGATGACCTCGCTGAATCCGGTGATGCGCGCCGGAGCGCAGGTCGAAGAAGCCATCCGCGCCCATGACCCGCGACTGGATTCGAGCGAAATGCGGCGGCGAACCATCGCGGCGCTCGAGCGCGCGGCGGTTCCGGAGCCGGAGCTGCGTGCCGGGCAGTTCCCGCATCAGCTCTCGGGAGGATTGCGGCAGCGCGTGATGATCGCGAT
>DASZZJ010000025.1:0-19224 GCA_035545075.1 Candidatus Acidiferrales bacterium
TAGTTCTTTCCGCCCACGGTGAGTTTCACGGTGTACTGCCCCGGCAGCGCCCAGGCGCCCAGCGGATACTTTGGCGTGTCGCGGTAAATCGCTGAGATCGGGAATTCGTACTCCAGCGCGTCGGGCGGGGCATAGTGCAGATCCCATACAAACCGGTGCATTCCCGCCTCGGCGGAGAGGATTTTCTCCGGACGCACCCAGTACATCGGTATCGGATGCTCCTTGGCGGTTTTTTCCATCGGCTCCGGCTTGTCGGCGCTCGAATAGCGCCGGACGAGCCCGCCTCGCGCATCGAGGATCTCAAGCGTCACCGGCTCCGCGGAAGAATTTCTCAGGTAGTAGTCAACGATCGCCCCATCCGGGGGATTCTTTCCGGCGGGAACCTCCGGCGGCAGCGGAGTATCGGTGTTGCGGTTCCACCGGAAGCGCGTGGCCGCCTGCGGCGCATAGAGATGAACGTCGTGCCGCGCCACTTCTGCCGAAAGCTGCCGCAGCGGAGTGATGTCGTCAAGGATCCAGAACGATCGGCCGTGCGTGCCAACGATCAAGTCGTCGTCGTGGATCGCCAGATCGCGCATCGAGGTGTGCGCCAGATTCAGTTGCAGCGGCAGCCAATTGTCGCCGTCATCGAAGGAGACATACACCGACGTCTCTGTCCCGGCAAACAGCAGCCCCTTGCGTGCGGGATCTTCCCGCACGGCATTCACCGGGGCGTTTTCCGCCAGCCCGCTGGTGATCTCCTGCCACGTCTTTCCGTAATCGCGCGTGCGATAAATATGCGGATGAAGATCGTCCAGTCGGAAGCGGTTGATGGCCGCGTAGGCTGTGCCGGCGTCGAAGTGCGATGCCTCGATGATCGAAACTTTGCTCCAGGGCGTGAGCTGTGGCGGCGTAATGTTCCGCCACGTCTTGCCGCCGTCGCGGGTGATGTGCATCAGCCCATCGTCAGTCCCCGCCCAGATGAGATTTTCGTCCCGGAAGGACGGTGCAACGGCGTAAATCACTCCGCGATGCTTGCCCTTCTCCGGGTCCAGCGCAGTGAAGACTCCCAGGTTCGCCGGCACTTCGTAGGATTCGCGCGTCAGGTCCGGGCTGATGATCTTCCAACTCCGCCCCTGATCGGTGGTTTTGAACAGCACGTTGGCGGAGAAATAGAGTGCGTGCGGGTTCGCCGGCGAAAAAATCACCGGCAGCGTGCGGTCATAACGATATTCGCCGCGGCGCACCGGCTCCGGCGAAATATCGGCGGCTTCCCCGAGCTCCTGATTCGTGCGCGTGATGCGCGCTCCGTAGACGGTGTTCGCATCGAGCGGGTCCACGGCGATGTAGCCGTACTCGAACACTCCTACGGAATGCCATTCCCGGAAGCTGATCTCGCCGTAGTCGCTGCGGCTCATTGTCGCCGACGAGCCGCTCTCCTGTTGCGCGCCGTAAACCCAGTACGGAAAACGGTTGTCCGTCGTCACGTGATAGAACTGCGCGGTGGGCTGGTTGTACCAACTGCTCCAGGTCCCTCCGCCGTTCACGGAGATGACGGTTCCCTGGTCGCTCGTAAGCGCGATGATCTGCGGATTCTCCGGGCTGATCCTTATGCGCTGGTAGTCGTCTCCTCCGGGTGCTCCTTTGAAGCCCGTGAAAGTCTTGCCGCCGTCGGTCGAACGCCACGTCGTCGTATTCGCCACGTACACGACGTCCGGATGATCGGGTGCGACGGCAATCCCCAGCGCTCCCGGGCCGCGCCCGCCGATGCGCTGGTCTCCGTTGACGCGCCCCCAGGACTGCCCGCCATCGTCCGAGCGATACACGCCCGCGCCTTTTTTCGCTTCAACGGTCGCATAGACGCGGCCGGGTCTGCCCGGCGCCACCGCGATCCCCATGCGCCCCAGGCCATCGCCTGCGCCTGGCAGACCGTTTGTCAGCGGCGTCCAGTTGTCGCCCCCGTCGGTGGACTTGTACAGCCTGCTGGTCAACCCGTCGATCGAGCGGCCGTCGCGCACTTCCCACGGAGCCACGCGCGCGGCCCACAAATCGGCATAGAGCGTTTGTGGATTCGAGGGATCCATCACCAACTCGGCGGCTCCGGTATTTTCATCTCGATAGAGGATGCGCTTCCACGTCTTCCCGCCGTCGGTCGAGCGGAAGACGCCGCGCTCCTCGTTCGGCCCATACGGATGGCCCAGCGCGGCGACGTAAACGCGGTCCGCGTCTTTCGGGTCCACGACAATCGCGGCAATCTGGTGCGCGTCGCGCAGGCCCAGGTGCTGCCAGGTCTTGCCGCCGTCCGTGGATTTATAAACGCCGTCCCCAACGGAGAGGTCCGGCCGCTGGAGGCCTTCGCCGCTCCCCGCGTAAATCACATCGGGATTTGACGGCGCAACCGCCAGCGCGCCGATCGAGCCCGTCGGCTGGTCGTCGAAAATCGGCTGCCAGGTATTGCCGAAATCGGTCGTCTTCCAGATGCCGCCGTTCACCGCAGCCATGTAGAAAACGTTTGCCTTGCCGGGAACGCCGGAGATGGCTACCGTGCGCCCGCCGCGGAACGGCCCGATGCATCGCCAGCGCATCTCCGAGTAAAGATTCGGATCAAGATCCTGGCCGGCCTTCTGATCGAGCTGCTGCGCGGTCGCATGCGGAGGGTTTGATAGAAAGCAGACAACAAACAGGCTCAAGGAACAAAAAACAACCAGGAAAGACCACATGTTTCCGCGTCGCACGTAAGCCTCCTCACTAATCGTTGGGCAAAAACGGATGGCAGCTTACCACGCAGCAATTATGCGCACCAACCCGAAGCGAAAATCCACACGCCGTCAATCCGGCCTGTCCCGGCTTGCGGTGGATGGCCCGATCTCCGGATCTCGTTCCTCTATGTGCTCAATCTGGTTTACGGGTTCCTGACGATCTCTCCGATGTTGGCGATGGTGTCCCCTTTTTTCATGGAGGGTACCGAGCAGATGTAGAGGACTACGCCGGCCGCCGGCGCATGGGCTTCAAAAATGATGTAGCCGAAATAATCCGTCACGTAGCCCACCTTCATGCCCTGTTCCACGTACGTCCCGCGCTCGGCCAACGGATAAAAGATTCCAGTCTGGTCGCTGGAGATGGTGTCAACTTTACCGATCCACACCGGATGCTCAACCATTGGCGCCGCTCCGGGCAGCATCTTGAGATAGCGCATCACGTTCAGCGTGCCGTTGACCAGCGCCTGGACGTCTTCCGCTTCAACAGTGCCCGAGTGGCCGGCTTCCACAGCGATTGCCGGCTTGCCCCGGATGCTGGCGGTATTGTCGAGGTAGCGCGAGGCGTTGGGATCATTCGGCCTGTCGGTGACCACAATGATGTGGTCAAGTCCAAACGCCAGCACCATATCGTGCGTGACCGCGTCCTGCATCTCTTTGCCGGTCTTAGGCCAATAACTGTAAGGACGAAGATTCTCATCCAGGTCGCCGCCGTGAAAGTCAATCAGGTAATCGCAACGGTCAACCACTTGCTTCGTGATCGCGTAGGACGTCCGCTCGGTTTGCGTGCCGTCCGCCTTGCCGGGATAGAAGCGGTTCATGCTTTTGCCGTCCACCGGGTTTACGTGCGGCACCTTTTGCAGGAATGATTGGATGTTGACCAGCGGCAGAATGATGACCGTGCCGGAAATCTGC
Organism: Candidatus Acidiferrales bacterium; assembly: GCA_035545075.1. Taxonomy (GTDB): domain Bacteria; phylum Acidobacteriota; class Terriglobia; order Acidiferrales; family UBA7541; genus Acidiferrum. Next base: position 3,651 of record DASZZJ010000025.1, read on the forward strand.
GCGGGGTCGAGAGCAGCAATGAGCCGCTCGAGCGCGATGATCGAGGCGTATTCGGTGCCGTGGGCGCCGGAGACCAACGCCAGAGTTGGGCCGGGCCTTGCTCCACGGACGACCACGACCGGAATCATCGTGCCCGGGTCCGCTCCGGGAGGCACTTCCAGATAGCCGGTCGCCTTTTGACCCGGTGCGGCCGATGCCGTGCCAACGGAAAACGGGCTCTGCTGCGCGGAAGCCGCAAGCGGCAGCAGTACAGCGGCGGTCAATTGTAATAAAGCGCGGCCTGAGCGGATCATGGTCCCTCCTGGTAAGGAAAAGGCAGTGGCCGAGTATACGCCGAGTGGTGGCTCGAAAACAGCGGCCGCGACATCCGCAAATCGCGGAGACCTGGCCGGCGCGCTCGGGAGAAATTCGCGGCAACGCATTTTTCCCCTTGCATCGCGGTCACAAACTTGTATTCTGCGCAGCGCGGGGCCGCTCGACCGGTTTAGAGCGGCGGCCGCTTGAGGAGATCGAAAGAGAAAAAATTGAGCACCGCATCGTTTCCCGCCCAGGCGCCCTTTCCCGCAGCGCCCGTCCCAAAAACAAGAATCGCAAAGTTGACGCTCTGGCCGCTCATCGCGGCGACGTTCTTCATGGTCTCCGGCGGCGCCTACGGAACCGAAGAGATCGTCCACGGCGCGGGCTACGGCCGGGCCGTCTTGATCTTGATTCTCACGCCGCTGCTCTGGGCCATGCCGGTTGCGCTCATGGCCGGCGAGCTTGCAAGCGCTCTTCCCGAAGAAGGCGGCTATTACGCCTGGGTGCGCCGCGGCATGGGAAATTTCTGGGGCTTTCAGGAAGCGTGGCTGTCGCTCGCCGGGAGCGTCTTCGACATGGCGATCTACCCCACGCTGTTCGTCGCCTATCTGACGCGGCTCGCGCCGTGGTTCGCGGCGGGGCAGCGCCCGCTGCTGGTTGCGCTCGGCGTCGTGATCGTATGCGCGCTCCTGAATCTCTCCGGAATCCGCTCGGTGGGTGTCACGTGTTTCTGGCTCTTCATTCTTCTCTCGGCGCCGTTCGCGTGCATCGTTCTTTTTTCACTCTTCAAAGTTGGTGCGCTCGCCGGCGCACACACCGCCCCGGTGACCTCGACGGTGGGACTGCTGGGTGGAACGCTCGTTGCGATGTGGAACTACATGGGGTGGGACAGCGCCTCCACAATCGCGCGCGGGGTCGATCGCCCGCAGCGCACCTATCCGCGGGCGATGATCGGCGCAGTTGTTCTCGTCTCGCTCGGTTACCTCTTGCCGGTCCTCGCAGTATGGATCACGGGGATTTCGGCCTCGGCTTTCGAGAACGGTTCCTGGGCCGATCTCGCGGGTCTCATCGCCGGCAACTGGCTCCGCGTGGCGCTCGTCCTTGGCGGCATGCTGAGCGGGTTTGGCATGTTCAACGCTCTCGTGATGAGCTATGCGCGCCTGCCTCTGGCCATGGCGCAGGACGGCATGCTGCCCAAGTTCTTCACGAAGACGCTTCCGAAAACTCGAGCCCCGTGGGTGGCCATCGTGGTCCTCACCGCGTGCTGGGCGCTGTGCCTCGGCCTAGGATTCGAGCGATTGGTGACGCTCGACGTGATGCTCGCCGGCGCGAGCGTTGTCCTCGAGTTCGTGGCGCTCGTTGCCCTGCGCATCCGTGAGCCCAGCTTGTATCGTCCCTTCCGCGTTCCGGGTGGACTCCCCGGCGCGATTCTCTTGGGCGTTTTCCCGCTCCTCCTGCTGAGCCTTGCTGCCATCCACAGCCGGAGCGAAGAAATCCTCGGCATGAACGCACTTCTGTTCGGCGCTCTGGTGATGCTCGCCGGATTCGCCGCCTATCTGCCCGTTGTGCTCTTCCGCCGCGCGGCCGCGCGGGCAGCCGCTTCAGTGGAAAAGCTCTAGCCGGTGTATACTCGCGCGTTCACTCGCTGCACAATTTCCCGAGGCGGAGCGATCCGTGAGCCACAGACTCTCTTGCGCAACTATCCGCTATCTTTGTGCGAACCTTTTGCTTCTCTACCTACTCGGCTGGGCGGCAGCTGCCTCCGGGCAGCAATTCGAGCCGCGCCTGTTCGACGGCCTGCGCTGGCGCATGATCGGGCCTTTCCGCGGAGGACGTGTGGTCGCAGTGACGGGCGTGGCCGGCCAGCCGAATGTTTTCTATTTCGGCGCGGTCGGAGGCGGCGTCTGGAAGACGAATGACGCGGGCCGCACCTGGAAGCCCATCTTCGATTCGCAGCCGATCGCTTCCATCGGCGCCATTGCGGTTGCGCCTTCCGACGGAAACATCGTCTACGTTGGCTCCGGCGAAGCGGATATGCGCTCGGATATCGGCTACGGAAACGGTATGTATAAATCCAGCGACGCGGGCAAGACCTGGGAACACATCGGGCTTCGCGATTCGCGCCAGATCAGCCGCATCCTGGTGGACCCGCGCGATGCGAACGTCGTCTTCGCCGCCGCGCTCGGCCACGCCTACGGCCCGAATCCCGAGCGCGGCGTCTTCCGCTCCCGCGACAGCGGCAAGACCTGGCAGCGGGTTCTCTTTCGCGACGAAAACACCGGCGCCGCGGATCTCGCCATTGATCCTACAAATCCGCAAACTATTTTCGCCGCGTTCTGGCAGACGCGCCGTCCGCCGTGGAACATCTATCCGCCTTCGAACGGCCCCGGCAGCGGGCTTTACCGCTCGCGCGATGGCGGCGACCATTGGGAACAGCTGAGCGGCCACGGCCTGCCCTCCGAAGGCCTCGGGCGAATGGGCCTCGCCTTCGCTCCCAGCAATCCGCGGCGCGTTTACCTGATCGCGGACGCCAAAGAGGGCGGGCTCTACCGCTCCGACGACGGCGGCGAAAACTGGCAGCTTGCGGACAAGGAGAGCCGCATCTGGGGCCGCGGCTGGTATTTTTGCCGTGTGGACGTGGATTCGAAAGACGCGGATACCGTCTACGTTTCGAATACTTCCGTCTATCGCTCGCGCGACGGCGGCAAATCGTTCACGGCCATCAAGGGCGCTCCCGGCGGCGACGACTACCACGGCCTGTGGATCGATCCAGCCGATGCGCAGCGCATGATTCTCGGGAGCGACCAGGGCGCCGTCATCACGCTGAACGGCGGCGAGACCTGGAGCAGTTGGTACAATCAGCCGACCGGCCAGTTCTATCACGTCATCACCGACAATCGTTTTCCCTACTGGGTCTATGGCGCGCAGCAGGACAGCGGCCCCGCCGTCACGCCGAGCCGAGGCAACTATCGCGCGCTGAATTTTCACGACTGGCGCCCGCTCGAAGCGGGCGAAGAAAACGGCTACATCGCGCCCGACCCGCAGGACCCCAACGTGATCTATGGCGGATTCGTTTCGCGACAGGACTTGCGCACCGAGCAGAACCTCACCATTCCGCCCACGCTGATGCACCCCGGCGAATACCGGCGCACCTGGACCTTGCCGCTGGTCTTCTCGCCGAAAGATCCCGGCGTACTTTATTTCAGCTCGCAAGTGTTATTCCGTACGGCCGACGGCGGAAACTCCTGGCAGGCGATCAGCCCGGACCTGACACGCGAAGATCCCGGCGTGCCGCCGAATCTCGACCCGGCCACCGCGGCGGACGCACCGGCGGGCAAGCGGCGCGGCGTGATTTACACGATCGCGCCATCGGCGCTTCGCGCCGGTCTCATCTGGGTGGGCACCGACGACGGACTCATCCACGTGACGCGCGACGAAGGCAAGACATGGCAAAACGTCACGCCTCCCGAAATCACTTCCTGGAGCAAAGTAACGCACTTCGAAGCCTCCCACTTCGATCCCAACTCCGCCTACGCCGCGGTGGACCGGCACCGGCTCGAAGATTTGCAGCCGTACCTTTACCGCACGCGCGACGCCGGCCGAACCTGGCAGCGCGTTTCCCGCGGCATCCCCGACGGCAGTTTCCTGAACTGCGTGCGCGAAGACCCCAAGAAGAAGGGCCTTCTCTACGCCTGCACGGAAACCGGCGTCTTCGTTTCCTTTAATGACGGCGACGACTGGCAGCCGCTGAAACTGAATCTCCCCGTCGTCTCCGTGCGCGACCTCGTCATCCACGAAGACGATCTGGTCATCGCCACGCACGGCCGCTCCTTCTGGATCCTGGACGACGCATCTCCCCTCCGCCAATTCGACGCGGTGGTTGCCGCCTCCGATGCGTGGCTCTTTCGCCCGCAGACGGCGCTTCGTATCCGCCCCGGCTCCGACCAGGGGACGCCGCAACCGCTCGATGAACCTCTCGCGGAGAATCCGCCGGACGGCGCGATACTTCACTACTACCTGAAGGAAAAACCGGCATCTCCCGTGGCCCTCGAAATCCTCGATGCCGCGGGCAAAACGATTCGGCGCTTTGCCAGCGATGACAAGCCCGCCTCAATTGACGCCAATTCGCTGGACATCCCGATGTACTGGATGCATCCCGCCAAAACATTGTCCGCCGATCCAGGAATGCACCGTTTCGTGTGGGACCTGCACTACGCGGGCCCGGCCGGATTACGCGGCGGGCGCCGCGGGGCTCAGGGCCCGTGGGCCCCGCCGGGGAACTACACCGTCCGCCTGACCGTGAACGGCAAGAGCAGTTTGCAGCCGCTCGTCCTGCGAATGGATCCCCGGGCCAAAACTTCGGCGGAAGATCTCGCGCGCCAGTTCGATGTTTCCTCTCAGCTTGCCGCCGCCTACGTGGACGTCTCCGGCGCCAACCGCCAGGCCGAGCAATTGCTCGCGCAGATTGAAGCGCTCGGCGGAAGGTTCCGAGAGGATGAAACTCTCAGCGCTGTGCTGGCTTCGCTCGCGGCAAAAATTCGGGGCATCGTCGGGCCACAGCGCGAGAGCTACGGCAGCTTCGGGCTGGCTGTCCCGGATGGCGAAAATGCGAACTTGCGCTCGCTGGTGCGCGCATTCTCCACGCTGTTGAGCATCGTCGAGGGCGCCGACGTGGCGCCGACCGCAGATTTGATGGCCGCCCTCAGCAAGTTTTCGCAGGCGCGGCGCTCGACTCTTGCGCAGTGGAAAGCGATCACCGATGACGAACTTCCGCGGGTGAACACAATGTTGCGAAAAAAGAAGGCCGCTCCGCTCACGCTCGAGGCAGTCCATGCGCAGCCGTAACGCGGGTTTCATCCGGCATGGGCGGCAACTTTTTGCAGTCCACCGTGTTTTATTTTGAGTCGAATGGGGAATGTGCGTCCCCGGAAAGGCAGTGATCATGCATCGTGCCAGTCGCCTCCTAATTCCTTTGTTTACAATCGGTTACATACTGTTCTGTTCTTTCGCCGCCCCCGCGCGGGCTCAATCCTCGTCCCCCGGCTCCGGCCAGGGCCAGCCGCAGACCGAGCCGGCCGCGCCCGGCCCGAAGGACTTTGACGACGAAAAGCTGAATCTTTCGCAGGATCAGAAAAACCAGATCAAGCAATTCCGCGAGAACGGGAAGTCGCAAATTGAGGCTGTGCGCAATGATTCCTCGCTGACGCCCGAGCAGAAGGAAAAGAAGATCCGGCAGATTCGGCGCGCCACGCACAAGCAAGTGCTGGGAGTGCTCACGCCGGAGCAGCGGAAAATCGTGAAGGAAAGACAGCGCGAAAGGCGGGCAGCGCGCAGAGCTCGACACCAACGAAGATCGCCGTGAGCGGGGATTCCCCGCAACTTCTTCAATGAGGCCGAGGGGCGGAAGCCTAGCTTCCGTCCCTTTTGCGTCTCCCGGCGCAGACGGCCGCGCACCGCGGGCGGCCCGTTTTTGGTATCCTGCACAACGTGCGAAGCGCGGTCCCCGTTGCTGTTCTTTCCCTAGCGGCGATTGCCCTGGTTTCCCGGGGCGAGTGGCAAGCGCCCGGCTCCCCTGCCGCGCCTTCCACGGCCGCGCAGCAGACTCCATCCACTTCGATTCAGCCGACACCGGCAGTCTCGATGCCGCCGGTACGGAATGTTCTGAACACAATCGTTCTCGACCCGGCGCATGGCGGCACCGACCCCGGCGCGCGGGGAGTGGGCGGCATCCGCGAGAGCGACCTCGTCCTTACCCTGGCGGCGCAGATCCGCGCCGCGCTCGAGAAGCAGGGCTTTAGCGTTGTGCAGACGCGTCAGGGCAACGACAACCCCTCGCTCGACGACCGCTCGGCGATGGCCAACGCGCAGCGCGGAGCCATTTTCGTGAGCCTGCATATCGGCTCGACGGGTTTGCCCGGGACCGTGCGCGTCTACACGCTGCCCGATACTCCGGCCGCGCCGCTTGCAGCCGGCGCGCTGCTCCCCTGGGACCGCGCGCAGGCAACGTTCCTGCCCATGAGCCGGAAACTCGCGGAGCTGGCACAAGCGGAGTTGACACTACACTTCAAAGGCTCACCGAACACTGCGCCGAGCGCGCCGGTCCGGCAATTGCGGACGATTGCCGCGCCGGCGATCGCGATCGAACTTTCGAGCGTTTCAGTGGAACAAAGGGAGACGCTGGACAAAATGTTGCCGGGCGTTGCCGAGGCCGTCGCGCGGGCCGTGGCGGCATACAAAACGGTCTATGACGCCACGCCCGTTCCGGGAGCGCTCCCGTGACTCCGCGCAGGCGCACTTGGCTCGTGGGAGGGCTCGCCGCAGCAGTGGTGGCCGGCGGCATCTACTTTCCTCTCCTGCGCCACCGCATCCGCCGCGACGCGCATTTGGAAGCGCAATCGGCAGAGCAGGCGCGGCGCGTGTTGAGCCAGGCCGCTGTAGAAACGCAGGCCGAGCCGCGCGTGAAGGCGAAACTTTTCTGGGCCTCCGCCGATGCAGACGGCACCCTGACTCCCGTGACGATCGAGTTGCCGCTATCCAATGATCCCGTGTTGCGGGCCAAGCAAGTGCTCAACACCCTCCTGGCCGGTCCGGTGAACGTCGAACTCCGTACGCTCCCCCCGGATGCGGCGCTTTTGGAGTTCTACCTCCTACGCGACGGCACGGGAGTCGCCGATTTTTCCGAGCCGCTGGCGACTTCCCTTCCCTCCGGCATCGAGAGCGAGGCACTGGCGGTCGATTCGATCGCACGCACGCTCGAAGCAAACGTTCCCCAGATACAGCGGCTGAAAATCCTGATTCACGGGCAGGAGACCGAGACCCTCGCTGGGCATCTCGACTTGACCGGAACTTTCCTTGTCAATACGAAGCCTGCTGCGGCCGCGCCCGCTGCGCCGGGTGCGGTTCCGGCCAAGTTGACACCCGGCAGTGCACCCGGCAAACTGAGCCAGCCTGAAAAGAAACCGTAACGCCGTTCGAGCCGCGCTTTTTGCGGCAGGAGGCCCCGTGCGAAACGACGGCCGCAACGCCGATCAACTGCGAACCCTGAAGATCACGCCGGATTTTGTCTCCGCGGCCGAAGGCAGCGTGCTGATCGAACTGGGGAACACGCGCGTGATCTGCACGGCGACCGTGGATGACGGCGTGCCGTCCTTCCTGAAGGGCGCTGGCAAGGGCTGGGTGACGGCCGAATACGGCATGCTGCCGCGCGCCACCGAACAGCGCACTCCGCGCGAAGCGGCGCGCGGAAAACAATCGGGGCGGACGCTGGAGATTCAGCGGCTCATCGGGCGCTCCCTGCGCGCGGTCACGAATCAACAGGCTCTCGGCGAGCGCACGGTGTGGCTGGACTGCGACGTGATTCAGGCGGACGGGGGCACGCGCACGGCCGCCATCACCGGCGCGTTCGTGGCCCTTGCGTTTGCGATGAACCGCCTGGTGGCTGCCGGAATCCTCAAGACGCTTCCGCTGACCGACACGGTGGCCGCCACGAGCGCGGGCATCGTGGAGGGGCGCGCGCTGCTCGACCTTGCGTATGAAGAGGACTCCCGCGCGGAAGTGGATATGAACCTGGTGATGACCGGCTCGGGAAAATACGTGGAGATTCAGGCCACCGCCGAAGGCCAGCCTTTCAGCGGCGGGGAAATGCAGGACCTGCTCGCTCTGGCCGCTGCGGGGATCCGCCGGCTTACCGAGCAGCAACGCGCGATCCTGCCACATCAATTCAGTGCGCGCGCCCGTTAAGCTCTTTCTTGCCTCCTCAAACGCCGGGAAGCTCGGCGAGTATCGCGCCCTCGCAAAAGCCTTTTCGTTATTTCTTGACGTCGAACTCGATCTCGTGCCGGACTTCGCAGCACTTCCGGAATTCGAAGAATCCGCGGCGACATTCGCGGAAAATGCCCTCGGCAAAGCGCTGCATACTTCGCGCCTTTGCGAAGGGTTCGTCTTTGCCGATGATTCGGGGCTCGTGGTGCCGGCCCTGGACGGCGCTCCGGGAGTGCATTCGGCGCGGTTCGCCGGCCACGGCGCCACAGACAACGAGCGGATCCAGAAACTGCGCGCCGAGCTGCAAGGCAAAACGAGGGCGGACCGCGCCGCCCGGTTTGTTTGCACGATCGCGCTGGCAGCGGGAGGACGCGCCTCTGCTGTGCTGAGCGCGCGCGCGGACGGAGTCATCCTGGACTCGCCGCGCGGAAGCGGCGGATTCGGATACGATCCCGTCTTTTATTTTCCTCCTCTCGGCAGGACCTTTGCAGAGCTCTCCCGCGAAGAAAAAAACGAGCACAGCCACCGCGGCAAGGCCTTCCGCGCGCTGCTAGATTTTCTGTCCCGTGAATTACGGCCCGCATAGCTTTCGAATTCCGGGAATGGGCTTCACGGAGCGGCCATCTCGCGGCGGGCGTAGCGGGCAGCGGCTGTGTTATATTTCCCTACCCATGCCGAGCGGAAAAAAAACAAAGAAGGGCAAAGGCCAAGCTTCAAAAAAGCGGAAACGGGGGAAGCCCAGTGGTTCGAGAAAGGCGCCCGCGCCGCGCGCACTCGGCAACAATCCGCGGCGCGTCGCGGCTATCCTCGCCAAGCTCGACGAAGCGTATCCCGCGGCAAGCTGTGAGCTGAAGCACGACAATCCCTTCCAATTGCTGATCTCCACGATCCTGTCCGCGCAGTGCACCGATACGCGCGTCAACGAAGTCACGAAGTCTCTGTACCTGAAGTATCCGAATGCCGAAGCTTTCGCCTACGCTTCTCCCAGCGAGCTCGAGAAAGAGATCCGCCCGACGGGATTCTTCCGCAACAAGACAAAATCCATCATGGGAGCGAGCAAGGCCATCCTGGAGACATTCGGAGGACAAGTTCCGCGAACGATGGAAGAAATCCTAACGCTCCCGGGTGTGGCGCGGAAAACCGCAAACGTGGTTCTGGGCACGGCGTACGGTATCGCGTCCGGGGTCGTGGTGGACACTCACGTCCAGCGCCTTTCGCAGCGCCTTGACCTTTCGCGGAACGACGAGCCCAAGAAAATCGAGCAGGACCTGATACAGGTAATCCCCCAGGAAAAGTGGATCCTCTTCTCCCACCAGATCATCTGGCACGGGCGGCGCGTCTGCCAGGCGCGCAAGCCGAAATGCGCGGAGTGCAACCTCGAATCCATCTGCTATTCCGGGGACAAGACCGTATAGCGACACTTTTATCAGCGGCCCCCGGAGAAACAATAGAGCGCCTTTGTGCGTAGTAAGTTCGTAGCCCCATGAACACAGCGAACAGCGAGATCGCCATCCGCACGGAGCGCGTGGCGCGGCACTACCAAATGGGATCGGCGCTGGTGCGCGCGGTGGACGACGTCTCGCTCGAAATCTGCTCCGGCGAATTCGCCGCCCTTCTCGGGAGCTCCGGTTCGGGAAAATCCACGCTACTGAACTTGATCGCCGGCCTCGATCGCCCGACTGCGGGCGCCATCTATGCCCACGGCCAAAACCTGGCGCAGATGAACTCTCAGTTGCTGGCGCAGCATCGCAGCCGCACGGTGGGGATGGTCTTTCAAGCCTTCAATCTTCTGCCCCGCATGACGCTGGAGGAAAACGTCGAGCTGCCGCTCCGGCTGGCCGAGGTGGACCGCGGCGAGCGAGCGGCGCGCGTGCGCGAGGCGGTCCAGCGCGTACGCCTGGAGGCGCGCCTCACGCACCATCCCACTGAGCTTTCCGGCGGAGAGCAGCAGCGCGCGGCGCTGGCGCGCGCGCTGGTCAACCGCCCCGCCATCCTGCTTGCGGACGAGCCAACCGGAAACCTCGACACCGCGACCGGCGAAGCCATTCTCGATTTGCTGCGCGAGATTAACGAATCCATGGGGATGACCATCCTGATGGTGACGCACGACCGCGAGCGCGCCGAGCGCTTTGCGCACCGCATCCTCCAGATGAGCGACGGAAAACTGATCGCCAACGGAGCAACGCATGAAGTTTCGTGACCTGACGGAACTGGCCGGCCGCAATCTCCGTGAGGCCGCGCTGCGCAATTCCCTCACCACGCTGGGCATTGCCGTAGGCGTGGCCTCGCTCGTGGCCATGCTCTCTCTCGGCGTAGGATTGCAGGAGCTCGCGAGCAAGAGGCTGTCCCGGTCCGGCCTGTTCAACGCCGTTTTCGTGGCCTCGCGCGTAAACCTTCGCAATTTCCAGCGGCGGGCTGCCACGCCCCCGGCCGCGCCGCCCGAAATGTCGCGTCCGCTCGATGAAGACGCCCGCCGTCAGCTCGCCGCGCTTGTGAATGTCATCGAGGTCTACCCCGAGATTCGCTTTCCCGTGGATGTCCGCTACGCCGAAAACTCCTACCCTTCCATCGTCGCCAGCGTCCCTCCTTCGGCTCGCGCGAGCGGCGCGTACGACGGCATGAAGGGCGCGTTCTTTTCCGGCACGGCCGCCGACGAAGCCATCCTGCAGATTGAATTTGCAAAGGAGCTTTCCCAGCAACCCGATTCGCTCATCGGCAAGGAGATTGTGTTTCGGTATCTGGAACGGCAGGATGCCCCGGCCGGTACTTCGTCCGCAAACGCAGCACCTGCTGCGCCGGGCGCGGCTTCCTCAATTCCCGGCGTATCGCCCGGATCCCTCCCGGGCATGTCCGTGGTTCCACGCCAGAAGAGCCTGCGCATCGTGGGAATCGTCGAGACCGAGCCTGCCGTGGGATTCGGCGGCGTGGGCGGCGGGCGCGTGCTCATCCCGCTTGACGTCGCCCTGTCGCTGCACATCGCCCAAGCCAACGACCTGCGCGAAATTCTCCGCGGAGGCTTCGCGAAACCCGGCTATGCGAGCCTTACCGTGCGCGTGAAAAATCCGGCGGACGTGGCGAGCGTCGAAGCGGCCATCCGTCAGATGGGGTTTGCGGCTTTTTCCCTTCTCGATGTGACGCGCGGCCTGCGCCTCGTCTTCGCGGTCTTCGATTTGCTCCTCGGCCTGTTCGGCAGCCTCGCTCTTGCTGTCGCTTCCCTCGGCATCGTCAACACGCTGGTCATGGCCATCCTGGAGCGCCGCCGAGAGATCGGCGTGCTCAAAGCCTTGGGTGCGGCGGACCGCGACGTCCGCAGACTATTCTTCGCGGAAGCCGGAGCCATGGGCCTGCTTGGCGGAATCTTCGGCGTGTTGCTCGGCTGGCTGATCGGCCGCGGCCTAACCTTTGGAGCCAATATCTATCTTCACCGGCAGGATCTCCCTTCGGTTCAGCTCGCCTCGGTGCCGTGGTGGATGGTTGGCGGAGCGATTGCTTTCTCCGTTGCAGTGAGTCTTGCGGCGGGAATCTTCCCGGCGTCGCGGGCCGCGCGGCTGAATCCTGTCGAGGCACTACGTTACGAGTGAGAAGCGCGGCGTTATCCGCTCATCTGGCCGCTAAGAAGCAGGATGCCCATCCCGATGGGAGGGATGGGCATCCATTTCCGGCTGAATTGTTCAGACGCTTTGCTTTTTGGCTCGGATGCGCGCCTCGACGCGGCAGCGTGGCGCGGGGGCCGGCTCGCGCAGGCCCCGCGACTCTTAGAAGGTCAGCTTGGCGCCCAGTTGCAGTTGCCGCGTGGGGAAGGCCGAGGTAAAGCCCAGCGGCTGGTTGGGTGCGATGGCTGAGCTGCCGTGCAGGTTGGCGGTGGTGAAGCCCAACCCGCCCGCAGCAGTGGGCAGCAGCAGGTTCGGACTAACCACGTTGTTCACGCTGGCATAGTTGATCTGGTTAAAGATGTTGAATCCTTCAGCGATGATGCTCAAGATCGTCTTTTCAGTGAACTTGAAGCGCTTGGTTACGCGCATATCGAAGGTAGCAAAGTCGGGGCCCACGCCGGTGTTGTGAGCAACGCCGATGGGGCGATCGTTGGTGGAGTGCCGGTCGCCGTTGACGTCCGTGCCGGCCAGCAGGTTAAACGGGTGCCCGCTGTTGTAGCGAACAATCGGTGCGACCTGGAAGCCGGAGAAGAAGCGGTTTTTCCAGGGGCTTTCCAGCACGGCGGCAATGACCAGCTTGTGGCGCTGATCGAAGTCAGAGAGGCCACGTTCCAGGACCAGGTTGGTGTTGTCCTGGGGTCCGAAGTCGCTGTTGAAGTCGGTGGAAGAACTGAAGGCCTTGCTGAAGGTATAGTTGAACATCAGCGACATGTGGTCGCTGAAGCGCTTCTTGATTTCCAGAATGCCACCTTCATAAATGGCCGCACCCCTGGAGGAATAGAAGTTATTTTGCAGCGTGGTTGGGCTCACGAAACAATTGACGATGGTCGCTCCTGCACACGGTGCAGAATTCAGGGGATTTGGAAGGCGCGAATTCCAGTTCCGGACTGAAACGATCGAACCGTTTGCCAAAGGTACGTTTGTAATCGGCGCTGGGAGCGCGTTCCCGTCAACCGAAGTCGGCAGCCCGATGGTGTGCACGTAAACACCGCTCACGGAAACCGAAAAGCTCTTGCCGATCTGCCGCTCAACGCTGAGCTCGGCCTGCTGTGAATAAGGGTTCTGATAATTCGGCTGGCCGCTGAAGAAGACGCTCAGAGGAGCCGTACCGTCATGCTTGATGGTGATGCCGAACTGGGCCAGGTCCGCGGGTGTAATGCAGGCCGGGTTCCCGGCGGCAGGAGCCGTGCACTGCACTTTGCCCTGGGCAAACAGCGTCTGGAAGATGGCTGCCGAGGTGAGCGCCGGGTTTCCGGGCTCGCCGGTCAGGGGGACAAAGACCTGGGCGATTTGTTGGAACCCATTCACCAGGCCCAGAGTCTGGATCACGTTGGGAATCTGCCCATAGATGGACGAGTAGAAGATGCCGTAACCGCCGCGAACCGCCATCTTGTGGTCGCTGAAGGGGTCCCAGGCAAACGCAATGCGCGGTGCGAAGTTGTTGGTGTCGGTCTTCAGTCTGCCGTACTGGGAGTCCAATTCATAGCGCACGCCGAAAGTAAAGGTGAAGTTGGACCTCAGGGACCATGAGTCGGAGGCGAAGAAAGCGGTCCAGGGCCGGTTAATGGCGTAGATGGCGCTGCCAAAACCCTGCTGGTAGAACTGGGGCAGGCCCAGGGAGAAGGACTGGAGCGAGCTGATGGTGGCGGCGTTGACCCCGGTCAGACCGCAAGCCGCGGGGACCTGAAAGCAGGGGGTTACGATACCACCGGGCAGCGAACCAAACTGGAAGCGCCCGGGGAAGAAGGTGTCAGACTCGGTGTGGTTGCCACGGATCAGCTCATAGCCGCCAAATTTCAGGCTGTGATGTCCGCGAACCATGCTGAAATTGTCGGCAAACTCGTATCGGCGCATGATGGTCTTGCTGGGCAGGAAGATGTTGGAGTTCAGGAACCCGAACCCGGGCATGTTCAGGCCGACCGTGCCCGGGGCGTTAGGAATGACGTCGAAATGCGAGTAGTTCCACTGTACGCGGGCTTCGTTGAGCGTCCTGGGGCTGAACTGGTGGAACCATGCGATCTGGAGCGTGTTGTCATATGCGGGGGCGATGGAACTGCCGGCTGAAAATCCTACCAACGATTGCACGTCCGGGCTCTGTTCATTGTCATGGGCGAAGCTGTAACGCAGATAGGCCTGGTTGCGTTCGCTGAACTGGTGATCGAGACGGCCGGAAATGAAGTACTCGCGGGTGTCATACGCGAACAATCCGCCGTTGGCTTCGAACTGGTTGATAAGGAATTGGTTGCGCGCTCTGGTGCCCGGGTTGGCCGCGGCCGGATTAATAGTGAAGATGCTGGTCAGGATGACCGCACAAGTTGCTGCCGGGAGTGCCGGCTGTCCGGTAAGGCACGGCACGGCGGGATTACCTGCCAGGGTCGCCAGTCCCGTAATGATCGGCTGCTGGGCCGCGGTCGGCCGAAACACATTGGTATTGGTGAACAACGGCACGGCATTCTGCGCATTCGAAATCAGGCCTTCAGCGGCCACGAATGCGAAAGTCTTGTCCCTGGAAATGGGGAAGCCGACGGAGCCGCCGAATTGATAACGGCTCAGGGAGTCCTGGGTCGGCTGTCCGGCGACATCGGGAAGTGCGGGGTTGAAGGTCGCGCCCGGCGCCAGAGGCTGGGTGAAAGCAAACGGGTTGCGCTCGTCGAAAGCATCGTTGCGGAAGAGGCCGAAAACGGTGCCATGAACCTGATTGCTGCCCGATTTGGACACGATGTTGATGGAAGCGCCGCTGGCCCCGCCCAGATCGGGGCCATAGTTGCTGCGATTGATCTGGAACTCCTGCACGGCTTCCGAGCTGAGGGTGAGACGCACGCCGCCGGCGTCATCGTTGACTTCGCCGCCGTCCACGGTCACGCTGTTGCCGCGGCCGTTGCTTCCGTAGAAAGAAAGCCCGCTCTGGGGCGTCTGTTTGACGCGAAAATCCTGGTCACCCGCCAAGCGGGTGGAATCGGTGACGGCGGGCGCCAGCAGTGAAAACGTCAGGTAGTCGCGGCGATTGATGGGCAGGTCTTGGATGGTCTGCGTGTCAATCACGTTCGCCTGGGCGCTCTGCTGCGTATCCACCACGGGCGCTTCAGTGGTGACTTCCACCGATTCGGCCGCCCTGGAGACTGTGAGATGGAAGTCCAAGGTCACGGTCTGGCCGACGTTGACGACCACGCCCTTCTGGATGTAGGTCTGAAAGCCGCTGAACTGCACGCTGATGTCGTAGGTGGTGGGCGGCAGCGCTGTGAACCGGTATTCGCCGTCCGGGTCGGTCACGGCGGAGCGCTTGATGCCTTTCTCGGCGTCGGTGACCGTGACCGTCGCTTTGGACACAACCGCGCCGGTAGGATCGGTGACGGTTCCCCGGATATCACCGGAGGCGCCAACGCCCTGCCCGCGCGCCGTCCCCGCAACCAGGAATAGAACCGCGAGCATGCTTCCAAGAAGTTTTCTCATTTATACGCCCCTGCTTTCGTCAGAAATGGCCTGCAACAGGCAATCATTTGGCAGTAAGCCTGCCATCGAACGCGATTCTTGTCCAGTGCCGTTTCCAAATAAATGCCCGCAGAGGGCAAGCGGCGCGGCCCCGCCCCCCGCAAGGGCGCGGCGGGGGCCTTCACACCCGCCGGGCCCCTACCGGGCTCGCGGTCTGCTGGCGCGACTCGCTATGCTAAGATTCACTTGTCGGGGCGTAGCGCAGCCTGGTAGCGCGCCTGCCTTGGGCGCAGGAGGTCCCGAGTTCAAATCTCGGCGCCCCGACCATTACTTCCTTCTCAATTCCAGCAAAATTTGTACTTTAGTCTTCCAGCGTTGGCAGGGTCTTCAGAACTTCGGTGGCAACGGGCCGATTGAGAACCGGCTCGTCCTTG
>DASZZJ010000026.1:0-13972 GCA_035545075.1 Candidatus Acidiferrales bacterium
ATCGCCCTGGAGAAGTCACCTCTGCGCCTGCACGAAGACCACGCCAATGCGCGCCGGCTCGCCGAGGGCCTGGCGGCCCTTCCGGGTTTGCGTATGGATGCGGCGAAGGTGAAGACGAATATCGTGATCTTCGGATGCGAAAGATCCGGAAAAACGGCCGTCGAGGTCTGCGCAGCGTTGCGGAAACACGGGATCTGGGCGCTCGACACGGCTCCCTTTTCCGTCCGATTTGTCACCCATTGCGATGTGGACCGCGACGGAATCGAGCGGACGCTCGCAGCTCTGAAAATAATGTTGAGCACCTGAACGCGGCCTGTTTTCTGTCTTCTCGTATTTGGAGGGGCAATGCTCCCAGCAAGAATCTCGCGAAAGCTGTTCTGCACAGCAGCGCTTTTTCCCCTGCTTATTTCGTACCCCGCTCTCGCGCAAAAGGCGCCCCGGCCATCCACCGCCGCGGCGCGGGCCATGCGCAAGCCCACAGTGGCCGAAGCGCAAGCCTTCATGAAGAAAGCAGAGGACCAGCTTCAAGACTACGGAGTCAGAGCCTCGCGCGCCTCCTGGGTGCAGGAAAACTTCATTACCGACGATACGGAGATCCTCTCCGCCCAGGCGCAGGAGAAGCTGACCGCCGTTGTGACTCAATTCGCTCTGGATGCCCGGCGCTTTGAAGGCCTGAAAATGCCCGCTGAACTGGCGCGCAAATTCATGCTGTTGAAACTGTCTCTTACCGCGCCTGCTCCAAACAACGATGCAGAGCGCGCTGAGCTTACGCGTATCGCCGCTTCGCTCGACGCCGACTACGGGAAAGGGAAGTATTGCAAGCCGCAGGCGGACGGAAAGCAGAAATGCCTCTCTTTGGGCGACCTCAGCCGCATCCTGGCCAACAGCACGAATCCGGATGAGCTGCTCGACGCCTGGATCGGCTGGCACAAGATCTCCCCGCCCATGCGCCAGCGCTACGCGCGCTTTGTGGCACTTTCGAACAAGGGCGCGCGCGAGCTGGGCTTCAAGGACACCGGCGCGATGTGGCGCTCCAGCTACGACATGACGCCGGAAGAATTCAGCCGGGAGCTGGACCGTCTGTGGGAGCAAGTGAAGCCCTTTTATATCTCGCTGCACGCATACGTTCGCGCGCAGCTGATCAAGAAATATGGGAAACTCGCCGACCGCCCCGACGGCCTGATTCCCGCCCAACTGCTCGGCAACATGTGGTCGCAAGAGTGGGGCAACATCTATCAGCTTGTCGCCCCGGCCAATACGGACAAGGGCTACGACCTCACGCAGCTCCTCAAAGACCGCAAGGTGGACGCCCTGGGCATGATCCGGTACGGCGAAAACTTCTTCAAGTCTCTGGGCTTTGAACCGCTTCCCAAGACTTTGTGGGAACGGTCGTTGTTTCTGAAGCCGGCCGACCGCGACGTCGTCTGCCATGCCAGCGCGTGGGACATTGACAACCAGGACGATGTGCGCCTGAAAATGTGCATTGAAATCACCGACGAGGACTTCGTCACCATTCACCACGAGCTCGGGCACAACTTCTACCAGCGTGCTTACAAGAGCCAGTCCACGCTTTTCCAGGACAGCGCCAACGACGGTTTTCATGAGGCGGTCGGTGACACGATCGCTCTCTCCGTCACTCCGGAATACCTGAAGGAGGTCGGGCTATTGCAAAACATCCCGCCAGAAAGCGCCGATACCGGCTACCTGCTGAAGATGGCTCTGGACAAGATCGCCTTTCTGCCTTTCGGCTTGCTGATTGACCAGTGGCGCTGGAAGGTCTTCTCCGGAGAGGTCACGCCGGAGAACTACAACAAGGTTTGGTGGGAGCTCCGCGCAAAGTACCAGGGTATCGCGCCGCCCGTCGGGCGCAGCGAGGCGGATTTTGATCCCGGTGCGAAATACCACGTTGCCGCGAATGTCCCCTATACGCGCTATTTCCTGGCGCGCATCCTTCAGTTCCAGTTTCATCGCGCGCTTTGCCAGGCGGCCGGGATTCATGGCCCGCTGCACCGCTGCTCCATTTACGGTAACAAGGCCGCGGGTGATCGGCTGAACAAGATGCTGAGCCTGGGCAAAAGCCAGCCCTGGCCGGATGCCCTGGAGGCCATCAGCGGCCAGCGAGCGATGGATGCGACGGCCATCCTGGACTACTTCGCACCTCTGAAAAAATGGCTTGATGAACAGAATCGCGCCGCGCACAACCCCGTCGGGTGGTGAACCCGTGGTATAAGTAATCGTTTAAATCGCTGTAAGAAAAACCGATAGGGCCGCGCAAGGATGGAATTCAACTTCACTGACGAGCAGCAGCAGCTCCGCCGCAGTGTGCGCGAGTTTGCCGAGGGAGAGATCGCGCCCCACGTCATGGAATGGGACGAGGCCTCGCACTTTCCCGTCGAGATCCTCCCCAAGCTCGCGGAGATGGGCCTGCTCGGCGTCCTCTTTCCGGAAAAGTACGGCGGCGCCGGCCTGGGCTACATCGAATACGCCATCGCCATCGAAGAGCTGGCGCGCGTGGACGGCTCGGTGGGCCTCATCGTGGCGGCGCACAATTCGCTTTGCAGCAACCACATTTATAAATTTGCGACCGAAGCCCAGAGGCAGAAATACCTCGTGCCGCTCGCGCAGGGGAAGAAGATCGGCGCGTGGTCGCTCACCGAGCCGGAAGCGGGCTCCGACGCGGGAGGTACGCGCACGACGGCCACGCGCGACGGCAACCACTGGCTACTCAATGGCGCTAAGACATTCACGACCAACGGCCACTACGCGGACGTTTGCGTGGCCATGGCCGTGACGGACAAGGCCAAGACCTCTCACGGAATTTCCGCGTTCATCCTCGAAAAAGGCATGCCCGGCTTCCGCCCGGGAAAGAAAGAAAACAAGCTCGGCATGCGCGCCAGCGACACCTCGGAAGTGATCTTCAGCGATTGCCGCGTGCCTCTTGAGAATCTGCTCGGCGAAGAAGGCGCGGGCTTCATCAACAGTTTGCAGATTCTGGACGGCGGGCGCATCTCCATCGCGGCGCTGGGGCTCGGCATGGCGCAGGGCGCGTTGGAAGCGGCCACGCGCTACGCGAAACAGCGCAAGCAGTTCGGCAAAGCGATCAGCGAATTCCAGGCCATCCAGTTCAAGCTGGCGGACATGGCCACGGAAGTGGAAGCCGCGCGGCTGCTCGTTTATCAGGCGGCGTGGCTCGCCGACCGCCCCGGTGCGCGCTTTACCCGTGAGTCCAGCATGGCCAAACTGTTCGCGAGCGAGGTGGCCGTCCGCGTGGCCAACGAGTGCGTGCAGATCCACGGCGGCTACGGTTTCATCAAGGACTATCCCGCGGAAAAGTATTACCGCGACGTGAAGCTTTGCACCATCGGCGAAGGCACCAGCGAAATTCAAAAACTTGTCATTGCCCGCCAACTCCTCGGCAAGAAATAATAGGCGCATGCGTATCCGCAACCGCAGCCGCCGGCGCAATCCCCATGCCTCAGCCGGCTGAGCTCATGCAGGGCTGGGCGGAGCAGGTGCGCGGCGGAGATGTTCGCGCCGTCTCCCGCGCGATTTCCGCCATCGAGAATCATGCGCCCGAAGCCGAAGAGCTTTTGCGCCAGCTCTTTCCCGCAACCGGCGCAGCCTATCTGACCGGCGTGACCGGAGCTCCCGGGACGGGGAAGAGCACCCTGGTGGACCGCCTCGCCGCAGTTTACCGGCAGCGGAAAGAACAGGTCGGGGTGATCGCCGTGGACCCGACGAGCCCCTTCACGGGTGGCGCGATCCTCGGCGACCGCATACGCATGCAGGGCCACGCCGGCGATCCGGGAATTTTCATCCGCTCGATGGCCACGCGCGGCTTCCTTGGCGGCCTGGCCCACGCGACCTCCGAGGTTGCGCTTCTTCTGGATGCTGCGGGGAAGCGGCAAATCCTGATCGAGACGGTGGGCGTGGGGCAGGACGAAGTGGACGTTGTCCGCCTGGCCGATTGCGTTCTCGTCCTGCTCGTTCCCGGCCAGGGCGACGACATTCAGAACATGAAGGCGGGGCTGATGGAGATCGGCGACATCTTCGTGCTGAACAAAGCGGACCGCGAAGGGGCCGACCGCCTCGAACAGCAACTGAATGCCATGCTCTCCCTGGTGATGCCGCGGGATGGCTGGCATCCGCCGGTGGTGCGTACAGTGGCGACGGAAAACAAGGGCATCGGCATCGTTGCCGAGAGGATCGACCGTTTCCGCCAGCATTTCGAATCCACCGACCAGCGCCCGCGGAAGCGCGCCGCCCACTGGAAGCAGCGGCTCATTGAGATGCTCGAATCACGCCTGCTCGGGCGCGCCCTGCGCGGGGCCGGTGGAGAAGCGCGCCTCACCGAATTGGCGCGCGAGGTCGCGGAGCGTAAAACCGATCCCTTCACTGCGGTAAACGAAATCCTTTCGCGAAGTGGTCTCTCCACCTGACGGCGGCGCGCATGCACCTTGGCGACATCGAACTCCGCTTTCTCAACCTCGGGAACTTCTATCTCGATGGCGGAGCGATGTTCGGCATTGTTCCGAAGCCCATCTGGGAGAAAAAAGCTCCGCCTGACAGCCGCAATCGCATCCGCCTCGGGATGAACGCCCTGCTTCTGCGCGCCGCGGGGAAAACCATCCTCGTCGAAACGGGCGGCGGCGGAAAGTGGAACGCCAAACATCGCGATATCTACGGCTTCTCCGAAGCCGATCCCTTGCCCGCGGCACTGGCCCAAACCGGCGTGCGTCCCGTCGACGTGGACCTCGTCATCAACACGCACCTGCATTTCGATCACGCGGGTGGCAACACGCGCCTCGAAGGCGGCCGCGCCGTGCCTGCGTTCCCCAACGCGCGCTACGTTCTCCAGCGCGCCGAGCTGGAACATGCGTCCCATCCAACCGAGCGGGACCGCGGCAGCTACGTTGCGGAAGATTTCACGCCCATCGCGGAGTCCAATCAATGGTGGTTGGTGGACGGTGAGACGCAAATTGTTCCGGGCGTCAGCGTCGTGCCGATCCCCGGCCACAACCTCAGCATTCAGGGAGTGAAAATCTCCGGCGGCGAAAAGACCGTGTTTCTCGTCGCCGACCTGATTCCGACGCGCGACCACTTGCCTCTGCCCTGGATTATGGGATACGACCTATACCCGCTGACGACCCTCGAGACGAAGCGGCGATGCATTTCGCAGATCGTCCGTGAGGGCTGGATCGCCGTCTTCGGGCACGACCCGGACGTTCCCGCGGCATTTTTCCGCGAGCGCGACGGCAAGATAAATCCGGAGCCCGTGGATCTGAACGGGTAGATTTCAGGAGACCAGGCCATGGCAGCAAAGAACCAACGAGGGACCGGCCGAATGCCTCACGCGGAGATCGGCATTATCGGCGGAAGCGGCCTCTATTCGATGCCCGGGCTCGGGAAGGCCCGCGAGATTCGTATCAAGACTCCATTCGGCGATCCCTCCGACGCAATCGTGCTGGGAACGCTGGAAGGGAAGCAGGTCGCCTTCCTCGCGCGACACGGGCGGGGCCACCGCATTCTCCCTTCGGAGATCAATTTCCGCGCAAACATCTATGCCATGAAGCGCCTCGGCGTCGCGCGGCTCATTTCCGTCAGCGCGGTCGGCTCCCTCCAGGAAGACAAGCGGCCGCTCGAGTTTCTCATTCCGGAACAATTTGTGGATCGCACCAAGGGCCGCGTATCCACTTTTTTTGGCGGCGGGCTTGTGGCCCATGTGGCCTTCGATAAGCCGGTCTGCGGCCAGCTCTCCGGCGTCCTCGGCGAAGCCTGCCTTCGCGCCGGAGTCACGACGCACCGTGCCGGCACTTACGTCTGCATCGAAGGCCCGCAATTCTCGACTCTCGCCGAAGCGCGCCTTCACCGGCAGCTCGGCTTCGAAGTCATCGGGATGACCAACGTCACGGAAGCAAAGCTCGCTCGCGAGGCGGAACTCTGCTACGCGACCGTGGCCATGATCACGGACTATGATTGCTGGCACCCGGAGCATGCCTCAGTGACCGCTGCGCAGATCATCGCAAACCTCGAGAAGAATAAGGAGAACGCCCAGTGCGTTCTGCGCGAAGCCGTCCGCGCGATGCCGCTGGAGCGCTCCTGCCGTTGCGGTTCGGCCTTGAAACACGCCCTGGTCACCGATTGGAAGATCGTGCCGGCCGCAACGAAAAAGCGCCTCGCGCTCATCGTCGGAAAATATCTCTCTTAGGAGAATCCTTTGTCCCTGCTGGTCGTGGGCTCAGTTGCGTTCGATGCGCTGGAAAGCCCGTACGGGAAAGTGGACCGGACACTCGGTGGCGCCGCCACTTATTTCGCTGTTGCCGCCAGGTTTTTTGTTCCGGTCAACCTGGTGGCCGTCGTCGGTGAGGACTTCTCGGAAAAGGATGAACAGTTTCTCCGCGGCCGCGGGATTGACCTCGACGGACTGGAGCGCGCGCCGGGGAAAACGTTTTTCTGGGCCGGCCGGTACTCGCAAAACTTGAACGAGCGCGTGACTCTGGCCACGGAATTGAACGTCTTTGCGGACTTCAATCCCCGGCTCCCGGAAAAGTACCGCAGCGCGGAGTACGTCTTCCTCGCCAACATCGCGCCCGGCCTGCAACGCTCCGTCCTGCATCAGGTGAAGGTCAGGCCCAGGCTGGCCGCGCTCGACACCATGAACTACTGGATCGAGCGCACCAACGCCGAACTGCGCGAAACCCTGCGTCACGTGGACATCCTGATGATCAATGACGCGGAGACGCGCCAGCTCTCGAGCGAGCACAACCTCCTGCGCGCGGCGAGGCACATCTTCCGCATGGGGCCTTCGATCCTGGTTGTGAAGCGCGGCGAACATGGCGCCATGATGGTGGACAAGCGCGGTGTCTTCTGCGTGCCGGCCTTCCCACTCGAGGAGCCGCACGACCCGACCGGCGCCGGCGACAGCTTCGCCGGCGGCTTCATGGGCTATCTCGCCTCCGCGCGGCGGCACGACGACGCGGCTTTGCGCCGGGCCATGGTCTATGGCTCCGTGCTGGGAAGCTTCTCCGTCGAGCGGTTCGGCCTCGACCGTCTGCGGACTTTGAAACGCTCTGAGATTAACGCTCGTGCACGCCACTTTGCGAAATTGACGCGCTTTACTCTCTAGCCGCGCTAGAATTTCTTCGCGACATTGTTCGCGGGAGTCACCATGTTGCCGACCGGAACCATCCTGCTGCGATTGACCTTCGCGGCCCTGCTCGGCGCCTTGATCGGCGTCGAGCGCGAACTTCGCCGCCGCCCCGCGGGAGTTCGCACCAGTGCCTTTATTTGCCTCGGCTCCGCTCTCTTTACAATTCTTTCCGCTGAGCTGGCGCACACTTTCGGAGACACCTCCGCGACGCGCATCGCATCGAACATTGTCCAGGGCATCGGCTTCCTCGGGGCAGGCGCCATCCTGCGCGAAAACGGCGGCATCTCCGGGCTGACAACTGCCGCGACAATTTTTGTGGAAGCGGCCATCGGCATGGCGGCTGGAGCGGGCCTTTACAGAATCGCGGGATTCACCGCCGGTCTGGTGCTCTTCGCTCTGGTCGTCCTCGGCTGGCTCACCCAGCGCTTCAACCTGAAGACCCGGGTCATGGTTTTCCGCTTCACCACGAGCCACGCGGAAAACGTCGCCTCGGAGGTGCAGCGCTCCCTAGCGGAACTCAGGATCGGGATGCAGCATTTTCGCGTCTCCATGGCCGGCGCAACTTCTATCGTCGAATTTGAGGCCGACGTCAGCCACCGACAGCAGGAAGAGGTTCTCCGCCGCTTGAACCGCTCGGAAATTATCAGTGAGGTGGTGCCGCTCGAGAGGCATCACGAATGAGCCACGGTAGGGCCCTCTCCAGGAAACCGAAGGCGCTTGTCAACGGGTCGCGTATCGCTCCCATCGCACCGGCTTCGCCGGCGGACGCGGAGAAGACGGCGAAAGGGTTGCAAGAATTAGGACGGCTCGGGTTTTTGACCGCGGATTGTGTCCCCGCCGCTCCGGAAGCGTACTTTTCATCCTCGGGTATGGAGCGACGGAAGGAGTTTCTGCGCGCGGTTGCTGATCCCAGTTTAGCTGGGCTGATCGCTCTGCGCGGGGGCTACGGCTCGGCCTATCTGCTTGATGAGCCGTTTCCCGCTGGTCTCAGGAAACCCAAATGCCTCGTCGGTTATAGCGATATGACATCGTTGCAGATTGTTTTATGGCAGCAATTCCGTTGGATCACTTTTTACGGACCGATGGTAGCGGCCGGATTCCATGCGAGCGCGGGAAGGCCCGGAGGTTACGACGAAGCGTCGTTTCTGCGCGCTGTCCGCGAGACGGCCTCTGGTTGGAGCCTCGACCTGCAGGGCGAGGCAATACGAACAGGCGAAGCCAAGGGGCGCCTCCTTGGCGGATGCCTGACGCTCGTCGAAACGTCCATTGGCACGCCCTGGCAACTCGCGACGCGCGGGGCCATCCTCGTACTGGAAGATCGCGGCATGAAACCCTGGCAGGTGGACCGCGCGCTCATGCATCTCAAACAAGCTGGACTTTTCGCGGGGGTTCGCGGAATCCTCCTCGGTGAATTTCCCGAGTGCGAACCGCCCGTCGCCGGGAGTTGGTCGGCCGCGGACGTCTGCCGTCGCCTGCTCGGTCCCCTCGGCATCCCGGTCGTCTGGGGAGCGCCGGTGGGGCACACGACGCGGCCGATGTTGACGCTGCCTCTCGGCGTGAATGTGCGCCTCCGCGCGCGAGGCGCGGGGACGCTCGAAATCCTCGAACCGGCGGTCACTGCATGATCGGCGCCCTCCAATCCGGGCAGCACATCCATCTTCTAGCCATAGGGGGCTCGGCCATGGCCCCGCTCGCCGGGATGCTCCGTGAGTCAGGCTTTCGAGTGACCGGCTCCGACTCCGGAGTCTATCCGCCCGCTTCCACGCTTCTCGAAAGTCTCGGCATCTCCTTCTTCTCTGCCTATGACGCCACTCATCTGACCCCCGCACCGGATCTCGTCGTCGTCGGGAACATCATCGCCCGCGGAAATCCCGAGCTCGAGGAAGTTCTGGACCGGAAGATTCCTTATTGCTCGATGCCGCAGATCTTGGAGGACGTTTTTTTGACCGGCCGGCATTCCATCGTAATCGCCGGAACCCACGGCAAAACCACCACAACCGCCATGCTTGCTTGGATCTTCCACGTTGCCGGGAAGCGGCCGGACTTTCTCGTCGGCGGGATCGCGGAGAATTTCGGCAGGAGCTACGGCCTCGGCGGTGGGGAAGATTTCATACTCGAAGGCGACGAATACGAGACCGCTTTCTTCGACCGCGGCCCGAAATTCTTCCACTACCATCCGGACACGCTCGTTCTCACCTCTCTCGAATACGATCACGCGGACATCTACCCTGACTTTGCGGCTTATGAGCTGGCTTTCCGGAGGCTCGTCAACCTCGTCCCCCGCGGCGGGCGGCTCATTCACTGGGGCGACATTGAGGAATCTGGCGCGGCCATTCGCCGCGCGGCCGAAAAGGCCTTTTGTCCTGTCGAGACCTATGGTCTGTGCGAAGGAAATGACTGGCTCGCGGGCGACATCTTGGTGGAAGGCGGCCAGACGTGCTTCCGCGTGGCGCACCGCGGCCGCGTCTTCAGTGAGTTTTCACTCTCTTCCGGCGGCCGCCACAATGTCTTGAACGCGCTCGCGGCCATCGCCGTGGCGCACGGGCGCGGCATCTCCGCTGATTCGCTCGCCCAGGCGCTGCGAACTTTTCGGAGTGTGCGGCGCCGCATGGAAGTCAAAGGGGAAGTCTCACGCGTCCTTGTCGTGGATGACTTCGCGCACCATCCCACAGCGGTGCGCGCCACCATTGAAGCGGCCCGCTCCACCTGGCCCGGCCGGCGCATTTGGGCGTTGCTCGAGCCGCGCTCCAATTCCATGCGGCGGCGGGTTTTTCAAGAGGCGCTCCCACAAGCTCTGTCCCTCGCCGATCGCGTCGTGCTCGGCGGAGTTTTTCGTTCGCAGCAGATCGGCGAGGAAGAACGGCTCTCCCCGGAGAGCGTGGCGGAGAGTGTCCGTCGGCTGGGCCGCGACGCGCGCGTCATTTCCGATTCCACTTCCATCGCCGATTTTGTCGCGGCCGAAGCGCTTGCCGGCGACTTGCTGCTGGTCATGTCCAACGGGAGCTTCGACGGCCTCTGCGAGAAACTCCTGAAGCGGCTCGGCGCGATTCATCGCAAACCCGAGGAGGCGATCCGCTCATGAGCCACTCCCAACGACGCCGGTTCGCCCTCTTGGCGATTTTGGCGGTTTTTCTGCTTGCTTTCGCTTCCGCCTCGTCCGCCTCGGCGGCGATTCGCTACACCATTTCCATCGATCATCCCGAAAGGCATCTGTTTTCGGTCGAGATGCAGATTCCGAATGTATCCGGTGGCGTCACGGTTCAAATGCCTGCTTGGAATGCCCTCTACCAGATTCGCGATTTCAGCAGCCACGTGCGGCAGGTGACGGCAACCGCCGGCGAAAAAACGGTTCCGCTCGAGAAGCTCGACAAGCAGACCTGGCGCATCACCGGAGACGGAACGATCACGGTGCGCTACACAACTTATTGGGACGAACCGGGCCCGTTCGCGTCTCAGCTCAACTCGGAGCACGCATTCCTCAATCTGGCGATGATTCTTTTCTACGTGCCCAGCCGCCGCGCCGAAGGCGTGACGGTCACGATTCGGGAGGTGCCTGCCGGTTGGCGGGTGGCGACCGCGCTCTCGACTTTCGAATCGGAATACGCCCGCAACCACGCCGCCGGTTATCAAGCGAAGGATTACGACTCGCTCGTGGATTCTCCCGTGGAGGCCGGGAGCTTTGACGAATTCGATTTGCCCGGCTTCACTCCTCGCATCCGAGTCGTCGTACACGGCGACAGTTGGAAACGCGAACACCTCATCGAGGTCCTCCGCCGCATCTGCCGCTACGAGCTCGACATGATGCAGGACCGTCCTTTCGAAACCTACACTTTTATCTTTCACATCGGAAAGATTACAGCCGGAGCCGGCGGAGGTATGGAGCACTCTTACTCGACCGCCATCTACGTCCCATCGGAAGAGTTTCTCACCGGGGTGGCGGCTCACGAATTCTTTCATCTCTGGAACGTCAAGCGCATCCGGCCATCCTCACTCGAGCCGGTGGACCATTCGAAAGAGCAGTGGACCCGCGCCCTCTGGTTCGCCGAGGGGGTCACCAGTACGTACAGCTCCTTCACCCAGGTTCGCAGCGGACTGTGGAGCAAGGAACAGTTCTACACCGACCTCGGGTACCAGATCACGGACCTTGAATCCCGCCCGGCAAACCGCTGGAAGAGCGCGGAAGAATCCAGCCTGGATTCCTGGCTGGAAAAGTATCCGCTCTACAATTCGGCTGAATCGAGTGTCTCCTATTACGCAAAGGGGCAGGTGCTTGGCGTTCTGCTGGACATCCTGATTCGCGACCGCACCGACAACTCGGCAAGCCTGGACGACGTGCTCCGCTCGCTCAACGCGGATTTCGCCCAAAAAGGCAGGACCTACCGCGACAGCCTGGACGTTCGCCTGACGGTTGAAAAAGTAGCAGGTTCGTCCTTCGAGGAGTTTTTTCGGCGCTACGTCGCCGGGGCCGACCCGCTGCCTTACGCCGAGGTTCTCGCTCTCGCGGGTTTGGATTTGCAACTGAAAAAGGCGGGGCGCGCCTCGGCGGCTTTTGCCGTCACCCGCGGCCCTTCGGGCGAGTTCCGCGTGACGGGCTTGTTACCGGGAAGTGCCGCAGCGGCGGCTGGACTACAGGATGGGGACACCATCCTGAAGTGGAACGATGGCGAGGTTCCCCGCCGCCTGGATCGCTGGCTTCGCCAGCGGAAACCCGGCGAAACCCTTCGCCTCCGGTTGCGGCGGGATGACGGTGAGACGAATCTTGAGTTTCCTCTCGACGAACAGCTGGAAGCGCTTTGGTCCGTCAGCGAATCCGCTTCGGCCGGCGAAAAAGCCCGCCGCATCCGCGACGGCCTTCTGCGCGGCGTGACGCAGGCGCGTCCCGCCACATCGCGCTGACCAAAGGCCCGGTAGATGCTTCATTCGAAACCTTTCGCTTGACCTCCTCTTCGGGATTCGAGAAAGTTCACGCCAGGGATGTTCCGCACTTTATTTGTAGCCGTTTTTCTCTCTCTCTACGTGCTGATCGTGGGGCCGCCGCTCCTGCTTTATTCGCTGGCGGTGGGCAACGCGCGGCTGCTTTACCGGCTGGGCGTCGGTGGAGTCGTCTTTCTTGTGCGTGCAGCGGGCGTAAGGATCCACGTTGAAGGGCTCGAGCACGTACCGCCGGGAAGCTGCCTGTTCGTGGCGAACCATACCAGTTCGGCGGATGCGCCGGCGGTTGTCGGAGCGATTCCCCGGCAGGTTGCGATTCTGGTCAAGGAATCACTGTTTCGCATACCGATCGTCGGGCAGGTCTTTCGTCGCGCGCAGTTCATCCCGGTTGACCGCTTTAATCATGAATCGGCCATGGCCAGCGTGGATCGCGCCGCGGAAGAGCTGCGTGCCGGCACGTCGTTCCTCATCTACCCGGAGGGAACGCGCAGCCCGGACGGCCGTCTTCAGTATTTCAAGAAAGGAGCGGTGGTCATGGCCATCAAGGCGGGCGTGCCCATCGTTCCGATCGCGTGCGCCGGAGCCCAACGCGTCATGGAGAAGAAATCCCTGATCCTTCACCCCGGCGTAATCGTCGTGCGCTTCTGCCCGGCGATTGAGACAACAGCCTATACAGTCGAGCAACGTGATGCGCTCAACGCCGTGGTTCGTGCGGCTCTCGCAAAGGGCCTCCCAGCCGACCAGCGCCCGCTCGACCTGCAGGCAGAAACGGTCCCGGCCTCCGCGGAGTCCGTTCTCTAGATCCCAGTGCAGTCGGAATCCAGTTAACGCTCGCCCAGGCTGCGGACTTTCTCTTCCAGCTCGCGCACTCGGCGTTGCAACTCCGGAAGGCGGCTGAGCGCGGCGACCGTCTTCAGCCATAGCTTGTTTTCCATGGCCGGAGAGCCGGATTGGATGCTCTTCGCGGGAACGTCGCTGTGCAGGCCGCTCTGCCCGGTGATGACGGCGCCGTCCCCGATCGTCAGGTGGCCGGCCGAACCGGCCTGTCCGGCCAGAATGCACTTGCTTCCAACTTTTGTTGAGCCGGCCAGCCCCACCTGCCCGCAGAGAAGGGAATTCGTGCCGACTCGCGAGGCGTGGCCCACCAGCACGAGATCGTCGAGCTTCGCGCCGCGCCCGATGCGCGTCTCTCCGATCGTTGCGCGGTCCACGCAGGCGTTGGCCTGAACCTCCACGTCGTCTTCGAGCACGGTCACGCCGGACTGCAGCATCTTGTACCAGGAACCGTCGGGCAGGGCGGCAAAGCCAAAGCCGTCGGCGCCAATGATGACGCCGTTCTGCAGGGTGACGCGATCCCCGATGCGGCAGTATTCGCGCACCACAGCGTGCGCGTGAGCGAGGAAATCGTCGCCGATGCGGGCCCCGCGATAGATGGTCACGAAGCTGTGCAGGACCGCGCGATTGCCGATGACTGCGCCGTCCGCCACATAACAGTAAGGGCCGACATGGGCGTCCTTGCCGATGCGCGCGCCGTCCGCCAAAACCGCCGTGGGATGGATGCCCGGCGCGTAGCGCGGCGCCTCTTGGAAGAGCTCGATGGCCCGCGCGAAGGCGAAGTAAGGGCTTGGCGTACGCAACGCCGCCAGCCCCGGCAGGCCCTCCTCCCGGTTAATCGGCGTGCCCTCTTGCACAAGGACTGCCGAGGCCCGCGTGGTCCGGAGGAGAGGAAAGTATTTTCGGTTGGCCAAAAAGCTCAGTTGGTTCGGCTCGGCGGTTTCGAGGCCGGCGACTCCGGTGATATCCGTTTCTGCGTCACCTTCTACACGGCAGCCCAGCTTTTGCGCCACTTCGGCTAGCTTCATGGAAGAAAATCTCCTGGAGGCGGCTCCT
>DASZZJ010000027.1:0-6649 GCA_035545075.1 Candidatus Acidiferrales bacterium
GGTCATATGCGGCGAGCTGCGCGCGTTCAGCGAAATACTGGCGGCGAAGCCGATGATCGTTGTGGCGACGAAGCTCGATGCGACCACCGACCGCACGCGGCTGGACGCTCTTCGCGAGTACTGCCGCGAGCGCCAGCTCGAGTTCCATGCCATCTCGGCCGCCTCCGGCGAAGGCGTGCGCGAGCTGGTGCGCGCCATGGCCGACGCGCTCGATAAGCTTCCGCGCACCGCGCTGGAATCCGCTCTGGACTTGCCGCCCGCCGCGAATGAGAATACTCGCGGGAGCGACTCACTCCCCGCCCCCATAAAGGATTGACGAAGAGTGGCGGAAGATTGTTGATGACCCCCTTCCGGGAGGCGCGTTGACCACAGCCCAGGCGCAGCGCACGGCGGTTCGCCATCACCCGCGCCGCATCGCCCTTTTTGGCGGCTCCTTCGACCCGGTGCACAACGGGCATCTGATTGTGGCCCGCGCCGCTGACCGGCGTTTCAATTTCGACGAGCTTCATTTCATTCCCGCAAGCCGCCCGCCGCACAAGATGAAGCAGCACCTGGCCGCGTTCCCGCACCGCTTTGCGATGATCTCGCTCGCCTGCAGCGAGCACTTGCACTTCATCCCATCGCTGGCGGAGGCCGGCGATGACTTCAGCGGGCATCAGCTTCACTACTCGGTGGACACGGTGCGGCACTTCAAGCGCGTCTATCACGGGCAGGGCGACCGCCTCTTTTTCATCGTCGGCGCGGACGCTTTCCTCGACATTCCGACGTGGAAAGAGTACGAAGCGCTTCTCGGCCTTTGCGATTTCATCGTCGCCAGCCGGCCCGGCATCCGCGCGGAAGCGCTGCGCCTGGTGATTCCTCCCGAACTGCTGGGACGCCCCGCGGCACGCCACGAGCAACGGGGCGGGCCCGACTCCATTGCCGCGGAGGAGCAGGAAGGCCCGATTGTGGCCCAGCTTCACCGCACCACTGTTTTTCTCCTCGACAACGTTGCCAGCGAAGTTTCGGCGACGGCCGTTCGCCAGCGCTGCCACCGCGGACAATCCGTCCACGGGCTTGTCGCGGCGCGCGTCGAGGAATACATTCTCAAACAGGGCCTTTACCGGTGATATTGGATTCCTTGCCCCAGGCCGTGCGGATCGCGGTGGAAGCGGCACAAAACAAGAAAGCCGCCGGCTTGCTGGTCCTCGACCTCAGCGGACTCGGCGCGTTTACGGATTATTTTGTAATCTGCACCGGCTTCAGCACGCCGCAGGTGCAGGCCGTGTGCGAGGAGGTCGAGGAGCAGTTGCACCGGATCGGCCGCTCGCCGGAGCACCGGGAAGGCCGCCGCTCTTCGGAATGGGCGCTGCTCGATTTCGGGAGCTTCGTGGTGCACGTTTTCAGCGAGCAGGCGCGTCGCTACTACGACCTGGAGCGGCTGTGGCGTTCCGCGCGGCGGGTCGAGATTCCCGATGAGCCGGCCGGCGCTGTGCGGGCCTGCGCTGCGGAAGAGATTCACCCGTGATGATCCGCCGCACGTGGCCGCGCCGAAGGTTTTTTTAGCATGGCCCTGACCGAGCGCCTGCCGTGGATCGGGAAAGACCCGGCATCGGTGCGTCTGGTCGAACTCGCAAAGAAAGTCGCCGACGCGCCCACGACGCTTCTGATCACGGGCGAAAGCGGCACGGGAAAAGACCATTACGCGCGGCTCGTCCACGAACTCGGCCCGCGCCGCGACGCTCCCTTCCTGAAGATCGATTGCGCCAGTCTTCCGCCGCATCTGGTGGAAAGCGAACTTTTCGGGCACGAACGCGGCGCCTTCACCGGCGCGGTGGAGCGCAAACTCGGGCGGCTGGAACTCGCGGGCGGCGGCACGATCGTCCTCGACGAAGTGGCCGCGCTCGACACCGCGGGCCAGGCAAAACTGTTGCGCGTCCTGCAGGAGCGCGCGTTTGAGCGGCTGGGGGGCACGGAGACGCTGCACATCGAAGCGCGCATCGTCGCGCTGACGAACACGGATCTCGCCGCCGCCGTGGCCGGCGGCCGATTCCGCGAAGACCTCTATTTCCGGCTGAACGTCCTGACCATCTTGATCCCGCCCCTGCGCGAGCGGCGCGAGGACATCCTGCCGCTGGCCGAGCATCTTCTTGCCACGCTGCGCGTTGTGCACGGGCGGCCGGACCTGACGCTAAGCGAAGCGGCGCGTCGCGCCCTGGCCGCATACACCTGGCCGGGCAACACGCGCGAATTGCGGAACGCCCTCGAGCGCGGCGTGGTTTTTTCCAGCGGCGCGACTCTCGAGCCGGGCGATTTTCCGGAAACCGTGCGTACCGCCGGGGGAATCAGCGGCCCGCCCGCCGGCCTCCGCTCGCTGGAAGAGGTCGAGCGGGAAGTGATCGCGGCGACGCTGGAGGCAACGCGATACCGGATCTCGAAGGCCGCGGCGATTCTGGGCATCAGCCGCAAAACGCTGCTCGATAAGCGGAAGAAGTATGGGTTGAAGTGATCCCGCAAGGCGGGATCTGTCCATTCAAGAGGACGAGTACACTTTGCGCATTCGCCTGTTGATGCTTGGCAAGACGCGCCGCCCGGAGCTGCGGGCGCTGCTCGAGGATTACGTGAAGCGGGTGAGCCGCAGCAATCCGATTGAGATTGTCGAACTGCGCGACGCTGGAGCGGCGCTAAGAAAGCTTGAAGAGGACCGAGCCGCTGTGGTCGTGCTGCTCGATGCTGGCGGGAAGCAGCCGGGCTCGGAGGAGTTCGCGAAATGGCTTGGGCGTCTGCGCGACACGGGCACGCGCGAGCTGGTTTTTCTCTGCGGTGACGCCGAAGGCTTTCCCGAAGAGCTGCGGCGGCGCGCGCAACACAAGCTGTCGCTCGGCGCCATGACTTTGTCTCACGAGCTCGCGCGCGTCGTCCTTGCCGAGCAGATTTACCGCGCCTTCGCGATTCTTTCCGGCAGCCCGTATCCGAAATGACTTCACCTAGTGTATAAGAAACCGTCTAGGTTTCTAGTTGCTCAGGGTTTCCTCTTTGGCTGATTCAACGAGCTTGCCAGGCGGACTCGAATTGGCTTCCATCGGCCGCCGTGCGCTTGCTGCTCTAGTCGACGCCGTATTCGCTACAGGGATTTGGTTCTCCGTTTTTCATTATTGGAGCAGATACAATCCTGATACAGGCCAATACGTGGTCTCCGGATTGCCAGCGATCGGCTTATTTGCGGTCACGGCAGGCTACTGGATTCTGACCGAATGGCTTCTTGGCGGAACCCTAGGCAAATTGGTTTTTGATCTAAGGGTGGTATCCCTCAAGGGCAAGAGATGCACACTCGGCCAATCCGTGAAGCGAAATGTGCTACGCATCGTGGATTTCATCTTCTTTTATTTGGTTGGCTATATCGTTGCCAAACTCAACCCTTTGCGGCAGCGTTTAGGCGACCAATGGGCGGGCACAATTGTCATCCTGCAGAGATCGTCACGGCCTGTGCAGCCGGCTAGAGAGACGCCGCAATCTTCCGTCTAGCTAGGTTACCGTTCCTCCATAGTTCGCACGCTTTGGAACCTCCGCGAGTAGCGCGGACCTGCCCGGCGCTTGACCTTTTTCGTACATGCACGCACACTTTCCTTTTTCTTCGCGAGCCGGTAGCGGCGCAGAGGGAACATGCCCGAAGGGAAGGGACTCCTGATCGTCTACACGGGCCCGGGGAAGGGCAAGACGACGTGCGCGCTGGGCGCGGCGTTCCGCGCCGTCGGCCAGGGCCTGCGCGTCCTGATGGTGCAGTTCATCAAAGGATCGTGGCATTACGGCGAGCTGGACGCCGCGAAGCTGCTGGGCGACGAGAAGTTCGAAATCCGGCCGATGGGGCGAGGGTTCGTCAAGGTGGGCGGCGCGGAGACCGACCCGGAGGACATGCGCCTCGCCGCGGAGTGCTGGCAGGCCGGGCGCGAAGCCATTTACAGCGGGAAGTACGACCTGGTCGTGCTCGACGAGATCAACTACGTGATCAGCTACAAGATGCTCGATGCGGATGAGATCGTTGCGGCGCTCGCGGCGCGGCCGGAGCGCGTCCACGTGATCTGCACCGGGCGGAACGCCCATCCGAAGCTGGTGGAGGCCGCGGACCTGGTGACGGAGATGCGCGAGGTGAAACACCCCTACACGAAGGGTATACTGGCGCAGCGGGGAATTGACTATTAGGGGCTTCTAGCCGATCCGCGAAGCCCCGTGAGATTGTTTTCTGACCGTCATCTGTGAACGGATAACCGTCAACTTTCAGCCATGGCCTGGTTCAAACGCGAAAAGAAGTCCATCGACCAGCCGGTTCCGCCGGAGGAGCGGCGCGTGCGCACGGAAGGGCTCTGGGTCAAGTGCGAGTCGTGCCGCGCGATCGTCTTCCGCAAGGACCTGGAGACCAATCTCTACGTCTGCCCGAAATGCCAGTTCCATTTCAAAGTCAACGCGAAGCAGCGCCTGGAGATGCTGCTCGACGGGCGCTGGACCGAGCACGACGCCGGAATGACCTCGACCGATCCCCTGAAGTTTGTGGACACCAAGGCCTACGCCGCGCGGCTGAAAGATGCCCGGAAGAAGCTGGGCATGAACGATGCCGTGCTAACCGCCGAGGGCAAGCTGAATGACCGGCCGGTGGTGTGCTGCGCCATGGAGTTCGGCTTCATCGGCGGCTCGATGGGAGCGGTGGTTGGAGAAAAGGTGGCGCGGGCGATTGAGCTGGCCATGGAGACGCACCAGGCGCTCATCGTGGTGTCCTGCTCCGGCGGCGCGCGCATGATGGAGGGCGCGATCAGCCTGATGCAGCTCGCGAAGGTGGCCGCGGCGCTGGCGCGGCTCGATGAAGCGAAGCTGCCGTATATCTCGGTGCTGACCGACCCGACCACCGGCGGGGTGACGGCCAGCTTCGCCATGCTCGGCGACCTGAACATTGCGGAGCCGGGCGCGTTGATTGGTTTCGCCGGCCCGCGCGTCATCGAGCAGACCATCCGGCAAAAGCTGCCCGAAGGCTTCCAACGCGCCGAGTTTCTTTTGGAGCATGGCTTCCTCGACGCGGTCGTCCACCGCAAGGATCTGAAGGGCTATATCCACACCGCGCTTGAACTCTTGATGGACTGAGCGGAATTCTGCATGAATTACGACGACGCCGTCCGGTATCTGCTCTCGCTCGGCCGGGAGCTCGGTGCGCCGACGCAAGCCGCGGCGGCGAAATTCAATCTGGAGAACATCACGATCCTGGCGGAGCGGCTGGGGAGGCCGGACCGCGCTTACCCGAGCGTGCACATCGCCGGAACGAACGGCAAGGGCTCGACCGCGGCGTTTCTCGAAGCCATTCTGCGCCGCGCTGGATTCCGCACCGGGCTCTACACGTCGCCGCACCTGGAGCGGATCAACGAACGCATCCGCATCAACGGGGAAGAGATCGGCGACGAAGCTTTTGCGCAGTGCTTCACGCGCGTCCATGTCCTGATCGAAGAGTTGCTGGCCGCGGGCAAGCTCCGCGCGCATCCTACTTATTTCGAATGCCTCACGGCCATGGCCCTGGAAGCCTTCTCGCGGGAGGGCATCGGGTTCGGCGTCTTCGAAGCCGGACTGGGCGGCCGGCTGGATGCGACAAACGTCATTTCGCCCGCGGTGGTTCTCCTGACGCGCATTGATTTCGACCATGAGAACTTCCTCGGCCACTCGCTCGGCGAAATCGCCGCGGAAAAAGCGGGCATCCTCAAGCCGGGAGTGCCCGTTGTGTCAGCGCCGCAGGAGGCGGAAGCCGGCGAGGTGATCCATCGGCGCGCCGATGAACTGGGATGCCGCGTTGTTGAGACCGCGGGACTGTTCCACGTGGAATGCGAAACGGGCGAAGACGGGTGCGTCCGCGCCCGCGTGAAGGAAACCGCCACCGGCCGGGAATTCGAGATTGCGCCGCGGCTCCGCGGCCGCTTCCAGTTGCAGAACGCGCTCAGTGCCGTGGCTGCGGTCCGCCAATTGCAAGCGCGCGGCCTGCGCATCCGCGACGACGCCATCACCGCGGGCGTTGCCGCCGCCGAGTGGCCGGGCCGGCTCGAGCGGCTCCAGACGCGCCCCGATGTTTTTCTCGATGGAGCGCACAATCCCGGCGCCGCGCGCGAACTGGCCGCCTTCTGGGAGGAGAATTTTCGTGGTCGGCGAATTCGGCTCCTTTTCGGGGCGCTGCGCGACAAAGCGGTGGACGAAATCGCGGGCCTGCTTTTTCCGCGCGCCGCGGAAGTGATCCTCACCGAGCCGCGCACTTCCCGCGCCATCTCGGCGGGCCTCCTTGCCGAGATGACCGGCCACCACGCCGTGAATTTTCTGGTCCTGCCGGACGCGGAGGAAGCGCTTGAGCGAGCGCTGGCCGCCGCCGCGGATGAAGACGTGATTTTCGTGACCGGCTCGCTCTATCTGGTTGGCCAGATCCGTCATTTCTGGAAGGATCGAATGCGGGTGCTGGCGCGATCGTAAGGGCGGCTTGACGGCACAACCGGCAATGAAAAGTTGGAAAGGATCAAAAGTAAGATGACCAAGTCCACCAAACCGCTGGTCGGAATCATCATGGGCTCGCAATCGGATTGGGAGACGATGGAACACGCCGCCAAGACGCTCAAAGACCTCGGCATTCCGCACGAGGTGCGCGTGCTGTCCG
>DASZZJ010000028.1:0-60312 GCA_035545075.1 Candidatus Acidiferrales bacterium
AGGTAGCCTCAGGTGAATGACGTTAAGACGGTGATACAGGTCTTCGCGGAAGCGCCCCTCCCTCACCAGCGTGAGCAAATCCACGTTGGATGCCGCAACGATCCGCACATCCACTTTGATCTGTTCAGTCCCGCCAAGCCGCATGAACTCGCGCTCCTGGATGACGCGGAGCAGCTTCGCCTGCGTCTCCGGGCTGATCGTGGCGATTTCGTCAAAGAAAATTGTCCCCTGGTCGGCGACTTCAAAAAGCCCCTTCTTCGACGCGATCGCGCTTGTGAATGCTCCCCTCACGTGGCCGAAAAGCTGCGATTCCAGCAGATCCACGGGGATCGAACCGGTATTCACCGGCACGAAGGTCTTGTCCGACCGCGGCGACGCCGAGTGGATGGCCTTCGCGATCAGTTCCTTGCCCGTGCCGCTCTCGCCGGAAATCAACACGGTGGAGCGGGAAGGCGCCACCTGGCTCACCAGGTCGAGCAGGGACAGCATCTTTTCACTCTTGCCGATGATGTTGGGAAAATTGAAGCGCTGCTTCAGCGCCCGCTTGAGCTGCACGTTTTCTTCGCGCAGCCGCCGTGACTCGACGGCCTGCGCCACCTGCGCCAGTAATTCGTCGTTTGACCAGGGCTTCGTGATGTAATCGAGCGCGCCGCCTTTGAACGCTTGCCGGGCCATGTCGATTGAGCCGTAGGCGGTGATCAGGACGACGGAGAGATGCGGATCGCGGCGCCGGATCTCGCGGAGGAGCTCCAAGCCGTTCCGGTCGGGAAGACTCACGTCCAACAGCAGCAGGTCATAGGGGTGCTCTTCCAGCTTGGCCAACCCGGACTCCCCGGTCTCCGCGCTGGCCACACCGTATCCTTCCGAGCTCAGGAGGAGTTCGAGACCCTCGCGGATCTCGGATTCGTCATCCACGACCAGAATCGAGCCCTTAGGCATGAACCGCTTTCCGTGCTGCGGGGAACTCAAGATGGAACGAGGTACCCTTGCCCGGCGTCGAGCGCACGTCGATCTTCCCGGAATGTTCCTGGATGATCCCGTAGCTCACCGAGAGGCCGAGTCCCGTGCCGCGGCCGCTCGATTTCGTCGTAAAGAAGGGGTCGAAGATCCGGTGAATGTCCTCTCGCGAAATCCCCGCGCCGGTATCGGCGATTTCGATCTCCACGCTTCCGTTGCGCGCCGCCGTGCGCACTTCCAGCATCCCGCCTCCCGGCATGGCGTCCTTCGCATTCAGAAACAGGTTCAGAAACACCTGCTGGAGTTTGTTCGCCGAACCGAGCACCGGCGGCAGCGATTCTCCCAGCTGCTTCACGATCTGCACCCGCGACGTCTTCATCGGATGCGCCACCAGGGAAAGCGTCTCTTCCACGAGCCGGTTGACGTCCACTTCGCCGAATTCGGCTGCTCCGACCCGCGAGAAATTCAACAGGTTGTTCACGATCTCGCTTGCGCGAAAAGTCTGCTTCACGATCTTCTCGATGATCGCCTGCCGCGGGTCCCCCTCCGGCATCTGTTTCGCCAGCATCTGGATGTAGTTGGAGATCACCGCCAGGGGCGTATTCACTTCGTGCGCCACTCCCGCGGCCAGCAGCCCCAGCGAAGTGAGCTTTTCGGTCCGCGACATCTGACCTTCCATCCGCTCGCGCTGCGTGACGTCGTCAAACAGCAGCAGCAGCCCGATTTTCTCTCCCGACTTGCTCACCAGGGGCGTGATGGAGACGTTCAGGGTGTAGGTCTGTCCTCGATGATGGAGCCGGTGCTTATAGATGCCGCTGATCTGGTCGTCTCCGGCGCGCGCCAGAATCTCCGCCGCCAGCTCCGGCGGAAGCAGCGCGGCCAGTGGGCGCCCCACCGCATCCCGCCGCGATGCGCCGATGAGCTGCTCCATCCGCGAATTCCAAGATTCGACGACGCCTTCCAGATCCACCGCGAGCACGCCGACGCTCAGCGATTCGATGATGTTCTCGCTGAAATCCTTGAGCCGCGCGATCTCCAACGCCTTTTGTTCCAGCGACGTGTACAGGTGCGAATTATCCAGCGCGATGGCCACATACCCTGCGATCGTCTCCACCAGTTCAACGTCGTCGCTCGAAAGGTAGTCTCCGTCCACCGTCTTGCCGAGACCCAGCACCGCCACGGTGTGCTCCCGGATGCGGCACGGAACGTAGTAGTTCAGGTCCAGTTGCTCCAGGGAACGCCGCACCGCATCCGGCAAGTTGCGCGTGCCGCGGGGCGACTCGAAAAAGAGCGCCCCGCGCGCGAACTCGGGCCGGGCCGGCTCGAGGAAACTCAAATCCAGCGGCTCGCTCAGGCGCACCCCCATGGACCGCGCCAGCCTCATCTGTCCAGGCTGAACCGGGTCTTCCACAAAGATCGCCAGCCGGTCCACCAGCAGCGTCTGCGACACGCGGTCCATCACCGACCCCAGCATCGGCTCGAGCCTCACTTCGTTCGTCAGCGTGCGCCCGAATTCGATCAGCGTGCGGCGGTAGTCCAGCCGGTCTCGATAGAAGAACCGGTCGAGCCGAGCCTGCGTCCAATCCCGGAAGGGCTGGAAGAGAAACGCCGCCACGACGATCGCGATGATCCCTCCTCCCGGCCCTGTCGGCCATTTCAAGTGGAGCAACTCCCCGATCAGCGCCACCACGGCGAAGTACACTCCCACGACCCCCGCCGTCGCCGCCGTATAAGCCAGGCCGCGCTTGAAGATGATGTCCACGTCCATGAGCCGGTAGCGGATGATCGCGTAGCCGAAACACAGCGGAATGAACACCAGGCTCAACGCCGAAAACTTCGACCAGGTGGCTGACGCCAAATCAAACACAAAAGGCGCGATATAAAAAAGCGCGAACGGCGCGCTTCCGAAGATGGTTCCCCCCGTCAGCCATTTCAATTGCTGCCGCAGTACGCCCGGTGACGCATGTCGGTAACTCCGGTAGAAGACGATTCCCGCCGCGAAGAAACAAATGCCCAGATAGGTCAACTCGATCTTGTCGAGCACGAACCGCGCACCGAGCCACGGCACAAACCCCAGGACGTTCACCGCGACGCTCACGTGCGTGAACACGAGAACGGCCGGCAGGGCGTAGACTCCGGCCAGTTTCGCTGCGGTCCATCCTCTCCCTTCCGTCCGTTCCGGGAAAACAAGTGCGAAGTGCAGCAGCAACGCCGGCGCCAGCAGCCGCGCCGCAATGTTTGACCAATAGATGACCCAGTCGAACGCGTTGAGTTTTCCGGTGTAGTGGAAGGAGTAGAGGACAAACGATACGAGACAGAATATGTAGAAGTGAACGGCCCGCGGCGCGCTCCACCGGCGCACGAATATGAACAGCCCGATGAACAGATACAGCAGCCCGACCAGCCGCAGGTAGTTCTCGATGGATGCCGGCTTCTCTGCCGGCGCCGTCACCAGGCGCGTTTCGAACTCCTGTCCGTTCCGCGCAACCCGGTAGCGTTCCTGCGACCACAGCCCCGCGCGCCACAGCTTTTCGGTGACTTGAACGTCTCTGCTGATCAGCGCATCGTTGATGGCAACCAGCCGGTCTCCGGCACGGATTCCCGCCCGGGCCGCCGGTGAATTCGGGGCAACTCGCCACGCCTGCACTCCGTGATCCGTGTCCAGCCAGACCACGCCATCCTCAGGCGTCTCGAAGCGCGTGCGTTGGTCGAAGTTGTACGCGGCAAAGATCACCGCCGCCAGCGTTGCCAGCGCCAGCATGACCGCACCTAAGCTTACGCGGAGGTTCTGCTTCATAACCCGCACCACACCCATCGGGACGAACCTTCAAGAAATGAGAGCAAGTGTGGTTCCATCGTTTGGTATCTCTTATTATTCACAAGGCTCATGTTTTCATAAACATGGAAAGACGCCGCACCTGGAATCCTTTGGGTCTCCGGTTTCTGGTAGGTTGGATACAAGATTCCAAAGCCCCGTATTGGGCCTCAGAACTGCCAGCTTAGGCCGCCTCGGAAGGTCCGGAATGCGGGGACCAGCATAGCGCTGCCATTATGTCCAGCTACCGGGACATATCCCTGCTCAAGCAGGTTTTGGCATTCCGCGAGGGCTTCCCAGCGACCCAGTCCGAGTCTCGGCAGCGCCTGTCGGACGCTCACATGCAGATAGGGATCGTCCTGGAAAAGCGCCTCACCGTAACCATCCACTCGCGAGACGGTTCGGCCGCTGAGCCATTTATATCCTCCATGAATCTGCGTGCCCAGCCGCGGGACTCGCGCTCTAACGCCTGCAGAGAGCGTCTGCCGTTGCTTCTCCCGCAGCCCGTCGCGCAAGTCTTCTATCGGAATCTCGCCGTTTGCGTTCCCCGGAGCAAGAGCTCCTGCCAGCGCGTAGATCGCGGTGATCTCCACCGTATCGGTTATCTTCTCGCGTACCGCCACGCGGGCGCCCCATGCGCTGTACGAGCCGCCCTCTGTCACAAATCCATGTGAAAAAAAGTCGCGCAAGAATTCCGTGTTCGCCAGGCCGCTTCCTGTGCCGAAGACCGCCACATGGCGATTGTCGTCGTGCAGCGCCGCAATTTGCAGGCTTCCCCGCTCGCCAAGTTTTCGCCGCAACGCGATTTCCTCATGCCAGCCGCCTTCCAGCACCGGATGCCCGTTGCGCCAGAGCAGCGCCGGAAAGGCGTCGAGTTGATTGATCGCCGCGGCCAGCAGTTCGCTCCCACCGTCCCCTTCGGGCTGCGAGTAGGGATGGGCGCCGGGCTGCGCCGTGAAGATGAAAGCGGCGCTCCAATCGCCTTTGACATGCACCAAAATTTCCATGCGTGGACGCAGCGATGAAGCGGATTTGCCAAGCCCGACCAGGACGTACTCCGCGCCATAGCGCATTGCCACGCGCTCGCCCAGGCCTAAGACGCCACTCTGGTCCATCCGCACGCCACGGAAGGTCGGCCCAGCCCATCCCAGCTTGGATTCGCGGAGAACCACAGTTGTCCGCGGCCCTGCTTCCAGCGATCCGGAAGGAAGCCAGATCGTTGCGACTCCTCCGGCCGGGGCCCGCTCATAACTCATCTGGCCCGCAAGGAGCAGCCGGCCGACCGCGCCCACTCTTTGATCGTAGGCAAACGCCGTGCCTGCCGCGTCGGCGAGGTTCGAAACCGAGCCCGGGTGCCTGCCGCCACTCGTCAGCTCGAGCCGGCTTCTGGTCCGCCTGCGGGCGCTTCCATCAGCCTCGTTCACCGTGTCTGTTTGATTCTCTTCCATCCACTGCAGCACCGGGCGCATCGAAGCTGAAGATCGCAGCACCCATTTCCAATCGTCCGCGTCGGAAGTGGCCGACGGCCGCCGCAACTGATCGAGCGACGCAAACAACGACTCCATCTCGATCCGCAGGACGGTGGTAAAGCTGGCGGCGACCCGAACATGTTGCTCCAGGGTGGGTAGGAAGCCGGCGAGCGTGACGCGCACGGTATAGAGTCCGGGAGCCAGCTGCTCTCCGCGGAAAGCTCCCAGGGTGTTCGTGAGGTATTCGTTCGGGCGTGCTTGCGGCCCGGTCTCGGAAACGACCTGGACGGTCGCTCCCATCTGTGGCGTCCCCACGGCGTCGCGCACGACGCCCGCGAGCTTACCGAACGCAGGTTTCGCTCGTGCTCCCGCCGAAGCGCTCAAAACCGAGAGCAGCGCTGCAGCCATGGCCAAGGCTCCTGCAGTCGCCGTCCGGAACCGCCGTTGCTTCACGACGCCTTACCTCCCGGGAACCGCGATGGCTGCAGCCTTTACCTCCGGCGCAGCCTTCACCGTGAATTCCGCGGACTTCGAAATCGTCTGGTGGGCAATCTGGTCCGTTGTGCTTACCTCAAGAGTGTACTTGCCCGGCGCAAACGTGGCGAGCGGAAGCAGCCGCTCGATCGTGATCTGTTCGCCGGTCTGCTTCATCTCTTTGGTCGTCTCTTGGAAGGACATCACCTTCTGCTCGCCCTTCTTCACCTGGTAGAAAACCGTTCCGTTCGGCCGGTGCGTCTTCTCATCCACCTTCAGGTTGTAGACCTGGAGGTAGATCCCCAGCTTTTCCGTGGTCGTGAAGTCCGCATCCATACGGGGCCGCACCTTTGACGAGCCAAGAACGAACTGCCCGGTGCCAATCTGCTTCGCCGGCACGCGCTCGATCTGATCCGCAAGAATCAACGAGCTCGCGGACAGCTTATCGTCCTCGAATCGCGGAACCGCGAGCCGCGAATTCACCACGCCGACGTTTCCGCTCTGCACATCCTTGATGACGATGTCCAGCCGGTAGAGGCCCGGACGCAGCGGCACGATCTTCTGGTAAATGGAGGACAGTTTGAGTGACTGCTGGAACAGCGAGTCCGGGTAAGCGCGGCTGACGGAATCTTCGAATGTCTGCACCACGCGGCCGGTCAGCGTGCTCACGCGACCGTATATATTCAGCAACGCCGAATGCACGCCATCTTTGTTCTGGTAAGAAAGCTGCGAGTTGGGGATCTGGATCGTCACCGGCACCAGCACCGATTCGCTCGCTACTTTCAGATAGTCCGTGCGCCAGGTGAAATGCACCTGGTCCCGCACGATGCGCGAGGTCACCAGCGCTTCCAGATCGCGGAACTTCACCGCCGGTGGACGCTGGATGTCGGCGTACAGGCTCAGCCGATCGAATTCTTTCGATGCCTGCCGGCCGGCATCGCCGCCCAGCGTTGTTGGCAGGCTCGTTCCGTCCGAGCGCCTAAAGCGGTCCGCCTTATTGGCCATCCCCATCGATTCCAACATGCTCAACCCGGCCCCGGGGACGTTCTTCAGCGCATCCTTTTCCCCCGGATCCATCGTCAGGTGGTATTCCCCTGAGCCCGAAGGATCCACAAATTCAAGTTCTACGTTCGTCCCGATCCCTTCCAGATACCGGTAGGTCCAAATCTCGAACGGATAGGTGGTTGTTGATCCGCCGCCCTCTTCCATCGGACGTTGATACGGTCCGCCCGCCGGGTGGGTTTCCAGGTCATCCGGCTTCCCCCACATGATGTAGATTCTCCCGCGGTCGGTCTTCCATCCCGGAACCCCGGAAGCATAGCGCTCGTTGGCGTAGGCGATCCTCCGATAGTGCTCTTCCTTGAAATCGCTGTCCGGCAGGTCCGGGTTGCTGCTTCGCCGCAGCCAGAATTGCTCGATGAACTGCTCGCGTTCCTCATTGGTCGAGAGCTGCAGAAATACCGTGCGCTCTTCCGGCAAAATGATGTAAATTACCTCTTGATCGAGCCAGTGCTTGTACGCCTCGCCCAGCTCCTTGTACACCTGCTTCATTTTTTTCTTGGTTTCTTTGTTGGGCTTGGGCCTGGACTGGGAGGCGGGCGGAGCTTCTTGCGCGAGAACCGCTGAACCGATCAGCGTGGCAGAGAGCCCGAACGCCAGGAGGGCGCGAGAGAACAGCGACATAGAGACACCCCTATCCATTGAAGCGGTCATTCTACCCGGCGGCAAGCGCCACGTCAAATCTCCAATCCCTTTATTTTTCTGACACTTGCCCCTGTCTTGCCTTAGAAGCCGCCGCTGTTTTTCGGGTTGCCTGCCGCCCCTCCAGCCTGGCCATTCGTCCAGCCGCCTCCCGCTGTCCTCAAGCTCAGCCGGATCTGGTTTCTTATTGCAAGTAATGCGGCTGCCCCATTCTTGCGCAGCCCGCGTTTCTTAACTCTACGATGACTTCCCGCAGTGGTGTCCTCATCATCTATGCTCGTCCACCAACCACGGTTCACGGAACAAGCTTGTCCCCTCGCGGGCAACCGGTTCTCTGGCCAATGAGGCCGAAGTCCGCTATAATCTGCGTTTGTCTTTGGAGTGCCGGCCCCGCCTGAGAGGGTCTGCAGGGAAACGCCACATGAACCCGGTTATTCGCAAACTGCACGAGGCGCAACTGCGCAAGGATCTCCCCGAGTTTCGCCCGGGCGACACCGTCCGGGTCAACGTCCGCCTGAAGGAAGCCGACGCTGAGAAGGAAAAAGAACGCTTGCAGGCCTTCGAGGGCGTCGTGATCTCGAAGAAGGGCCGC
Source organism: Candidatus Acidiferrales bacterium (assembly GCA_035545075.1). Lineage (GTDB taxonomy): Bacteria > Acidobacteriota > Terriglobia > Acidiferrales > UBA7541 > Acidiferrum. The sequence continues at coordinate 8,009 of DASZZJ010000028.1, forward strand.
GCGTCGAGCGCGACTTTCACCGTGCGCCGCGTCAGCTTCGGCGTCGGCATCGAGCGCATCTTCCCGCTGCACTCGCCCACCATCAGCTCCATCGAAGTGGTCGGCAAGGGCAGCGTGCGCCGCGCGCGCCTCTACTACCTCCGGAACCTCAAAGGCAAGGCCGCCCGCATCAAGCGCGCCGCCCGAGAAGAGCCCGCTGCGGCGGCGGCTGCCGCCGGCGACGCCAAGACCTAACGCCGTCCGCTTCTTTCTTGTCTCCGGCGCGGCAAACGGCGCCCCTCATTGCGAAAACCGTGTGCTAGAATCACGCCGCGCCGATCGCTTCGTGGTCGCGCTTTTCTATGTCGCGGCTTTGCTCTTCCCGTTTCGAGCGGATGGCACGCAAACTCGGTTGGACGCGCATCGCCGGCCTCGATGAAGCCGGCCGCGGCGCGCTGTTCGGGCCGGTCGTGGCTGCGGCAGTCATCCTCAATCCGAAGCGCCGCATCGTCGGGCTCGACGACTCAAAGAGCCTGACGGCCGAACGACGCGCCCTGCTCGCCGGGCGAATCCATGCGCACGCGCTTGCCTGGGCCGTGGCCGAAGTGGACGCGCAGCGCATTGACGCGTGGAACATTTATCAAGCCAGCCGCCAGGCCATGACCGCGGCACTCGAGCAACTTTCCATCCGGCCGGACTACCTGCTGATTGATGCGCTGCAGCTCGACGTCCTCATCGAGCAGAAATCGCTCATCAAAGGCGATGCGCGCTCGATCTCCATCGCCGCGGCTTCGATTCTGGCCAAGACGCACCGCGACGCGCGCATGGAGGAATGGGACGCGATCTATCCGCTATACGGGTTGGCGCGCCACAAGGGCTATGCCACGCCCGATCATCTTGAGGCGTTGCGCAGGCATGGGCCGTCTCCACTGCACCGGCATTCCTTCGCTCCCGTCCGAGAGGCGGGCTGCTGGGCCGCCGCGGCCACGCAGTCCCCGCTTCCGCTCGACGTCCTCACGCACTGAATCGCCGGAAGACGCAAGCCTGGACTCCACTTCACCTGGCGGTGGCTTTGCTCCGCAGCTCCTCGAGTTTTTGCTGCTGTTCGGGGGAGAGCTTGTTCTTGATGCGCGCCATCAGAGTCACCTGCGCACGCTTGACCTCGCGCTCGGCCGAGAGCACTTTGTCGAGCTGCGCCAGGAGCTGTTGCTCGTCGATCCGCGGCTGTTTGACGATGGCGACGAGTTTCTCCGCCTCATCCTGCAGCTTCCATTGCAGCTCGGTGAATTTCACCTGTGCCTGGCGGATTTCCGTTTTGAGGAAACTCTTCTGCTCTTCGCTGAGCCCGATGGCCTCCTGATGCTGCATCACCATTTCGGGCGAATAAAAACTCCTTCCGAACGGATCATCACCGGGCTGCTGCGCGCGCACGGCGCCGGCGAGCAAGAGTAGGAATGCGCAGATCGAGAGTGTTTTCGTTTTCATTTCAATCCTCCTGATTCCTAGGGACGGGCAAATTCACGATCGAATCGCCAAGCCTCGGCGTCATTCGCAGATTCTCCCGGCCGGGTGTTTCAAGAAAAACGTCGCTGGGAGCGCGCCAGTGCGTCATCTTCTCCATGGCAGCGACGTCCAGGTCTTGCGCCGGGGACGCTCCGTGGTGGTGCACAAGTATGGCGACAAGGATGGAGGCCGTGATTACGGCCGCCCCCGCGAGCACCCATCCCCGCCGCCCCCAGCCCCATCGCGGTTCACTCGACTCGGCTGCCGCGAGCACGCGCGCCCGAAAATCCGCCGGCAATTCCGCCCCGCGGGCCACCAGCGGCAGCGCCCGATCCAGCCGCTCCCGCCGCGCGCTTAGCTCTGTGAGCGCTACCGCGCATCCGGGGCATCTCTTCAAGTGTTCCGCCAGTTCGTCTGTCGGCGCATCGCCCAGAGCGGCTTCGAGCAACTGGTCTTTCCAAATTGAACAAGCGGCCATCATTTCATCGCTTCCAGCAGAAGTTTTCTCGCAGCGTGCAGCCGGGACCTCACTGTACCCGCGGGAATTCCCAGAATGGCCCCCGCCTCCGCGGAATTCATTTCCTCTACCATCAAGAGTTGGAGCACTCTGCGGTATTTTTCCGGCAGACCCTCGATTTCGCGGCGCAGTTCTTCGGCCAGCAGGCGCTCATTTGTCTTCCGCGCTTCATCCACCGTCTCACCCGGACCTGCCGCGTGCCACGCCGTTTCCCGCGCCATTTGGCGTCGCGATCCTCTCTGCCGGTTGAGCGCGATCCGGAAGGCAATGCGGTTCACCCAGGTTCGAAAGCGAGCGGGCTCGCGCAGCGAAGCTAACTTCCGGTATGCCCGCAGGAAGGCCTCCTGGGCCACGTCTTCCGCGTCGGCGGAATTGCCTAGCACGCCGTAGGCGATTTGAAAGACGCGCCGCTGGTTCTCTGCGACTCGCGCACCAAAGTCCGCCTCCGCGCCTGCGCTCCCCGACTCGGTCATGAACGCTGCTGCGTAAGGCCCGGTCACGCGGCTTCCGCTCCTATCCATCTAGACACCGTACACCCCGCCGCTGTTCAACTTGCTGGCACACTTTCTTCGCGCCGCGCGGGCTCTCGAGTGGCGCGTTCCCGCCGGCCCCTCGCTTTGGCGTTAAGAAGGTAACAGTTTTCGGCGATCAAAGACCCCGGCTCCTGCATTCCGCCGTGAATTCGTCCATCCGGCAGCGGGGGATAACTGCCTGCTCACACGAGCTGAGCGCTTCGTTGACTCGGCTTTTTGCCGCCTGCTAGCGTAAACAAGTACGACTTGGCCTGCCGCTCCACGCGGGAGGAGGTGTATTCCTCCGGGTGGGCCCGGGTCCCCTTTTGTTCGGATTCACGCATGGCCTATAGCAAGAGCAAACACGCCGAAAGCGCTCAAAAACTCCTCAATCAGGGCAAGATCGCCCAGGCTATCGGCGAATACCAGCTGATACTGAAACATGAGCAGCGCGATCAAGTCACGCTGATGACCGTCGCCGAACTCTATATCCGCCGGGGCGAGCCCTTGCAGGCGATTGATTATTTCGAGCGGCTCGCACAGATCTTCGTCGCCGACGGCTTTCTGACCAAAGCCATCGCGGTCTATAAGCGCATTGCCAAACTCGCGCCCGAAGAGATTCACCCGCTCGAAAAGCTGGCCGATCTCTATGTTCAGCACGGGGTCATGAGCGAGGCGCGGCCGCTCTTTCTCCAGCTCGCGGAGATTCACCTGAAGAATAACCGCCAGTCGGAGGCCGTCGTCCCGCTGAAAAAACTCCTCTCCGCCGAGCCGGAAAATCTGCGCATCCAGATCCGCCTCGCCGATCTGTACAACGCCATGGGCCAGCCGAAAGAGGCCGTCGAGACCTACGTCGATGCGGCACAACGCTCCCTGGCTCGCGGCGAACATGCGGAATCCGGAAAGCTCGCGGAGAAAGCGCTGAAGTTCGATCCGCAGAATGCCGCAGCGGTTACCATCAAAGCGCGTATCTACGCGGCGCAGGGCAAGCTGGTGGATGCGGCGCAACAGCTCGAAAAGGTCTCAGGCCTGGAAAAGGGCGGGGAGCAGTCGGAGTTGCTTTTGGACCTTTACGTGAAAGAATCGAGATGGAAAGATGCGATGGCCCTGGCCGTTCGCGTCTCCGATGCGGACGAAAAGAACTTCGGCCCGGCGGAGAAGGTTGCCACAGCGCTCCTCGAAGCGGGCCAGTTCGAATCCGCGCAGTCCATCATCGGCCGCATCCGCCTTCCCATGCTGGACGCGGGCGAGCATGAAACGCTCTCGCGGCTCTTGGCCGTCCTCGTCGCAAAGCTGCCCGGACGCGTGGAGCTGCTGGAATGGCTGGTAGACACCTATGGCCGTGCAAGCGATTCCTTCCGCCTGCCGGACGCGCTCGCGCAACTCGGCGAGGCCCTGGTGGCCGCCGGCAATCTCAAGCGCGCAAAAGAAGTCTTCGAACAGCTCGCGGATCGCGAGCCGGAGAACGAGGCCGCGAAAGGCAAGCTGAACGAGGTGCGGCGCAAACTCGGTCTCGTCACCGCGCCGGAACCCGAGGTCGCCGCCGTCCCGGAACGGACTTTTCCGGCGGAGCGCGCAAAACCGGAGGAGTTCAGCGTGCGTTCCGAACCACCGGTGTCGGAGCTCGTGGCGGCGAAGCCAGTGGCGCCGGCGGAAGTCAGGTCGGATGCCGACACAGAGCGATTCATCTCCCAGTCGCTGACCGATGTAGATCTCTTCGCCAGCTACGGCCTGACGCAGAAGGCCATCGGCCTTCTTGAGGCGGTGCTCCGGCGTGCGCCGCGCCACGCGCCGGCGCTCGAAAAACTTCTCGATTTCGCCCTGGGCGCGGGCGACGACCGTCGCACGGCTACGCTTGCCGCCCAACTCGAACAGATTCACCACGCGCGCGGCGAAGAGCCGGCTGCGGAGCGATTCGGCGAATTGCGGCGGCGCTTCCAGCGGGCTGCGGGCCTGTCCGATGCGGAATTGATGGAAGCCACTGCGCAGGACGCGGCGCCTGTTACTCCCGCCGTGGAAGCAGAGGCCGTTGTCAAACCGCAGCCGGTGACGCCAACTGCGCCGGATGCGAAGGTACCCACGACGGGCGTCCATGAGATCGACTTGTCCGACGAGTGGAGCTCCTTGGTGGCGGAAATACCTGTCGTCGAGGCTCCTCGGGACGCGAGCCCTGCAGAAGGAGAGAAGATTCGCGAACTCGAGCCGGTCCTCGATCTGGATCAGGATTTCGATCTCGTGCTGGAGGCCGAGCCGTTGGTGCCCACCCACGAGCAGGCGGCTCCCTTGTCTTCCGCCGGGACGCCGGGGGAGAAGCAAGCTGTTCGCCCCGCCCCTCCGATGTCCTCCGATCAGTTTTTGGAGCAGCTTGCCAGTGAGATCCAGGAGTTGGGCATCGGCAAGCTTTCTCCCAAATTCTCGAAGCCTGCTCCGAAAGCTCCTGCCGCGGCAGCGTCTTCCGCCGGTGGCGTCGAAAAAGCCGCTTTTCCCCCGCCGGCCTCCGCGGACGAGTCGCCGCTCAAACAGGTTTTCGAAGAATTCCGAGCAGAACTCGGCGAAATGGGCGCGGGGGACGAAGATCTCGAAACCCACTACAGTCTGGGCATTGCCTTTCGGGAGATGGGCCTGCTCGAGGAAGCCATCAGCGAATTTCAGAAAGTGGCAAAAGCCAGCGATCACGGCCGAGCCTTCCGTTACGGCATGCAATGCTGCACTCTGCTGGGCCTCGCCTTCATGGAGAAAAGCCAGCCGGCCGTTGCCGCGCACTGGTATCAGCGTGCCCTGGAGACTCCGGATATAGAGCCGGAAAGTGCCCTTGCCTTGCGGTATGATCTGGGCGTGGCCCAGGAATCGGCGGGCGATTCGGATGCCGCGCTGAAGAGCTTCACGAAAGTCTATGCGGTCAACATCGATTATCGCGACGTCGCTGAGAGGATTGCGGTGCTCGAAAAAGCCGCCCGGTGAAGCCCGCCTGTCCCGCCGGACAGAGTTGTCCACCCGAAAATGAATCGCTTCGTGCGCGCACTGCTGGTCTTGTTGTGTTTCGAGATGGGCGCAATCCTTGTCTACCTCCCGTGGTCGTCGCTCTGGGAGCAGAACTACTTTCTCATCCACTTTCCGGCGTTGATCCCGGTGATGCTTCATCCCTCGGTGCGCGGCGCCGTGAGCGGTATCGGCGTGTTGGATATTATTCTGGCCGCCGGAATGATTCGGCGGAGTTCACAGGCCGCAAGTGCTTCCAGCCAGTAGGCCGATCCTCTGCTATGTGACCGACCGCCGGAGCCTGCCCTCCGGAGCGCACGCACCGGAGAGCGAAGCCACCCTGCTCGCCACCATCGAGCGCGCGGCCGCCGCGGGCGTGAATTGGATCCAACTCCGTGAGAAGGACTTGACCGGCAGGCGGCTTGTCGCTTTGGCGCGCAACGCCGTGAGCCGCGTGCCTCCGGGCGCGCGCATCCTGGTGAACGACCGCCTGGATGTGGCGCTTGCGGCTGGCGCTGGAGGCGTCCACCTCGGAGAGGCCTCCATGCCCGCGGAGGAGGTCGTCGGCCTTCTTCGCTCGGAGGTCTGCCGAGAAGCCGTGCCGGAGGATTTCCTGGTCGGCGTCTCCGCGCATTCAGGGGACGCGGCCTGCGCGGCCGAGAGGGCAGGAGCCAGTTACATTTTCTTCGGGCCGGTCTTCGAGACTCCTTCAAAAGCCGCCTACGGAGCGCCGCAGGGGATTGACCGGCTGGCCGATGTCTGCCGCCTGGTCCGCATCCCCGTTCTGGCCATCGGCGGAATTACCGCGCAGAACGCTGGGGAATGCTTCAAAGCCGGCGCGGCAGGAATCGCGGCCATCCGGCTGTTCCAGGAAGCCAGTGACCTCCAGAAAGTGGTCAGCCTTTTGCGGCCTGCTCCGCTCGGCGCGGCTCGCACCTCCCGCTGACCCCCCACTCACCCCTGGAGTCGCCGGAGCAAGCGAATCTGGCCCGCGTGGTAAACATCGTGAAATGCCACGCCGAAAATCTGTCGAACGAATCTTGCCGCCCGGCCCGCACGAATCGCCTTCTTGACGGACCCGCGCAACGCAACGTGCTCCCTCTCCAGCAATCCCTTGTCGGCGCGCCAGGCAGCTTCATTCGAACCGCCTTTCCCGGGGCGCTCGAAGAAATTGCTGCCCTGCAACGCGAAAGAGCCGCGCTTGCCCCCTTCCAAACGGCGCCGCATTGCGTATTTCCAATAAGCGGCATGCACCGCCAATTCCCAGATGTTGTGTCGCCCCGGAGCGGGCCTCCATGCGGCTTGTTTTGCCGTGACGCCGCGCAGGGATTGCCGCAAGTTGGGTCCATGCCAGGTGCGTTTCCAATACGCTTCATCCAGGATCTTCAGCAACAGCCCTTCTGTTTTCATGGGAAACCTCATTCGATGTGGGATCGCTTGCGTGCGAGGAGAGACCTCTTGAACGGTTCAGCAGGATGCGCGGCGCAGCGCGTGAAGTCAAGCCGTAGTGCCGACAGTTCTCTTTAGCCAGTTGAAATCGGTTTGCAAGTAAAACTCGGACGTGTTAGGCTGCCTGCTTAGTTGCAATTCATTTGCATTAAGGACTTATGGGGTCTTCTTCCCGCATCTCCCTCCGCATCCTTCCCACCTGCGCCTTTGCGCTTTTCCTTGCGCACTCGCTCGCCGCGCAGGAGCGTCCTTACTTCATTACCTACAATCACTACCTCGAAGAACCCGGCACGCTGGAAGTTTCGTTGAATTCCACATTCGGCACGCAGCGCGCCGCTAACCGCTTCTTCTCGTATTGGACCGAGTTCGAATACGGCGTGAACGCCTGGTGGACGACGGAGTTCTACCTCGACGGACAGAGCACGATTCACGACAGCACGATCTTCACCGGATACCGCTGGGAGAACCGGTTCCGCCCGCTGAAACGCGAGCACTGGATCAATCCCGTGCTGTACGTCGAATTCGAGAACATCAATGGGGCGGACAGGACCCTGCTCGAGGTGGTTGGTCACGACACCGAAGCCGACAGTGCGGAAATCAACGGCGATGCAAGGAAGGAGCGAAAGCGCGAGATCGAGCTAAAGCTTCTTCTCTCCAGCAGTTTCAAGGGATGGAATCTCTCGGAGAACATCATCGCGGAGAAAAACCTTACCAGCTCGCCGTGGGAGTTCGGTTACGCGTTGGGAGCCAGCCGGCCCCTCGCCCTGAAGGCTTCGGCAAAGCGTTGCAACCTCTGCCGGGAGAATTTTGCCGCGGGAGTTGAAATGTACGGCGGCCTGGGCGACCGCTATCGTTTCGGCCTGAAGGACACCTCGCATTACCTCGCCCCGCTTCTGGCGTGGAACTTTCCCAGCGGGACGTCCCTGCGCGTCTCTCCGGGGTTCGGACTCAACGGAAACAGCCACCGATTCCTGCTTCGGTGGAGCATCTCGCGGGAATTCTCCGGCTTCGGCTCGGCCGTGCGGCGTCTCTTCGCGGAACGCCCATGAGAAGAAAGAGACTCGCTCTCGGATGCACGCTCGTTTTAATGGCTGCTGGGCTGGCGTGGGCGCAGAAGGAGAAGTCCCTGGATTCGGGCAAGAAAGCCGGCCTCTATGCCGAGCTGGCGCAGGCGCCGGAGAAGGCGCGGGCCCGCAGGAACCCGCTGGAGAGCGACCCAGACGCGCTCCCCGCGGGCCGGAAGCTCTTCGAACGGCACTGCGCGCAATGTCACGGCGAAACCGGGGAGGGAACGAAAAAAGCCCCCAGTCTCCGCGCCCCGGAAGTCCTGGGCGCAACGCCGGGGACGCTTTTCTGGGTGATGACGAACGGCGTCGTGCGCAGCGGGATGCCGGTCTGGTCCAAGCTGCCGGAAGCCCAGCGCTGGCAGATCGTCCGCTTCGTGAAGTCCCTCGGCCCGGCGCCGCCGGTCAAGCCCGAGCCTACTTCGCCGCCTCGTTGAGGATCATCGCCAGCCGCACGCCCGCTTCCGCAAGGCTTTCTTCCACGATTCTCGCCGCGCCGTTCTGATAGGCTTCGCCGACGGCAAGATGCAATTCAAACATGCGTTTCCCGACGTGATTGTTGTCGGCGCAGGTGGCCGGATTCACCTCCGGCTCAATGCCGATCTTTTTCTTGAAAGCACGATAGACTCTTTGCTCCGCGCGCTCGTGGCTCTCCCAGGCCCAATTCTCCACGTGGATTCCGGCCGCTTCCCAGGCCGCGTCTTGGGTTCGGAACTTTTCATCCAGCTCGTTGGCGTAGCGGCGCGGGTTGGAGATCTCCATGTCGCGCTCCAGGATTTCCGTGTCCCAGATCTGATGAAGATTCGGCGAGTAATCTTCGCTCTCGGGATGGAGGGGATTCAGGAGGGGTTCGTGGCGGAAAAACTTGACCGGTGTGCAGTTGCCGCCGTTATCGCCGTTGGTGGTGGCGTGCAGCGGTTGATGCAAGTCGCCGACAAAATGAATCAGGTAGCGCAGCGCCTCAGCGCGCTTTGCGCCAGCCGCTGATTTGTCATTGAGAATCGCGCGCTGTTCTTCGATCGCTCGGGGCAGGCAGCCTGCAACTCCGCAGTACGGTTCAAGCGAGCCCTTCTGTTTTCCGCGGGGAATGTCGATGTAGTGCCAGGGGCCGTTCTTCCGATCGTTCCGGACATCGTCCGGCCAGGTGGCGGCGTCCGCCAGCAGGTCGGTGAGCGCGTTGCCGCAATAGCGCTTGAGGCTCGGTTCGACCGGATTCTCCTGCAAGAGCTTTTGCACGAATTGCCGCGCTTCCGGCGAAAGATGTTTCCCGGCAATGTAGGCGACCGTCTGGTGGCCTTTGCAGCCCCACGCATGCGCCGGCGGAGCGAAAAACACGCCGGCAAACGACCAGAGAACGGGGAGGGCAATCGAAGCGCGCAAGCATTTCATGGTGCGGACCTCTCTCACACAAGTGAGATCAACTCAAAAGCGCTGAAAGGAAAAACCCGGCTTCCAACGCCAGGAAAAATTCTCGCGTGAGTTCTCCCCGCCCCCGCGGGTTTCCATCAGCCGCTTAGCCAGCGCCCCACGGGCTTCCACGATTCCGTGTGGTCGCAGACGACCCGCAGCGTCGCTGTGATGGGGATGGCCAGAATCAAGCCCGTCGCCCCCCAGACCCAGCCCCAGAACAAGAGCGCGATCGTGATGGCCACGGCATTCAACCGCACCCGGCGTCCGACCAGCCCGGGCGCGAGCAGGTTCGTTGCCAGCAGGTGAATCGTCACCAGCACGACAGCGATCAGCAAAAAGGGGCCGACCGTGCTCCACTTTGCGAGGCCGATCACCATCGGCGGAACCCATGCAAGAACCGCGCCCAGATACGGCACCATGTTGAACAGCCCGGAGACCAGGCCCATCAAGATCGGGTAGTCCAGCCCCATGCACCAGAAGAAAAATGCGCTCGCGGCGATCACCAGCAGCGTGACCACGGTCATCCCGGCCAAATAGCTCCGCAGCACTTCGCGCAAATCGTCGAGAGTCTCCTTCACCTGGGTGCGCTTCGCGACGGGAAAAAGCTGCAGCGTGCCGTGCCAGAGGTCGCGCTTCGTGGCCAGCATGAAAAAAACAAGAAAAGGCACGAAGGTCACCTCGAGAAACACCGCGTAGAGCGAGCCTGCCCCGCGGAGCAACATCGTCTGCAGGATGCCGAACCCCTGGAACGCGGGCGGGCGCTGCAGCGCCGGCTGCTGCGCAAGGCCGGTCACGCCGCCCTCCAGCCGCGCGATCCGGCTGTCCACCGACGAGATCGCATTCTTCAGCACCACGGAGTAGCGCGGCCAGTTCTCGGCGAAAGCGGCGGCGCGCATCCACAGGACGTATCCCGCCCCGGCAACGGCGGCGATCAACACCAGAACCATCAGCAGCGCTCCGAGGGTCCGCGGCAGGCGCAGTCTTTCCAGAAATTCCACGGCCGGGTCGAGGAAGTACGCGATGAGAACCGAGAGCAGCAGGGTGATGACGACGCCCGCGGCGTAATAGCAGAACAAGAGAATGATCGCCGCGGCGATGACCCGCTGGCTGAAAGTCGAACCGGCCAGGCGGAGCGTGTCCAATCGTTCTGACGTGACGGGCAAGTTGTTTCCTCGCGCATCAAGGTAGCACACTCCACGCGCCGCCAAGGGAGGCGTGGCGAGATGTAAAACATGCCGGCGGCATCACCCGCTCCGCCGGATTTCAGCTTCCGGTACTCGCTCCGGCGGCCCCTCTCCAGAAGCCGGGAACGAGTGTGCTAGACTGCGCCTAGCGTGTGATCCGGTGCGCCCAGGTCTGCTTCCCAGGTTTCATTGATGGCGAAACAACTTTTTGGCACGGACGGAATCCGGGGTGTCCCCGGCACCGAGCCCCTCGACGACGCCACGCTCTATGCCGCCGGGCGCGCGCTCGGTGCTTCGCTGCGACGCGAACACGCCGCACCGCGCGTCCTGATCGGAATGGACACGCGCGAATCCGGCCCGCACATCGCGGCCATCCTCGCGGCGGGGCTCGCGCAATCGGGTGCCTCGCCCGGCTTTGCCGGCATCATCACCACTCCGGGCGTCGCGTGCCTCGTCCGGCAGGACGATTTCCGCGCCGGCGTGGTCATTTCCGCCTCGCACAATCCTTACCACGACAACGGCGTGAAGCTTTTCTCGCACGCCGGGATGAAATTTCCCGACGCCTTCGAGGAGAATCTGGAAGCGGAGATTCTGCGCCTTCGCTCTGAGCCGCCGCCGAAAAGCCCGCCCGCCCTGAAGGCCGACGCCTCGCTCGACGCGGCGTATCTCGAGTCCCTCCGCGGCCGCGTCCTGCCCGGCGCCAGTCTCGCGGGGCTGCGCATCGTCCTCGATTGCGCCAACGGCGCGGCGTACCGCCTGGGACCCGAACTGTTCCGCTCGCTCGGCGCGGACGTGGTCGCAACGCACGCCAAACCTGACGGGCGCAACATCAACGCGGACTGCGGCTCGCTCTATCTCGAAGGCTTGCAGAAGCGCGTTGTGGCCGAGCGCGCCGCCCTCGGCATTGCATTTGACGGCGACGCCGACCGCGCGTTGTTCGTCTGTGCGTCCGGAAAAGTCGTGAACGGCGACGGCATCCTGCTGGCCGCCGCGCGCTACTTGAAAACGCAGGGCCGGCTGAAGGGCGCCCGCATCGTGGCCACGTCCATGTCCAACCTCGGGCTCGAGCGCGTGCTCGCCCGGGAGGGAATTTCGCTCGCCCGCGTTTCCGTGGGCGACCGCTACGTCCTCGAAGAGATGCTGCGCAGCGGCAGCGTCCTCGGCGGCGAGCAATCCGGCCACATCATTTTTCTCGAGGATTCCCCCGCGGGCGATGGCTTGCTCACCGCAGTCAAGATCGCTTCGCTCGTCGCCTTGCACGGCTCGCTCGAATCCCTCGTCAGCGGCTTGAAAGATTATCCCCAGACCATCGTCAACGTGAAGGTGCGCTCGAAGCCGCCGCTCGAATCCCTGCCCGAAGTCGTCCGTTCGCTCGCGGAAGCCAGGGCCGCTCTCGGCGGCAACGGCCGCATCGTCCTCCGCTACTCCGGCACGGAGCCGGTCGCCCGCGTCATGGTTGAGGCCGAACACGAAGCCGACGTCAAGCGCTACAGCGAATCGCTCGCCGCCGCCGTCCGCGCCTCCATCGGCGCGTAGTCCACTTTCCGCTTGCCTGCGTTATCTAACCGTTTAATATGAGCCAATGCGTAAGCTTCCTTTATTCGTCCCCGGGGTCGCGGTTCTCGTTGGAGCCCTGTGTTTGACGTGTTGTGCGGTCCTGTCTGCTCAGGATAAACCATCAAGCGTCCCCGCCGCCGCGCGCACCCTGCCGGTGTATGCCGACAATTCCGATGGGCTCGAAAAGTTCGTAAAAGACATCCTCCGTGCCGAAAAGGAAGGAAAAGCGGAGAGCTACAACGCGCTCGTAAGCAGTCTGGCGCAACCCGTCCCGGAGGCTTGGTACGACGATACTTTCGGACAGCACGCCGACGCGATGTTCCATGAGTATCAACTGGGGCGACCGCGCATCGAAGCGGAACTCCACGCGTTCTTCCTGAAGATGGTTCAGGAGAAAGCCACGTACGTCACCGCGAGCAAACACCAGGCTACCTGCGACGACAACGCCGGCGAGTTGATCTATCCCGTCCTCGCGCTCCGTCAGGAGCAGGTCCCGCTCTATGAGCTCCGTTTTCACAAAGGCAAGGAATTCTACCGCCTCTGGGCGCTTGCTTACGTGGACGGTGCATTCCGCTTTGCCGGTAATTTGAACCCTCCCGAATCTTTTCCGCCCACGCCCGCGAAGCGTCCCAACGTAGACAAGAATGCTCCGAACGCTCCCGAAGAAACGGAGAAGCGCATCCCCATGGGTGGGAACGTTGTGGCGGCACAAATCCTTTACCGCGTGCAGCCGGAATATCCGGAAATCGCGCGCCTAGAGCACCTGCAGGGAACTGTGAAACTGCACGCGCTCATCGCCAGGGACGGCTCCATCCAGAATCTGCGCGTCATCACCGGGTACTGTTCTCTTGCCGAAGCGGCGATGAGGGCTGTGCGTCAGTGGCGTTATAGACCTACGCTTCTGGGAGGTCAGCCGGTCGAGGTGGATACGACCATCGACGTCATTTACACATTGAAGCGCTGAGGAAGCGTGCCGCAGGCGCGATGCTGCCGCAGCTTGATTCCGGCCCTCCTCCCAAAGAATGGAGAGAGGACCCGTTTATTCTGTGGGATTCTGTAGGCTGCGGCGCCTGAACCTGGCCCTGTTTCGGAACGCCCCCACCTAAGCCGTTTCTATTCATGTGACTGGATTGACTTCATAGTTTCACATCCCCCTGGCACACGGCTTGCTCCATAGCTATGCAGACAGTCAAAATTGGCTTCCCGGGGTGGCCGGATCGGACCTCGACTCGATCCCGGTTCTGGGGACCAAGACGGTAAAGGGGGCCCGCACCGGCCCCCTTTTTTATTCTTTACCCTGCTTGCCTAAGAGCCTGCCCGCAGACTTTCTGGCGCGAGTCGTCTCCCTCTTTTTTCGCACAGTTCTTCCTGCAGCGGCTTCGGGCCGCCTTACCCAAATCCCTGAGTTGCTCGCTCAATATTCCTGGCCCAAAAAAGCAAGCGGCCGGTTGCGAGTCCGGCCGCTCGGGGCATGGGCAAATGGAGGGTGCTTGGCTTCATGACCGAGGCGGCGCGCCCCTGTGAGACTGCGGCAGGTCGGCTCGCTCAGCTCCCGATCACGTAATGATTCTCCCGCGCTCTCCTGCGCCGGTCGATAGTTCCCCCGGCCCATTCCGCCGGGTACTCCCCGCTCCCCCCTGCCGTACTGTTCCCGGCGGTACTCCCGTACTCGGCTTGACACCGGTAACACTCCGATCAACGATCCCGATTGATCAACGGGGGTGCCCCACTCTCGGTTTTTGAGGGTGGGAGCCTCTTCCCGTTTCTCTCAACCACTCTCATGTCTAACCGCTCCGCAAATCCCTCACTCCCCGAACCCGCGTTCCACGACCCGCGGCACCACATCAAGATTTATCAAGGCGATTGCCTGGAAATTCTCGCCGCAATTCCCGAGAACTCCGTGGATTTGGTCTTTGCCGACCCGCCCTACTTTCTTTCCAACGGCGGCATCACCTGCCACGCCGGCCGCATGGTCAGCGTCAACAAGGGCGAGTGGGACAAGTCGAAGGGCGCGGACGCCAATCACGAGTTCAACCGCGACTGGCTCGCCGCCTGCCAGCGCGTCCTCCAGCCCAACGGCGCCATCTGGGTCAGCGGCACCGCCCACGTGATTCATTCCGTCGGCTTCGCCATGCAGCAGCTTGGCTTCAAGCTGCTCAACGACATCACCTGGGTCAAGCCCAATCCCCCGCCAAATCTTTCCTGCCGCTACTTTACCCATGCCACCGAAACCCTCATCTGGGCCGCCAAGAACAAGAAAAGCCGCCACGCGTTCAACTACCCGTTGATGAAAAGCATCAACGGCGGCAAGCAGATGAAATCCGTCTGGACCATCCCTCCGCCGGAGCCTTGGGAGAAGCGCCTCGGAAAACACCCCACGCAGAAGCCCGTCGCCCTCCTCGAACGCATCCTCCTCGCCTCTTCCAGCGAAGGCGACCTCGTCCTCGACCCCTTCTCCGGCAGTGGAACGACCACAGTCGCCGCTCTACGCTGCAGCCGTTCTGCCCTCGGCATCGAGCTTGAAGCCTCTTCCATCTCAATTTCGCTCAGCCGCATCTGTTCCGAATTGGCACACGTCTCTTTTTCCGTCTCCTGCTTGCAGATCTCTATTGATCTCTCCTCGCGATCTGTGGATCGATCAAGATCCGCCACCAAGAGCGCGGCGCTAATGCCTCTTGCCACAAAACTCGTCCAGCAGGAGCGCCGCTTTTATTTCATCGGCCGCACGAATCGCGAAGTGATCTTTTCTGCGCTGGCGGCTTCACTCGAAGATGCGTGGCAAAAATTCCGCGCCGCCGGAAACCACGATTCCGACGCCATCTTCATCATCAAAACCGAAACCGAAATCTACCTCGCCTGAGCCTGCGAGAGCCTTCCCGTAGCGGGCGCGCCGCGCCTCGGCCCTTCCCCGGTCCACTCCTACTCGAACCGAAGTGCTGCCCTCTTCCCTCACAGATCCTGACGTGATCTAATTCCCCTTGAACTTAACTCCCCGGGCATCCAAAACTGCCACCCACGGAGGCACGCCGCAAATGATCCAGCCGCGCCCCAATACAATCGGCGAAATTCTGACACTCTCGAAACACTTTGTAGTTCCTCCGTACCAGCGCGGCTATGCATGGGAAATCGATGAAGCCGAAGAATTCTTCACCGACCTTGAGATGGAGTCGGAGTTTGGACGCGGCCTGTTTCTTGGCACCCTAATTTTCAACGTCGCGGAAGAGTCGCAGGACAGAATCACCATCGTTGACGGCCAGCAGAGACTCACTACCATTTTCATTCTACTCATCGCCTGCAGAGTCTTGGCTAAGGAACTGAAAGAGGAGGGGATAGCCCACGAGACACAGAAAAGAATTACCTTCACAAATCCCGCGACTGCGGAGTCGGAAGGCTCGCTGCTGGTGGCCTCGGGGTCGATAAGAGAGATTTTCAACCACATGACCGAGACGGAATGGAGTGGGATCTTTCCCCACAAAGTCGGCCCGAACCGTGTGAAAAGACAAAACAAGCGTGTCAAACCCATCTTCGAGGCTTTCCGGAAGCGAATAAAGGATTACGGCCGGCCGCGACTGAGCAAGCTGCTGGACGCAATTTACAAGACCAGGGTCATTCGCATTGACATTGACGGAGACGAAGAAGCCTTTAACATCTTCGAACGAACGAATGCCCGAGGAATGGATCTGGAAGTCTCCGACCTCCTAAAAACTTACTTGTACCAACAAAAGGTCCCCGAATTGGACGCGAAATGGGACGAAATCCTCAAGAATGCTGACGGCACAATTCTGAAAATGCTCAAGTACTTCTACGTATCAAGAAATGATTACATCAGCAAGTCGGACCTCTACCCCAAACTCAAAGACTATTGCAAAAAGCTTGGCGGGGCGGCGAAATTCGTAGAAGAGCTCTGTCAGTTTTCCACGTTCTATAACATTGCTCGAAAAGAGGATAACATTAGCCTCATAAAAGACTACTTTGATGCCGTTGACTGCAAGGCAATTTCGGGAGACCCCGACAAATATCAGCGAATCCACATTTCTCTTCAGGCCCTCCGGTTATTCAAGGTATCTCAGACCTACCCACTGATAAACGCAGCCATTGGCTCACTCGTTAGGACCGGCGGCTCAAGCAACCGCGCTGCGGGGAAGGTGCTTATCAAGCTTCTCGACATCTTGGAGAAATATCACTTTATTAATAGTGCTGTTTGCGGACGGGTTGGCAATGAGGTCGAAAAACTCTATGCCAGCTTCTGCAAGAAATTCTGCGAATCTAAAGACTTTGAGAAAACCACCAACGAACTAATCGGGATTCTACGCGGTAAATTGGCGCCTGAGGAGGAGTTTACTTCGCGGTTTTGCGAAATCTCATACGACACCGATCCCCTCCAACTCATTGCGTACATTTTTGATCGATTCAACAACTACAACCTTGCTCCGGGAGAGCGGGTTGCGATTTATGATCCACAAACCGGAGTAAAAAGAAAAAACCATAACGTGGAGCACTTTCTCGCAAAGAAGTCCGACAAAGAAACCAAAGTGGACCCCGCTACGCAGGAGATTTTGGACAACATTGGAAACCTTCTCGTCATCAGTTTCAGGGCCAACTCCAGCCTAGGGAACCTTCCGCCGAGTAAAAAAATCCAAAAACTCAAAGGTGACCTATCAAGAAGAACGCACAATCTCCCGTACCTCAAGGAATTCGTGGAAAAGTATGGAGAGAAGGCTGAGAGCTGGGATGAGCATGCAATCGAGGATCGAGCCCGCGACATGGCGAAAGAAGCTTACTGCCAAGTTTGGAAATTCACTTAGGCCACACTTAAATTTGTGCTGAAAGGTCTCTCGTTACTTCAGGCCCGTCATTTTGTCCACTTTCAAAAATCATTTCTTGACAACGCTGTCAGAAGAATGGACGATTTTGGTGCCGCACGTGATTTTCCAGAATGGAAAGGAGCGTGCGGTGGCCAAGAAGTTCCCGGAAAGAATTTCAGACCTAATCACGACTGTAAGGCATTTGGCTCTCTTACTGAGGCGACTGAAAGAACTCACTCTAGATTTCTTCCTCTATCTATTCTTGGTTTACGAACTCGTTCGCCTGCTGCATTCAATGTGACGTCGCCGGGTGCCTTATCCTTCCCGCGTCGGCGAACAGCCGCGGAATTAGCGGCTACCCTTGGCGCTTTCCAGCCGTTTCAGCAGGTAGAGTGGCAGCGCAAGGGACAATCCCACCGCCAGATTCGACACCAGCACCAGCCACCATCCTTTTATGTTCTTCCTCCTCGCATCGCGCCGAGACCACACCAGAAATATGATGGAGGAAAGAATCAGGTCGGCGGCAAAAAAACTGGAGATGCGCGTCGCGAAAATCTCTGCCACAAATAGCCGGAAGTTCGGCCCATGAATCAGGAAGAACGGCACCGCAAACCAGTACGGCACCACAATCCCGGCCACGCAGCAGACCGCAAGAAAGATTCTCATGCCCGGAAACTACTCTCCGCGCACCGCCCTGTCCATTCCTTTATGGAGTGCGGCGGCTTGACGCCGCTTTGCTTTTCTCACTGCGCAAACGTAGACTCGTTTCCCATGCCGGACTGGCCGCACAGCCCGACACATCGTCTGGACAGTGCCGGAGCCTACATCGTTACAGCGGCCACCTACCAGAAGCGGCCGCTCTTCTGCTCCGCCAAACGCCTGACTTACCTTTGCGAGACGCTCCTGCATCTGGCTCCGCTGCACGGATGGAAGCTCGAGGCGTGGGCGGTCTTTCCGAATCACTACCACTTCGTAGCCACCTCCCAAAAGAATGCAGTCACCCTGCCGCGATTCATCGGGCATCTGCACACCGTCACAGCCAGAGAAATCAATTCGCGGGATGAAGCTCCTGGCCGCAGAGTATGGTTTCAGTATTGGGATTCTCATCTCACCCATCCGCGGTCCTTTCTGGCACGTCTGAACTATGTGCACTGCAATGCTGTGCGGCATGGTTTGGTGCGTCAGCCAGCGCAGTACGCGTGGTGTTCGGCAGGCTGGTTCGAGCGGGAGGCCGAGAAGCCCTTCTATCAGACGGTCATGCGTATGCGCTCCGACCGTGTCAAGGTTATGGACGACTTCACAGTGGATCCCGCGGACATTCGGTAGTTGACGGCGGCGCGATTTCCCGCCACAAGGGCAAAGCGGCGTCAAGCCGCCGCACTCCAAAAAGCTGCCACGTCCGCGACAAAATCCGCCACTAGCTCAAGGTCTTGAGGGACTTGCGCCTCCTCGATTTCCTCACCCCCGGCCACTATCGCTTGCACTGAGCAGAGCGAAGTGCCTGCGCTGACCGCGCAGCTTTTTGGACCGCCTATTCTGCTTGCATACAGTCCAGTCCTCCGCTAGGATGACCGCAATGTCGCCCCGCGATTTCAAAGTCTTCCTCGAGCCCGATGAGGACTACGGTGATCCGAACAACGTGGTGACCGGAAGTGTCGGGTAGAAAA
Organism: Candidatus Acidiferrales bacterium; assembly: GCA_035545075.1. GTDB lineage: Bacteria > Acidobacteriota > Terriglobia > Acidiferrales > UBA7541 > Acidiferrum. The sequence continues at coordinate 26,635 of DASZZJ010000028.1, forward strand.
GAAATCAAGGAGGTAATTTCAAAATGGCAAAGAAAAGCAGAGGCGGTAGAATGACGGCAGCTAAAAAACGTGCCTCTAAAAGATCCGGCGGAAAAGGTCCTATTAAAAAACGTCGAGCCGGCCGAAACATTATGAAGACTTAGGAGCACAGCACCCTGAAATCAGGGCTGGCGATTGGGGCTAATTGTTACCGAACTCCGGAACCAGTCGCTCTTGCCCCCCGTCTGCCAAACCTGCCTCTTCCTGGAAACCTTAGCCCTGGCCGGGTGCCCCATCCTTCGCGCGTCAGCGGAAGGGTGGGATATTCTTCACGGTTCTCTCCCAGCCCAACTTCCGTAGTTCGCTTCTTCCTCTCTTCTTGTTAACGTCTGCGTGACCTTTTACACTGAGCGAAGCCGAAGTGCGGCCTCTTCGACTTCCTCGGCGGCGGGCGTTACCGGCTGGTGTAGGCGCGGCTGCAACGGCAGCCCACCCTATGCCCCTCTATCCCCTTCCCCGCCAATCACTTGCAAATTTTCCTTGACAATGAGTTAACTCTTGCGGTAACATATCTTCTAAGTTTGGCGGACCTTAAGTCCTCCCTCCGGCAAGACCGGAAGCAGTCGCTCTTTGACATCCGAATATCCGGCTAAGGATATGAGTCCCGAGCGACCAACGGGAGCCGAGGGATCTCTCTTTGTAGTGGAAGAAACCTCTCCCCTAACCCCTGTGGAATCAACACTTGTAAATCTGTATCAAAACAAAGAACTTCAACTCCCTTTGGAATCAACACTTACAAAAAACAGGGGGGAGGGGGAGTATCTCTTCTGTCAACGGTTCCGGTACTCCGATTCCTCGCCAAGAGAGGAGTGGGATCTTACCAATTCGTCCGAGCCGTGCGCCCCATCTTTCCTGCATCATCAGAAGGGCTTGCCCTGAATTCAGCGAAGGGTGGAAAGCGCTCCCTTCCTTTGCCCCCCATCGCCCTCTTCTCCAGTCAGCACTCGCCACTCGCCACTTCAGTACGCTATTCTTACGCAGCCATGCATGACCTGAATTATTTCCGGGACCACGTTGACGTTTTCGCCCAGATGGCGAAAAACCGGGGAATCCCGCTGGACCTCGACGCCTTCCGCACTCTTGACTACGAGCGTCGCGACCTCATCACGAGGACTGAGTTCCACAAAGCGCAGCGCAACAAAGCAAGCGACGAAATCGCCCGCCTCAAAAAAGAAAAGCAGGACGCCGGCGCCCTCATCGCGGAGATGAAGCAGGTTTCCGACCGCATCAAGGAAGCGGACGAGCGCATCGCGCAGCTTGACGCCACGCAGCGCGACTTCCTGCTGACCATCCCCAACGTGCCGCACAGCTCGGTGCCGGCGGGAACGGGCGCAGCCGACAACAAGGAAGTGCGCCGCTGGGGCCAGGCCCCGAAGTTCGATTTCACGCCGCGGCCGCATTGGGAAGTGGGCGAGCGCGCGGGGATTCTCGATCTCCCCGCGGCGGCGAAAATCACCGGTGCGCGCTTCGCCGTGTACAAAGGCTGGGGCGCGCGGCTCGAACGCGCGCTCGCGAATTTCTTTCTCGACGTGCACACGCGCGAGCACGGCTACACGGAAATCCTGCCGCCGTTCCTGGTGAACACGGCTTCGCTCACCGGCGCCGGCCAGTTGCCGAAATTCGCCGCGGATCTTTTCCGCATCGAGAACACCGACTTCTGGCTCACGCCGACTTCGGAAGTCGAGCTGCACAATCTCTACCGCGACGAAACGGTTCCGGAAGACCAGCTCCCCATCCGCGTCACGGCCTGGACCTCCTGCTTCCGCTCCGAAGCCGGCGCCGCGGGCAAGGACACGCGCGGCATCCTCCGGCAGCACCAGTTCCAGAAGGTCGAGCTCTTCAAGTTCACTCATCCGGAAAAAAGTTACGACGAGCTCGAGTCGCTCGTGCGCAACGCGGAGACGATTCTCCAAAAACTCGGCCTGCACTACCGCACCGTGCTGCTTTGCTCCGCCGACATGGGTTTCGCCTCGGCGAAAACTTACGACCTCGAAGTCTGGCTGCCCTCCAGCAGCGAGTTCCGCGAAATTTCCTCCTGCTCGAACTGCGAAGCCTTCCAGGCGCGCCGCGCCGGCATCCGCTTCAAGCCGAAGGGCGGCGGGAAAAGTGAATTTGTCCACACGCTGAACGGCTCGGGCCTCGCCGTCGGGCGGACATGGATTGCCATCGTGGAAAACTATCAGCAGGCGGACGGCTCCATCATCATCCCTGACGTTTTGCGTCCTTACATGGGGATTGACCGCATCCCGGCGCTTGCGGCCGCAGGGGGATGATTTGGCCCTCTCTCCGGCCATTTAACTCTGCAACTCTATGAATATAAAGTACTTATCGACAATACCGGCCCGTCTGGGCGGCCTTTCCGCGTATCCCATACGCTTCGTAACCCCTTGAATTTGCACGTTTTCGTTTGACACCCCTTTTTCCCCTTGCATACACTGCACACCGTGGCGCGGGGTAGCAAAGCAGGATGATCCGTCCGCGGAAGCGACTGACAATCGAATGACCTTTCTTGCGCGTCTGGCGCAGTTCCTATTCTGGCTGCTCGTGATTTCCTGGAGCGTGGGGCTTCTGCGCCGCGTATTCGCCTGGATGATGCGGGGCGCCAAGCCGCGCGCGGAAGAGGACGCAGGGCAGACCACGGCTTCGCAGCGCTTGCACCGCGACCCGGTCTGCGGAACCCACGTATCGGAAGAAATCTCGTTTCCGTTGTGCGAAGGCGGAGCCACGCTGCATTTCTGTTCGGCGAAATGCCGGGAGCGGTATGCCGGCTCGCAGCACTTCGCCGCCAACGGTTAGACATCAACATGGCTCCTATTGACGGAAAGGAACGACACTGATGGCCACGGTCGTAAAACCCACTCCCCAGCCGATGGTTCCGCGCATCGCGCCGCGGGAAGACTTGAACCCCTTCCGCATCGCTCAGATTCAGTTCGACATGGCGGCGGAATTTCTGAAGCTCGACCCCAGCCTGCGGCAGATCCTGCGCACGCCGAAGCGCGTGCTGGAAGTTTCCATTCCCACGAAGATGGACAACGGGCAAGTGAAAGTGCTCACCGGCTACCGCGTGCAGCACAACGTCGCGCGCGGCCCGGGGAAGGGCGGCATCCGCTACCATCCGAACGTCACGCCGGATGAAGTGAAGGCGCTCGCGGCGTGGATGACCTGGAAGACGGCCGCGGTCAACGTGCCGCTCGGCGGCTCCAAGGGCGGAGTCGTCTGCGATCCCAAGCGCATGTCCAAGGGCGAGCTCGAGCGCATGACGCGCCGCTACACCAGTGAAATCTTGCCCATCATCGGCCCGGACCAGGACATCCCCGCACCGGACATGTACACCGACGCGCAGACGATGGCCTGGATTATGGACACCTACGCGATGACCCTCGGCCACGCGGCGCCGGGCGTGGTCACTGGCAAGCCGCTTTGCGTCGGCGGCTCGGCGGGGCGCGATCAAGCGACTGCGCGCGGCCTGCTCTACGTGGTGGAAGAAGCCTGCAAGTTGAAGAAGATCTCGCTCCGCGGCGCCAGTGTGGCCATTCAGGGGTTCGGCAACGCCGGCGCAACCGCAGCCCGGCTCTTCGCCGAGAAAAAAGCGAGAATCGTCGCCATCAGCGATTCCCGCGGCGGCGTCACCAATCCCCGCGGCATCGATCCCATCAAGGCCATGCGCTACAAGGAGCGCTCCGGCACGGTGGTGGGCATGCCCGGCGCGTCGCGCATTTCGAATGACGACCTCCTGACGATGAAGTGCGACATCCTGATACCGGCGGCGCTGGAAAACGTGATCACGCTCCACAACGCAGACCAGATCAAGGCCCGCATTGTCGCGGAAGCCGCCAACGGCCCGACCACGCCGCACTCCGACGAAGTGCTCGCGCGGCGCGGCATCACCGTGCTGCCGGACATCCTCGCGAACGCCGGCGGCGTCACCGTCAGCTATTTCGAATGGGTGCAGAACCTCCAGGGGCTCGTCTGGGACCTGGAGGAAGTGAACTCGCGTCTGCAGAAAGTGATGGTGCGCGCCTTCCACGAAATGGTGGAGACGATGCGCAAGCACCACGTGCCGCCGCGCGCCGGCGCCATGATCCTGGGCGTCGGCCGCGTCGCCGAAGCCACGCTCGTCCGCGGCCTCTTTCCTTAAGCTTTCGTTAGCGCCGGCCTCCCGCCGGCGGCCTGGCGCCTCTCCTCGCTCGCAGCAGGAGGGGCGGCTCCCGCTTTCACCTTAAATTTGTTCTTGCGTTGGAGAAAAGAGTGCGCGTACATTCGCGTGTGCCGGCTCACCCTGCAACCCGGGCGTGGCCGGCGATTTTCTCTTCGCGGAGAGAATTTTCCTCGGGGCACCAAGATCTTGTTGCGCGAGGCACGTCACAGGAAACGATGAGCAATCACACCAACCCGGCGCCGCCGATCCTGCTGACGATCGCCGGCTTTGATCCGTGCTGCGGCGCGGGCACGGCCGCCGACTTGAAGACCTTCGCGGCGCACGGCTGCTACGGCGTGGCGGCGATCACCGCGCTCACCGTGCAGAATACCCAGGGTGTCGAGGAGGTGCACAACACGCCGAGCGCGGCGCTGCGCGCGCAGCTGGACGCGCTGGCGAAAGATTCCGAGATCGCCGCCGTGAAAATCGGCATGCTGGGGAACCGCGGAAACGCCGCCGTAGTGGCCGAATTCCTGGACGCACAAAAGATCGCGCACGTGGTTCTCGACCCGGTGATGCATTCTTCGAGCGGCCGCGAGCTGCTCGACGCCGCCGGAATCAAGTACCTGGCGTCGGAGCTGCTGAAGCGCGTCACCGTCATCACGCCGAACCTGGCCGAGGCGGAAACTCTAACCGGCCTGGCCATCAAGGACGCCGCAGACATGGAAGCGGCGGCGCGGAAGATCGTGGAGATGGGCGCGCGGGCCGCAATCGTGAAGGGCGGCCACATGGAGCACGCCGTGGACGTGCTTTTCGACGGCAGCGAGATCGTGACGCTTGGCGGCGACCGTGTGAAGACGGACAGCACGCACGGCACCGGCTGCACCTTCGCCTCGGCGCTCGCCACGCTGCTCGCGCTCGGACACCCGCTGACGGAAGCGGCCATGCTCGCGAAGGCCTACGTCACCAAGGCGATCGAAAAAAGCTATCCCGTCGGCAAGGGCCGCCTCCCGCTGGATCATTTCTATCGCCAGCGCATCGAGCCGCCTCCGCGGGGCGTGCACGAAGTCCCGCAGCACGGCATGCATCCCGCCGCCGAACCCGCCGCGCATTAGATCCGGCGGCCAGGATTGTTTCCCTCTCGCTCGATCTGAAGAGGCGCACACATGCAAAAAATCTTCCGATGCTCGGAATGCCGCAGAGCGATGCGTGCGGTCGGCTCGACCGGACTCGGCAAGGAAACCCTTCGCGTCGTGACCTGCCCCTACTGCAAGGCGCGCAATGAGGTGCTCTGGCCAAAGGGCGATAAGTTCAGGGTGCAGAAAGTCGGAGTCCGCTGAGGCAGGCGCTTCGACAGGCTGGCTTAGCGACCTTGCTGGAACGCCACGCGTCCGGCGACAATCGTGGCCATCGCCGCGCCCTTGAACGCGCGCCCGTCGAAGGGTGAGTTGCGGGACCTGCTCGCAGACTCGGCCACTTTGTAAGTCCACTCGCGTTGCGTGGAAAAGATCGTCAGGTCCGCCGGCTGTCCAGCCGCGATCCTGCGCTCCATACCCAGCACGCGCGCCGGGCCCGTGGTGAAAAGCTCGACCATGCGCATCAGCGGGATGCGCCCGGTGTGCACGAGTTGCTCGAGAGCCAGTGCCAGCGCCGTCTCAAATCCAAGAATGCCGAAGGGAGCTTGGTCGAATTCCACATCCTTGAGCGCAGGCTCGTGCGGCGCATGGTCCGTGGCGATGGCGTCCACGGCGCCGTCGGCGAGCCCGGCGAGGAGCGCTTCGCGGTCTTCGCGGGAGGCCAGGGGCGGATTCATCTTGTAGCGCGAATCGTACTGCACATCTTCGTCCGTCAGCGTGAAGTGGTGCGGGATGACTTCGCAGGTCACGCGCAGCCCGCGCTGCCTGGCGCGGCGCACCTCGTCGAGCGAGGCCTTCGCCGAGAGATGCGCGATGTGCAGCCGCGCGCCGGTAAGCTCGGCGAGTTGGACGTCGCGCGCCACGCAAATCGATTCGGCGGCGGCGGGCATGCCCGAAAGGCCGAGCCGCGCAGAGGTCACTCCCTCGCGCATCACCGCGCCCGCGGCCAGCGAGACATCTTCGGCGTGCTCGATCACCGGAAGGTCCAGCGAGCGGCAATAGTCCATCACCTGCCGAGCGAGCTTGGCGGTGGCGATGGGCCTGCCATCGTCGCTCACGCCGACGATGCCCGCCTCGCGCATCGCGGCAATTTCGGCGATGGCTTCGCCGTTGCTTCCGAGGGAAACCGCGCCGATGGGCCACACCCGCACGCTCGCGCCGGCGCGGGCGCGGTCGAGGATGAACCGCGTCACGGAGGCGTTGTCGTTCACCGGCTTCGTGTTCGGCATGCAGCAGACCGCCGTGAAGCCGCCGCGGGCCGCCGCCCGCGTGCCCGTCTCGATGGTTTCCGAAGATTCCTGGCCGGGCTCGCGCAGATGCGCGTGCAGATCGATGAAGCCCGGCGCGACGACCATCCCGCTCGCGTCGAAGACCTCCGCACTCCGCGCCCGCGCCAGCGTTCCCGCCGGCCCGGATTCGGCGATGCGGTCGCCTTCGAGAAGAATGTCCAGCATCGCGTCGGTGCGGCTGGCCGGGTCGAGGACGCGGCCGTTTTTAATCAGCAGCATGCGTGGATTCCCTGGAAGATTCCGCGGTGAGCGGCGCTTCGCCGGCCGCGCCGCCGATGAGCAGGAAGAGAATCGCCATGCGCACGGCGATGCCGTTCGTCACCTGCTCGAGGACGCACGATTGCGGCCCGTCAGCAACTTCCGGCGAGATCTCGATGCCCCGATTCATGGGGCCGGGATGCAGGACGATGGCGTCCGGCCGCGCCCGGCGGAGGCGCTCGGCGTTGAGCTGGTAGAGAAGGATGTAATCGCCGATGGAGAGCGGCGGTTCGTGCAGCCGCTCATTTTGCACGCGGAGGACGAGGACGACGTCGGCATTCTCGAGGGCTTCCGCGATTCGCGGCGTGCGGCGGATCGCGGCGCCCGGCGGGCCGATCTTCTCGAGTTCCTCGGGCACCCACATCGCGGGACCGCAGAGGGTGAAGCGGCAGCCGAATTTTCCGAGCAGGTGGATGTTGGAGCGCGCGACGCGGCTGTGCAGGACGTCTCCCAGAATCGCGACGTTCAGATTCTCTAGGCTGCCCTTGCGGTCGCGGATGGTGAGCGCGTCGAGCAGGCCCTGTGACGGGTGCTCGTGGGTCCCGTCGCCCGCGTTGATCACGGGAATATCAAGGTGCCGGGCGACGAACTCTGCGGCGCCCGAGGCGGCGTGGCGCATCACCAGGCAATCCGGCTTCATGGCATCGAGGGTATGCACGGTATCGAGCAGGGATTCGCCCTTCTTCAGGCTCGACGACTCGGCCTGCAGGTTCATGGTGTCCGCGCCGAGCCGCGCGGCCGCGGTGCCAAAGCTGATCCGCGTGCGCGTCGAGTTCTCGAAGAAGGCGAGCGCGACGCTTTTTCCGCGAAGCGTGGCGAGCTTTTTCAAGGGGTGCTTCTGAATATCCTGAAAGGACTTGCTCTGGTCGAGCAGAAACGTCAATTCGTCCGCGGGGAGCGGTTCAAGAGCCAGCAGATCGCGGAAGCGGGGCGTCACATTCTTCTCTCTCCGGGCCAGACTAGGGCACGCGGTCTACCAGCATCACGCGCTCCTGATTGTCCACCTCGCGCAACTGCACTTCGATGATCTCGGTGTCGGATGTCTGGACGGTCCGGCCGATGAACTGCGCTTCGATGGGCATTTCGCGATGGCCGCGGTCAACCAGCACACACAGGCGGACGCGCCGCGGCCGCCCCAGGTCGAAAAGCCCGTTCATCGCAGCGCGGACCGTGCGCCCGGTATAGAGGACGTCGTCCACGAGGACCAGGTCCATGTCGTCCACCCCGCAGGAGATATTCGAGGACTGCAGAATAGCCTGGGGCGCCACCTTTGATAGGTCGTCGCGATAGAGCGTGATGTCAAGCGTCCCCACAGGCACTTCGACGGCGTCCATCCCCCGCATGGCTTGGGCGATGCGCTGGGCCAGCGGCACGCCCCTCCGGCGAATTCCGATCAGGGCGAGCTGCTGTGTGCCGCCGCTCTTCTCAACGATCTCGTGGGCCAGGCGCTGCAAGGTGCGGTCCATTTCCGCGGCGGACATCAACTGCGCCTTCTCGATGATGGGCATGGCCGCGTAATCCTAGCACAACGGGCGGAAGCGGGGCATGCACAGGATCGTGATAAACTGCCGCGTCGGCGGGAAGAAGGGCGGCCATGTTTCATGCAAAAGTGAGAACCGAACGAGCCTTATGGAGTGGCGCGCTTTGCGCACTGCTGGCTCTGGCGGGCCCGGGAATGGGACTCGCGCAGGCTCCTCCCGCTTCGCAAGCGGCGCAGGCTGCCAGAACGGGTATGCGCCCCCGCCTGGTCGTCCTGCTGGTCGTGGACCAGATGCGCGGCGACTACGTGGATAGGTTCCGAGGGCAGTGGAGCGCCGGGCTGAAACGCCTGGTGGAGGAAGGCGCGTGGTTCCGCAACGCCGCCTATCCGTACGTGAACACGGAAACTTGCGTGGGGCATGCGACGATTTCGACCGGGGCTTTCCCGGCCACCCACGGCATGGTGTCCAACGAATGGTGGGACCGCGACACAGGGAAGGTCATCACCTGCACCGCCGATCCGAATGCCAAGAACATCGGCTACGCCGGAATCACCGTACGGGGAGGCGATAGCGGCTGGCGCATGGCCCTGCCGTCGTTTGCCGAGGAGCTGCGCTTTCAGGGCGGCGGAGCGACGCGGATTGTCTCGTTCTCCTTGAAGGCGCGGGCAGCGATTTCTCTGGCCGGCCATCGCGCCGACGCGGTGACCTGGTTTGACCCCGCCGCCGGGGCCTGGGTCACCTCGAATGCTTACGGCTCGATGTCCTTCGTCGAGGAGTTCGCCAAGGCGCATCCTGTCAAGGAAGACTACGGGAAGACCTGGGCGCCGCTGCTCTCCGCTTCTTCTTATTCCTATGGTGAGCAAACAACCGGCGCCATCCCACCCGTTGGCTGGGGCCCGTCTCTTCCGCATCCCCTCCGTGGAAAGGATGGCGGCGGCGAGCCGGATCTCGCCTTCTACCTTCAGTGGCAGACGAGCCCTTTTTCGGATGCCTATCTCGGCCGCATGGCGGAACAGGCGGTGGATTCGCTCAACCTGGGCCAGGGCGGCGGAACGGATTTTCTCGGCATCAGCTTCTCCGCGCTCGACTATGCCGGCCACGCCTACGGACCGCGAAGCCATGAAGTGCAGGACGTCCTTGCGCGGCTCGACCAGACGCTGGGGGCTCTGTTCACGCACCTCGACCGAAAGGTCGGGCGCGGCAATTACGTCGTCGCGCTGACCGGAGACCACGGCGTCGTGCCCATCCCCGAAGACATGCAGGAAACCGGCGCCGATGCGGGCTGGTTCAATCTCGCCGAAGTGGGGCCGCGCATCGAGAAAGCGCTCAAACCCTACAACGTTCCGAAGCCCGCGTTTCTGGAAATCACAGGCAGCGATGTCTACCTGTCCCTTGCCGCAAACGAGCGCTTGAAGAGCGACCCCGCCGCATTGCGCGCCGTCAAGGCGACGTTGGAACAAATCCCGGGCGTCGCGGCCGTGTACACGGCCGATGAAGTTCGAGACCGTCCGGCCACGAAGAGCCCGCTTCGCTCCGCCGCCGCGGCAAATTATTTTTCGGGGAGGAGCGGCGACCTCTTCGTCTTGCCAAAGCCGTATTGGCCATTCGATTTCTCCACGCGGGGACAGCCGCGGCGCTACGGAACAACGCACGGTACTCCCTACTTCTACGACCAGCGCGTACCGATTCTTTTCCTGGGATTCGGCATTCGCCCCGGCGATTACTGGCTACCCGCCACGCCCGCCGACATCGCGCCCACCCTGGCCGCGCTGTGTGGGATTACCCTCGCCTCGCGCGATGGACAGGTACTCGGCGCTGCGTTGAAGCCGGCGCCGGCCGCGGCGCGCCCCGCCCCGCGCGGAGCCGCAGTGAAGTCTCGGAAGCCCTGACGCGGTCAACAATTCAGGCGGATATTCCAAAGCCGGATTCTGCGCGCTTCGTGCTACACTCCTCCGCGAAGTGGCCGCCTCGGTTGCCGTCGACCTGAGCGTACAAATCGGCGCGCTGCGCCTGCGGAATCCTATTCTCGCTGCGAGCGGCACATTCGGCTACGGCAGCGAATTCTCCCACCTCGTAAACCTGAATCGTCTTGGCGGCTTCGTCGTCAAGGGACTCTCCAAAGAACCCATCGAGGGCGCGCCACCGCCGCGGCTCTGCGAGACCCCTTCCGGCATGCTCAATGCCGTAGGCCTGCAGAATGTGGGAGTTCGCGCCTTCGTGGCGGAAAAACTCCCTCCGCTGCGAAGACTTGACACCGCGATCATCGCCAACGTCTTCGGCTACTCGATGGAGGAATATGCCGAGGTGATCGGGGTCCTGGAAGATGCTGAAGGGCTCGCCGCCTACGAGCTAAACATTTCCTGCCCCAACGTCAAACGGGGAGGCATGCAGTTCGGGAGCGACCCCTCCATGACTTCCGAGGTGGTAAGGATCGCCCGGAAGGCCGCCCGCAAAAGGCCCTTGTGGGTCAAGCTCTCGCCCCTTGTTACAGACATTGGACTTATTGCAAAAGCAGCCGAGGAGGCAGGGGCCGACGCCCTTACTGTCGCCAATACTTACCCTGCAATGGCGGTCGATCTCCGGACCCGCAGGTCGCGGCTCGGCAGCCCCACGGGGGGCCTCTCCGGGCCGGCAATCAAGCCCATCACCCTCCGCCTGGTGTGGGAGGTTCACCGGAAGACATCGATCCCCATCCTCGGGCTGGGAGGCGTCGAAAAAGCCGAAGATGTGCTCGAGTACCTGCTCGTTGGTGCGACGGCAGTCCAGGTGGGGACGGCCAGTTTCACTGACCCCAGGGCCAGTGAGCGGCTTGTAGGCGACCTCGAGAGAGCTCTTTATGATGCTAAGGTGTTTAGTATTAGTGAGATACACGGAGAATTTATAGCAAAAAGTGATTGACATTAGGGTGCCCGGATGCTACCATTTTTGGGATTGGAGTCGCATAAAATACACACTATGAAACGATCAACCATTTTATTCTCGGCTGTTCTCCCGTGGTTGCCACTCCTGTTCCCGATGGTTCCCGCTACGGAAACACCCCTGGTAGCTCGGCAAAGCGAGCCTCCCAAGCCACTGAGGGTCTGGGCAGGCAACGCCAGTTGGTACGGCCAGGAACTGCAGGGCCGGAAAACCGCCAATGGCGAAAGATTTGACTGCGAAGCCCTTACGGCCGCCCATCCCACGCTGCCCTTCGGGTCGATCGTAAGGGTGGTCAACACCCATACCGGCAAGTTCCAGTTGGTCCGCATCAACGACCGGGGTCCTTATCAGGAAGGCCGGGAAATTGACGTATCCTACCGTGTGGCCCGGGATATCGGCCTGATCCACGCGGGCGTCAGTCATGTGCGTCTGGAATTGATGGCATTGCCCGAGCCACGGTGAACTTAGAGACTCAGCCCCGCAGCCGACTCATCGTCGCCCTGGATTTTGACTCCCTCTCTCCCGCCCTCCGCTTCGCCGAGAAAACTGCCGACCTCGTGGGCATGTTCAAGATCGGCAGCCAGCTATTCACGGCGGAGGGGCCGGGCGTCATCGCCAAGATCGCGGCCCTTGGCGTGGGCATTTTTCTCGACCTGAAGTTTCACGACATTCCCAATACCGTTGCCGGAGCCGTTCTCGCCGCCACGGGACTCCCCGGCGTGCAACTCATTAACGTCCACGCTCTGGGCGGGAGGGCCATGCTCGAGGCCGCCGCACAGGCGGTTCACGCCGCACAACCTCTTGACGCCGACAGGCCCCGGCTCCTGGCCGTCACGCTCCTCACGAGCCTCGACCAGAAGGCGATGCGCGACGTAGGCATCTCCGGGTCTTCGCGCGAGCGAGCCGTTAAACTGGCGCGCCTGGCACGCAAGGCGGGTGTGGATGGAGTGGTGGCCTCGGTCCAGGAAACGCGGGCAATTCGCAAAGCCTGCGGGCGCGACTTCCTGATCGTGACGCCCGGTGTTCGCCCGAAAGAGGCGGGGGCCCATCGCGCGCGGGACGACCAGGCGCGCACGGCAACTCCTTCGGAGGCCATTCGCGCCGGCGCCGACTACATCGTGGTTGGCCGGCCGATCCTGGCCGCTGCCGATCCGCGCGCCGCGGCACAGGCCATCCTGCAAGAAATCGAAAACGCCTGATATTGTTCGTCCGGGCCGCTCGGTTGACCTCCCCCCGCGAGTAGTTCATCCTTTTGCCCCATGCCTCCCGCCGGGAAAAGCATAATCGTCGGAACGGCCGGCCACATTGATCACGGCAAGTCTTCGCTCGTCGAAGCGCTCACCGGGACGAATCCTGACCGGCTCGAGGAAGAAAAACGGCGCGGCATCACCATCGATCTGGGTTTTGCATTCCTCGACGAGGAAGGCGTGCGATTCGGATTCGTGGATGTGCCGGGCCATGAGCGGTTCATCCGCAACATGCTGGCGGGGGCGGCCGGTGTGGATTTGGTCCTGCTGGTCATCGCCGCCGACGAATCCGTCAAGCCGCAAACGCGCGAACATTTCGACATCTGCCGGTTGCTGGGCGTGCAGCGGGGCGTCGTGGCCCTGTCAAAGAGCGACTTGGTTGAAGCGGGGATGCTCGATCTGGTGCGGCTCGAGGTCGCGGAGTTTCTGCGCGATTCGTTCCTGGCACAGGCGCCCATCGTGCCGGTCAGCTCAAAAACCGGCGCGGGGCTCGACGAGCTGAAGCGCGCGCTCGTCGCCGAGGCGCAGCAGGCGCCCGGCAAGGATGCCACGCGCTTTTTCCGCTTGCCAGTGGACCGCGCTTTCGCGATCAAGGGCTTCGGCAGCGTCGTCACCGGGACCCTGATCTCCGGCAGCGTGGGCGCCGGCGACGAGGTCGAACTCTTCCCCGGCGGCGCGCGGCTGCGCGTGCGCGGCGTCCAGTCCGGCGGAAAAGCCGTGGAGCGCGCGCTTGCCGGGCAGCGCACGGCCGTCAATCTCGCGGGCATCGAGCATTCCGCGCTGCGCCGCGGCATGACGCTCGCTGCTCCGGGATTCTTTCGCACGACGCGGCGCCTCGACGCGCGCGTTGAGCTTTTGCCTTCGGCTCCAAAGCTGAAGGACCGCGCGCGGGTGCACTTTCATCACGGAACTTCCGAAACCATCGCCGAGATTCATCTCCTCGGCTGCACCGAGCTCGCCCCGGGACATTCGGCGTTCGCGCAATTTCGCCTCGACCACGAACTCCTCGCCCTGCTCGGCGACCGCTTCATCCTGCGGCAGTTTTCGCCGGTCGTGACCATCGGCGGCGGCGTGGCGCTCGATCCCTTGGCCAAGCGCCCGCGGCGGCGGGAGACGGGCCGCGAGCAATACCTGGAGACGCTCGCGCGCGGCAACCCTGCGGAAATCCTTCCGGCCATGGCCGGGCGCTCCCCGCAGGGTTTGCTGGTGGCGGATGTGGTGGCGCGGACGGGCTGGCCCGAGCGCGAAATTCAGGCGGAGTCGTCGAAGCTCGCCGCTGCGGGCGAGTTGCGGCGCGTCAGCGAGCAACCGGCGGTTCTTATGGCCGGGAACCTCTTCGCCGAGTTCTGCGAGCGCATCTTTGCACGCGTCGAGAAATTCCACAAAGAAAACCCACTGCTACCCGGGATCGCACGCGAAGACCTTCGCGCCAAGGAAGGGCGCCGGGTTCGGCCGGAAACTTTTCGCGCCGCGCTGGAAGAGCTGGCTGCGCGAGGCCGGATCGAGCTCGCGGGTGAAGTGGTGAAGCGGGCGGGGGCGGCGATCGCGCTGCAGCCGGAGGAGGCGCGCGCCAAAGACCAGATCGAGGCGGCGTTCGCGAAGGCCGGCCTCGCCGTGCCCGCCTTCAAGGAGGTGCTGGAAAAGCTCACCATTGACGCGAAGCGCGCGGAGAAACTGCTGCAGATCCTGCTGCGCGAGAAGCGCCTGGTGCGCGTGACGTCCGAGCTGATTTTCCACCACGACGCGCTCGCCGATCTGCGCGAAAGGCTCCACAGTTATCAGAAGACACGCGGCGCGCGCATCTCCGTCCCGGTCTTCAAGGAGCTGGCGGGGATCAGCCGCAAGTACGCGATTCCCCTGCTCGAATACCTCGACCGCCAGGGGGTGACGCGCCGCCAGGGCGACGAGCGTGTTATCCTGTAGGGTCAAGCGGGCCGTAGGCGCTTGCCGCAAACCGCGTCCTGGGATAGGTTAGAAGCGGTTTTTCGTCCCAGATGCGCAGGGAGGCTTGTTATGGGTGAGTTCAGTATTTTTCACTGGCTGATCGTCCTGGCCATCGTGTTGATCTTCTTCGGCGGGCGCCGCATCCCCGAAGTCATGCGCGGGCTGGGCGAGGGCATTCGTAGTTTCAAGGAAGGCGTGTCGGGGGCGGCACAGCCGCCGCACCAGACGACTCCGCCCGCAGAGAAGCCCGCAGAAGAGAAGAAGTAAACGCGCGCAGCTTGAGAGTGTAGAAAAGTTTTGAAGGGCGGCCAGGTCGGCCGCCCTTCGTGTTTTCCCGTGTGGAAGTCTACGTTGAGATCCATCACCCATCCTGGCCGGATAGGCTCAGGATGACAGCAGGAACAGTGGATCTTAGGAGGCTTCGCTCCAGCCCAGCTCGCGCAGAAGAGAATCTACGCGCGCCAGGGGCAGACCGACCACATTGAAATAACATCCTTGGATACGCGTGATGAATCGTCCGGCGCGGCCCTGGATGGCGTAAGCGCCCGCCTTGTCAAAGGGCTCGCCGCTCGCGAGGTATTCGAGGATGTCCTCGCGCTCGAGCCGGGCAAAGCTGACGAGCGTCGTCTCGACCGCCTCGCGGTGCTCCGCGCCGGGAAGCCGGATCAGCGCGACGCCGGTATGCACGGCGTGCGTACGGCCGGAAAGTTGTTCGAGCATCGCGCGGGCGTCGTCGGTCGAGCGCGGCTTGCCGAGCGTGCGTCCTTCCAACTCGACGACGGTGTCCGCGGCCAGGACGATGGCCGGCCCGAGGGCCCGCGCGGCCACCAGGTTTGCTTTGGCTAGAGCAAGCCGGCTGACCATGTCCCGCGGCGATTCCCCGGGGATCGGCGTTTCATCCACAGCCGAGGAGAGCGCCTGGAAATGAAAGCCGGCGGCACGAAGAACTTCGGCACGGCGGGGCGAAGCGGAAGCGAGGATGAGCTTCATGCGCGGCCTTGACGGGCAAGAATACTACAGCGGGCGGCCTGCGCCAGCCATGTCCCTGGCGGCATGGGGCGCGTGCATTCTCCTTGGCGGGCGTCAGCCGAGCGCGGCCTGCGCCTCCGCCTTGGGCCAGCCAAACAGCCGCGCAATCTGCATCACCGGCACATCGGGATAGAGCGAGCGGTACTTCTGCGCGAGGACGGCGCGCGCGGCTTCCGGAGTGATGCCGCGGGCCTGCTTGAATTGTTTCGGGAAAGCGCGCGAAACGAGTTCGAAGCGATTCGACGCCCACGCTTCGGTCTCTTGCACCGCCCCGAAGTGCGTCACGATCAACAGGCACTGCAGCTCCAGCATGGCGCGCTTGAACCGCGCGTTGCCCGCCGCGCTTTCCATGCTGCAAGCATGGCGCAGCTCAACCGTGGCGAGCGGGCCTTCGCCGGCAAGCGCTTCCCAGATCACACGCGCGTCCTGGGTGATGCGGCCCGCGGCATAGAAATCGGCGGCGGCTCCCGGTCCCGCCGCGCTTTCCCGCATGGTCAGAAATTGCGGCAAAAACTTCAGGGAAATAAAGGTTCCGCGCGCCTTGAAGTATTTCGCGTAGAAGGCGCGCCTGCGGAGGGGCAGGTCGTCTTTCCAATCCCAGATCATCTGAGTGGTCTTGTCCCAGCAGATTGGCAAGCGCCTTGCCGCAGCGTAATAGAGCGATGGCAGCGGCACATTTTTCACGGGAAACAGCATGCAGAACCCGGCGGCATCGATGAACCGCACCGCTTCGCCGGCCGTCTTCACCCGCTTCGGCCAAGAAAACTCGTTTGAGTGCCGCTCGCTCATCCGGAGGATTTAACTATTGGGCGCTGGTTCGCCAAAGGGATGTTTACAGGCTTCGCAGATCACGGCGTAGTGCTGATTCAGATACTTACAGTTCGGGCAGGTCCACATCCTCGACGATTTCTTGCGGCTTCGGCCCAGCAGGAAGCGTGCACAGAAGGCAACCGCCCCCATCCAAGCGAGTCCGCTCGCCATGAACCAATATCGCTCATCCGAGTCAGGAGAAACGCCTAAGGCGGCAGGAACAACAAGGACGGCAAGAACGTACCCCCCAACTGCGATTCCGCCCCACACGAGCGGATTCCCGCCCCGGCCGCGCGCGTAGGCAGAGATGCCTCCGGTCGCAATGATCAGAAAGATGATTACAAACATCTTGCACCGAACAGATCAGATGACCACGGATTCCTGGTATTCGCCGAAGACGCGGCGCAGCGTGTCCGAAATTTCGCCGACCGTTGCGTAGTTCTCAACCGCGGCGAGGATTGCCGGCAGCAGGTTTTCGGTCCCCCGCGCGCGCCGCTCGAGTTCCGCGAGCGAGGCTTTCACCGCTGCCGAGTCGCGCCGGGCCCGCAGGGCGCGAAGCCGCTCCACCTGCTCGCGCTCCAGATTCGGATCCATCTGCAAGGTCGGAATCGGCCGCTCCTCCGCCGCGACGAAGTCATTCAACCCGACAACGATCTGCTCGCCGCTCTCGACCGCTTTTTGGTAGTCGTAGGCCGCTTTCTGGATTTCGCCCTGCACAAAGCCGGCTTCGATCGCCCGCAGCATTCCCCCCATCGCGTCAATCTTTTCGATGTATCCGCGGGCGCGGACCTCGATTTCGTTGGTCAGGCTTTCGATGGCATAGGAGCCAGCGACGGGGTCCGCCGTATTGGCGACGCCCGTCTCTTGCGCGATGATCTGCTGCGTGCGCAAGGCGATCAGCGCGGCGTCCTCGGTGGGGAGCGCCAGCGCCTCGTCCATCGAATTCGTGTGCAGCGACTGGCATCCGCCCAGCACGGCGGCCAGCGCCTGGATCGCCACGCGCACGATGTTGATCTCCGGCTGCTGCGCGGTCAGCGAAGAGCCCGCCGTCTGCGCGTGGAAGCGCAGCAGCAGCGAGCGCGGGTCGCGCGCCCCGAAGCGTTCCTGCATGATCTTTGCCCAGAGCCGCCGCGCCGCGCGGTACTTCGCAATTTCTTCGAGCAGGTCGTTATGCGCATTGAAGAAAAACGAGAGCTGCGGCGCGAACTCATCCACGCCGAGTCCCGCGTCCAGCGCGGCCTGCACGTAGGCGATTGCGTCTGCGAGCGTGAAGGCCACTTCCTGCACGGCGGTCGAGCCGGCTTCGCGGATGTGGTAGCCGGAGATGGAAATCGTGTTCCACTTCGGCAGCTCCTTGCGGCACCAGCCGAAAATGTCCGTGACGATGCGCATCGCCGGCCGCACGGGATAGATATACGTGCCCCGCGCGATGTACTCCTTCAGGATGTCGTTCTGGGTCGTGCCGGAGAGCTTCGCGAGGCTGGCTCCCTGTTTTTTCGCCACCGCGACGTAGAGACAGAGCAGGATCGCCGCGGTCGCGTTGATGGTCATCGAGGTCGAGACGTTTTCCAGGGGGATGCCGTCGAACAGCGTTTGCATGTCCTCGAGCGAGTCAATCGCCACGCCGACCTTGCCGACCTCTCCCAGCGCGAGCGGCGCGTCGGAGTCCATCCCGATTTGCGTGGGCAGGTCGAACGCCACCGAAAGCCCCATCTGTCCCTTGCTGAGCAGATAGCGATAGCGGCGGTTCGATTCCGCGGCAGTGCCGAATCCGGCGTATTGCCGCATCGTCCACAGCCGCCCGCGGTACATCGTCGGGTAGATGCCTCGCGTAAATGGAAGCTCGCCGGGATAACCGAGCGCTTCTTCGGCGTCCCAGGCGCCCAGGCTCTCCGGCGTGTAGAGCCGTTCCACCGGCAAGCCGGAAATCGTCGCGAAGCGCTCTTTGCGCTCCTTCTTATCCGCGCTGGGTGTTTTCGTGTCAGCCATAGCTCACCGGGAACCGTTCAACGGATGCGCTGGGCGCGGCGGAACGACGTCCAGGAAAAATAAGCCATCACCAGAACCACCGCGACGGCTGCAGCCACCAGCCACGGCGCGACGTCCCGCGACCAGGCTCGCAGCGCCGCATTCGCCCAAGCTAGGGCCAGCACGGCAAACACCGCTCCCGTCATTTCATGAAAGAGCTGGCGCGAGACCCGCCACAAACGGCGGAAGCCGCCTTCCCGCCCCGGAGTCGCCGATGCCGCGCTCGCCACGCCAGCATCTTAACGCAGATTGGCGGGCCGCACGGAACAACGAACGGATAGAGGCTTCCGGCGATGCCTCCACCGGGAAACCCGCCGTGAACAATTGGAGACAATTCTTGTGCACGGCCCTTGTATCGAAAAGAATGCGGCTCTAGAATCAAACCATAGGTACAAGGAGAGGCTGCCTTGCAACTCGATGATCACTTAAAGAACCTCCTGCGCGAGCTGGGCCACGCCATCAACGACACCGTCAGCGAGTCCGATCGCATCACCGGCGCCATCGCCGGAGTGCGCGCGCACGGCTACGACATTGTCCTGAAGCTCGACGCTACCATCGGCCTGGCACGGCGCGAAGCCGCCGCCGTGCAGGAGCGGCTGTCCAACCAGGACCGGCGTTTCCTCGAATCGCTGCGCATTCAGGTCGATCAGGAATTCGCGGAAGAGGAGAGGGACAAAAGGATTTCGGCAAAACTGGCTGTGACTCCGCAGGATCTGCGCTTCCTCAAGTCCCTGCGCATCGCCGTGGACGACCTCGAGTGAACGAGTTTCACCAGCGCGACACCCGCCTCCGGACCATTCCGGCTTTGATTCTGGCTGCGCTTCTGTTTCCGGCCCTCCCCGCCGTTTCCCAGGAACCCAAGACAATTCCGGTGGACAAGCCGATCGTCGTCAAGGAATCGAAGCCGAAGAACAACTACGGAAAGTTCCATGGCACCGTGATGCACGCCAACATCGCGCAGATCACCGTGCGCGGCGCCGAAAATGAGCTGGCGATACGCACCTTCCCGCTTTCCCAGGAAGCCGCCGGCAAGATGCAGCGGATCATTGACCAAGGCGGTTATCAGTACGGCGACAAAGTCACTGTCGTCTATGACCCCGTGACCCAACAAGCCGTCAAGATCAAGGGAAAACCCTCGCGACCCATCTGAGCCGCGGAGCGGAGCCATGCTTCGCCTGCCTGCCGTTGCCGGAAGCTTCTACCCCTCCCAACCCGGGGAACTCATGCGACTCGTGCGGGAATGCGCCGCGCAGCCGGCGGCAGCGGGTTCGCCCCGGAAGAAAGTCCGCGCCTGCCTGGTGCCGCACGCCGGCTACGTCTATTCGGGACGCGTCGCCGGCGCGGTCTATGGATGCATCGAACTGCCGCGAAGCGTCATCCTCCTGGGAGTGCGCCATCAGCCCCGCGGCGAACGCGCGGCGATTCTCTCAAGCGGCGCATGGCGCACGCCGCTCGGCGACGCCCCGATTGATTCCGGCCTCGCCGCCGAGGTGCGAAAAGCGTGCCCGCTGCTGCGCGAAGACGAAGCGGCTCACCGGGAGGAGCATTCCCTGGAAGTGCAGCTTCCGTTCCTGCAAGTGCTCGTACCGGAATTCACGTTCGTGCCGATCGCGCTCGGCACGGTGCGCTTTGAAGAACTTACCGAGATCGGGGAAGGGCTCGGGCAAGTCCTGGCGAAGCACCCGGAAGCGCTCCTGCTTACGACTTCCGACCTGAACCATTACGAAGACGAAGCCACGACCCGCAGCAAGGACCAGAAAGCCATCGACCAGTTGCTGGCCCTCGACGCGCGCGGCCTCTTCGATGTTTGCCGAAGGGAAGAGATTTCGATGTGCGGGTTGGGTCCGGCGGTGGCGATGCTGACAGCCCTAAATTCGCTCGGCCCCGTGCAAGCCGAGCTGGTGCGTCATGCGACTTCGGCCGATGTCTCCGGCGACCGTGACAGCGTCGTCGGCTACGCGGGCATGCATTTTTCCTGAATCGGCCTTCCGCGCACGCGCATCCGCTTCGAAAAACGAAGGGGCTCCGGCGTCAAGCGCGGCAGCCGCTGGCGCCGCCGGAGTGATAGAATCGCCAGCTTCACCATGCGAAAGATTGCTCATCGCGTTTCGCAGCTTACGGGAGAGGGCGCGCTGGCCGTCCATGCGCGCGCCAAAGAGCTCGAGCAGCAGGGCCGCTCGATCATCCATCTGGAGCTGGGCGAGCCGGATTTTCACCCCGCCGCGCCGGTGGTGGATGCTCTGCGCGGCGCCGTGGCTGCCGGGCGAGACCGTTATTGCTCCACGCGCGGGCTGCACGCGCTGCGCCAAGCCATCGCCGACTATCTCGGGCGCACGCGGGGTCTCGCCGTGGCCCCCGAAGAAGTGCTGGTCGCCCCGGGCTGCAAAATGGCGCTCTCCCTTGCCATGATGGCGCTCATCGAACCCGGCGACGAAGTGCTGTACCCCGACCCGGGCTTTCCCATTTACCCCTCTTTTGCGCGCGGCCTCGGCGCCACGCCGGTCACTTTTCGCCTCCTGGAGAAGAACCGCTTCCAGCCGGACCTCGGTGAAATCGCCTCGAAAATCACCCCGAAAACGCGCCTGCTGATCTTCAATTCGCCGAATAATCCCACCGGCACGGTCTTCAGCGATGCCGCCCTCGCCGGAATCGCGGCGCTTGCCGCCAAGCACGACCTCTGGATCATCGCCGACGAGATCTATGCGCGGATTCTCTTCGAGGGAGAGTACCGCTCCATCCGGTCGCTGCAGCGCATGGCGGATCGCACCGTAATCATTGACGGCTTCTCGAAAAGCTTCGCGATGACCGGCTGGCGTCTCGGCTACGCCGTTGCGCCGGTGCCCGTCATCGACGCGCTGGACATGCTGGCGCTCAATACATTTACCTGCGCGGCGGAGTTCACGCAGATCGCCGCCATCGACGCACTGCGCGATTCAACCGGCGCCGTCGAAGCCATGGTGGCGGAGTACCGCAGACGCCGCGACTTCTTCGTCGAGCGCCTGAACGGCATCCCGGGCTTCCGCTGCATCGCCCCAGAGGGCGCCTTCTATGCCTGGGTGAACATCGAGGAGACCGGCCTCAGCGCCGGCCAGGTCGCAACGCTCCTGCTCGAAGAGGCCGGTGTGGCCGGAATCGCCGGGGCCGCCTTCGGCGCAGAAGGGAATAACTATCTGCGGTTCTCGCTCGCCACCGCGCGGCACCTTCTCGAAGATGCACTCGAGCGCATCGGACGCGTCTCAGTCCGCTGGCGCGCAGCCGTCGCTCGCTAGTGAAAACCGGCGGGCGGGGGAAATTTCGGGAGGCTCAAAATGAGCGCAGCAACGCTGAAGCACATCAAGTGGAATGAAGTCACGCTCGAGCACCTGAATCCCCTCATCGACCGCCAGATGCTCGTCGGCGGCAAGGTGATGCTCGCGCGCGTGCTGCTGAAAAAAGGCGCGCACGTTCCCGAGCACCATCACCACAACGAACAGGTCACCTACATTCTCGACGGCGCGCTGAAATTCAAGATTGAAGGCAAGGAGATTATTATCCGCTCCGGCGAAGTGCTGTGCATCCCGCCGCACATGCCCCACGAAGCCTGGGCGCTCGAAGACACCGTGGACCTCGACGTCTTCATGCCCCCGCGCGAAGACTGGCTCGCCGGCACCGACGCCTATCTGCGCGGCAGCCGCTGAAGCCGCTTCAGACGTCGGCGATTCGCAACGCGGTGTCCGCGTTTTTCCACCCCGCTTCGAACTCGCGCTGCACCCACGCCGCATCGGCGTCTTTCTTCTGCGCCTTCAGGCTTTCCGCCAGCCCGAAAAGCGATCGCGGGTTGCGCGGATTCCGCTGCAGGTCTTCGCGGAAAACCTTCCCCGCCTCCGGCGCGCGCCCCGCTGCGAGCAAGGCCGCCCCCAGCGACTCGCGTACCGGGTAATACCAGTCCGGCGGCTCGTCATAGTTCAGCGCGTCCTGCACGTCTACCGCCTTGCGCCAGTGCGCGATGGCTTCGTCGCTCTTGCCCCGCGCCGCCGCGGTAACGGCCAGCAACCCAAGAACGAACACGTTTGATCTCTTCATCGTCTTCCTCTCCGTTGGGAGTCTTTCAAAATGTACTCTCTGGGCGATTCTCGGCGCGAGTGTAACGCACCCTGCCGCCTCCGGCAACGCGGCGCGGTTATTGATGATCTCTTAACGAAATGCCAGCTCCACTTCGCGTAGAATCGTGCGGGCTGTTTACCATGAGGAACGAAGGGCCGCTGCAGGGCGAGCCCATTTTTGCCGAACGGAGGTGACGCCCCTTGCCCGCAACGCATCCATCCCGGAGCGCCACTCGATTCGTCGCCGGTGCCGCGCTGTGCGCCGCTTTCCTCGGAGCGCCGCCTGCCGCCGCGCAGCAGGCGCCGAAACCTGCTCCGAAGCGGGCGGAAAAACCTGTCCCTCTCCCGACCGGACAATTGATCACCCCGTCCGCCGCGCGCGACTTGCGGCAGCATCGCGAGCGCCTCCTGCGGCCGATTGCCGGCGCGCACCGACCGGGGTGACTCCCTCGCGGCAGCCACCCGGCCGTCCTACTTGACGCCGGCGAGCTTTTCGGTAAACTGCCCTTTCCTTATGGCGACGCAGGTCCAAATCGTTCCGGCCGGAATCCTCCAGGATTTCGAACTGCCCCAGCGCGAAGCCGCCTTTTTCTACGGTCTGTTTCTGCGCGGGCACTCGACGGACGAGCTTCGCCGGGACATTTCCGTGCCGGCGCCGGTGCTGGTGCGCTGGGACCGCGAAGCCGAACGCCAGCCGGAGTTGCGCGACTTCTACTCGCGAATGATCGACTACCGCCGCCAGGTTCTGGCCATCTTCGATTCCCTGGTCAGCTCGGAAAGCCGCCCGCAGCGCGTCCAGTAGGCCTTCACCCCGCTAAAGGTGCGCCACCCGCCTGGAAGTAAGGCAAGTTCGGAATTTCAGAACAGGGACCAAATTGAAGAGGCCTTAGTCATTCAGGGCCTTTTTTGTTGGCGGCCATAGCCGGCTGGCCGTAACCTTCAAGACTACTTGGGCAACAGGCTGCAGGGAGTTGCCTGCAAGCCGCCGAATGGAATGTTGTATCCGACCACGATCGGCTGGTCGGACACAACGCTGACCGTGGCCAGCAGAGAGTTATTCGTTGCCCGAGTCCCCGCGCCTGTTAGATAGGGAAGAATCATCGTGTTCTGGGGCGCGAGAGTTACCGTGGTGCTTCCCGTTTGACCGGGATAGACTGCGGGACTGTTGCCAGGAATGACAGAGCCAGCGAGGTTCGTCCCGTCCTTGGCCAGGAAGTGCGCAGCCACGTTAGCGGTTGTCGAACTCCCATTGAAAATGTCGATCTCAGAGTTATTGCCACCGCTGGCCAGGTCGTAATTCGCCGGCGTGCAGACCCAGACAAACGGCGGTCCACCCGAAGACGAGCCTGCCGGTCCCTGTGGGCCTTGCGGCCCCGCGGGCCCCTGCGGACCGGTGATGTCCCACTCCACGCGCGTCTCATTCGCATGGCAGGCGGTGCTCGAGTCTACGAGGCGCATCATTCCGTTGCCGGGGTTGATGCACGCTTCGAGTTGGCCCGCCGGGGTCGCGACGACCCGCCGAGTCGGCACCATCAAAAAAACAACGGCAACAAAACCTAAACCTAGACAGGCAATACCGGCACGGCGTACAAAGGCGATGCTCATACGAATTTCTCCTTTTCGGCGGAAGCCGCCTCGCAAATCCAGGAATGAAAAGTGCGCGCCAATTTAGCCACGTGCCGCTGACTTGTCAAGGTTCGCTCACGGCGCCTGTCGTTACCACATGATACGTCCGGTTTTAGTTCTAGTTTTAGCCAGCAGCCGCCGTGGCTGTGGGAAAGCGGGAATCCCGCGCGGCATTTTGCGGATTGACACCAGCCGGATCTTTTCTTAGACTCTGTTGTCCGGCGAATTCAGCCGAGGGTGAAGCGATGATTTTTGCCTGCAAGTTCGCTTTTGCTTTCCGCTCCTTTACTTCCAACGGGGAGCGGACAGACTGGCGGCTTGCACGGTAGGAGAAAAAACAAAGTAACCGAGTAAAGCCGAAACGATTTTCCAGACTGGCCGCGATTCCGACAAGGATCGCGGCTTTTTTGTTTTCCGGGGGGGCCCATGGAGAAAATGATCCAGCGATGGCGCGGACGGATTGATGCGATTGATGAGGAGCTACTCGAGCTGCTGAACCAGCGGGCGCTTGTGGCGCTCGCAGTTGGCCGACGGAAGCGCTCGGTTAAACTGCGTTTGCGCGATCCGAAGCGCGAGCAAGCCATCCCTTCGCGGGCGCGCGAGCGGAACGCCGGCCCGTTGAGCGAGGCGGCCATTGCGCGGCTGTTTCGAGCCATCCTGGCGGAATCCCGGCGCGTGCAATCCAGGGCACGCGGCGACGGGCACAATGGCCGCCAAGGGACTCGCGTATGAATTCCAGGATCGCCATTCCGGGACTATCCCGCGTGGGGTTCCAGGGCGAGCCCGGCGCCTACAGCGAAGAAGCCGCCTTGCGTCTGCTGGGCGAGTCCGTCGCGACCGTGCCGTGCGCTACCTTTCAGGCCGCCTTCCGCGCCATACCCGATGGCGCCGCCGACGCCATCCTCGTTCCCGTGGAAAACAGCCTCGCCGGCTCGGTCGTCCGCGTCTATGACTTGCTGCTCGAAAGCAATCTTTCCATCATCGCGGAATACATCCTGCGGATCGAGCACCATCTGATCGGCTGCCCCGACGCGAGGCGAGACGAGATTCGCTCCGTCGCGTCGCATCCCGTTGCGCTCGCTCAGTGCGAGCGCTTCTTTGAGGCCAATGCGCTTCTACGGCGCATCCCCGCCGAGGACACGGCCGGCAGCGTGCGCGAAGTTCTTGCCCGGGGCGACACGAGCTGCGCCGCCATCGCCGGCCGTCGCGCCGCAGAACGCTATGGCGGTGTGGTCCTCGAGAGCGGCATCCAGGACAACCGCGAGAACTTCACTCGTTTCGTGCTGCTTGTGCCGGAGCCGGGGCCTCTCGCCGGAGCGGACAAAATGACCATCGCCATGCGGCTCGCCCACCGGCCCGGCGCTCTGGCTGCCTCGCTCGAGCCTTTTGCCCGCAACGGCGTCAATCTCCTCAAAATCGAGAGCCGGCCCATTCATGGCCGGCCGTGGGAATACCAGTTTTTTCTGGAAGTCGAATCGGAAGCGCCGCAGAAACTTCAGACAGCGGTAACAGAGTTGCGCCGCTGCGCCCTGGATGTGCGCGTGCTGGGCCTTTACCAGGCGGCACGCGGAGAATCACCGTCCTCTGCCGCATAGAGATCAGGGGGCCAGCGGCGCGGCCGGCCCCTTGTCCATCTCCCGGATGCAATCGAAATACTCAGCAGTAGCTGCAGGCTTCGTCGCCCATCATGCCGGACTTGCCGTTGTTCCCGGTCATCCCATCCTTGATCCGGCGCAGGCGCCGGCTGAGCCGTTCGGCGAGTTGGTGCCGCGCCCGCCACAGCCGCGCCTTCAGGGTGTTCTCCGTGACGCCCAGTTTCTTCGCCGCTTCGCCGGTCGTGTAGCCTTCCACTTCCCGCAGCAGGAATGCGGTCCGCAGCAGCGGCGAGAGCTCGTCCAGATTCTCCCGGATCATCTCGCGGATCTCCGTTCCCGCGAAAACCTGCTCCGGGTTCGGGCCCTCGTCCGCGTAACGCTCCGCGATCGGAAGTTCGTCGTCGCGCCTCGTGTCCTCAAGCGACACCGCCGGCCGCGCTTTCTGGCTCCGCCGGCGCATCAGCGCCGCGTTAATGACGATGCGCGTCAGCCAAGTGGAGAATTGCGACCGCCCCTCGAAGCGCTTCAGGTTGCGGTACGCCGAGAGCATCCCCTCCTGCAGAGCGTCCTCCGCATCCTCCGTATTGCCAAGGACCCGCAGCGCCGTCTGATAGAGCTGCCGCTGGTAGCGCCGGAAGAGCGTCCCCGCGGCTTCCGCGTCGCCGCGCTGCCCCCTGTGGATCAGCATCTCCTCGCTCATCTGCATCTGTCCGATCACTTGTGTTGCCATGGCTCCCCCTTGGTTCGTTCCCTTTGTTTCGACCTCCCGCAAACCGCGTCCTGGAATCCTCTCCTAATGCACCGCTATGGGGCCGGCCGGCGGCCGCGCCTTCTTCATGAAAAACAGCGCCGGAATCATCAAAAGAAAAATCACGCCCAGCAGCCAGAAGCAGTCCACGAACGAAAGCATCGCGGCCTGCCGCTGCACGATGCCGTAGAGCAACCCTTGCGCCTGCTTCTGAGCCTGTGCCGGGTCCGATCCCAGCGTGGCGAGCCGCGCCGCGGTGCTCGCGATCATGGTGCGATAGGCCGGGCTCGACGCATTGATGTGGCTCACCAGGTTCAACTGGTGAAACTGTGCCCGCCGGGCGAGCATCGTCGTCACCGTGGCAATCCCGACGCTCGCTCCGACGTTCCGCGCCAGGTTGATGATTCCCGTGCCCATGTTGGTCTTTTCCTTCGGCACAAACGCAAACGCCGCCACGTTGATGGGAATGAACAGAAACGCCAGGCCCAGGCTCTGCAACATGCGCGCCTTCACCGCCACGCTGTAAGAAATCCCCAGGTTCCACCCGGCCATCACGAACAGCGCCACGGAGCACACCATGCTGCCGATCATCACCAGCCACCGCGCCTCCACCCGCGACACCAGCATGCCGACCACGGGCATCATCGCCATGACCACCAGCCCGCCCGGTGAGAGCACCAGCCCCGCCGACTCCGCGCTATAGCCCATCAACTGCTGCAGGAATTGCGGGATGAGCACCGTGCTCGCGTACAGCACAAACCCAAGCAGGAACATGGCCAGTGTCGCGACCGCAAAATTGCGCTCCTTCAGCATCCGGAAATCCACCACCGGTTCCTTCTGCCGCAGCTCCCAGATCACCGCCGCGATAAGCCCTACGACCATCAGCACGAGGAAGACACGGATGAAGTCCGAATGCAGCCAATCTTCGCGCTGCCCCTTGTCGAGCAGGATTTGCAGGCTCGCCAGACCCAGGCTCAGCAACCCGATGCCGATGTAGTCCACGCGGAATCCTTGCTTCACGCTTACCCGCTTCATGTACGGCGGGTCGCTGACCACTAGCGACGTCAGGATCAGCGACAAGATCCCCACGGGCACGTTGATGTAAAAAATCCATCGCCACGAAAAACTGTCCGTAATCCACCCGCCGAGCCACGGCCCGATGGTCGGCCCAACCACCACGGCGACTCCGTACACGGCAAAGGCCATGCCCTTCTTGGCCGGCGGAAACGTGTCGTTCAGGATGGCCTGCTCGCTCGGCTGCAGCCCGCCGCCGCCCACCCCCTGCAAAACTCGGAAAAACACAAGCATGCCGAGGCTTGGCGCGAGGCCGCACAGGAAAGAGCTCACCGTGAACACCGCCACGCACAGCATGTAGAACCGCTTCCGGCCGATCAGCGATGAAAACCAGCCCGAAAGCGGCAGCACCACCGCGTTCGATACCAGATAGGACGTCAGCACCCACGTGGATTCGTCCACCCCCGCCGAGAGGTTTCCGGCGATGTGCGGCAGCGACACGTTGGCAATCGAGGTGTCCAGCACCTCCATAAACGTTGCCATCGTCACTGTCACCGCGATGACCCACGGGTTGATGCTCCCGTCCGGCATGCGCAATTTGGCCAGCAGCCTGTTTTTCATCGCCGTTCACTCTGCGTCCTTACTTCGTCAAGACCGTCGCGTTCACGTTCATCCCTGGCCGCAGGATCGCCCGCTCCGCCGGATTCGCATCCAGCACGATCTTCACCGGAATGCGCTGCACCACCTTTACGTAGTTGCCTGTCGCGTTTTCCGGCGGCAGCAGGCTCAGTCTTGCCCCCGTCGCGCCGGCGATCGAATCCACGTGCCCAGTGAACGTCTTCCCGTACATGTCCACCTTGACGTACGCCTTTTGACCGGGCTTCATGCTCTTGAGCTGTGTTTCTTTGAAGTTCGCCGTGATCCACACATTCTGGAGCGGCACAACCACCAGCAGACCTTGACCCGGCTGTACCACCTGGCCGGGCTCCACCTGCTTGCGCGTGACCACGCCGTCCACCGGCGCGGTGATCGCCGCGTAGCTGAGTTGCAGCGTGGCGGCATCCACCGCGGCCCTTGCCTGCGCTACCTTCGCCAGCTTGGCCTGCGCGTCGGCCGCGCGGATCGTCACCTGCCTCTGGTCTGCCTTGGCCGTGCTCACGCCCGCGTGCGCCTGCTCCACTCGCGCCTTCGCCGCAAGGAACGCCGCCTTCGTGATCCCGATGTTTCGTTCAGCCTGCGCCAGCTTCTGCTGGTCGGCCTTCAATGCGCTCGCGCTCGCATCCGCGTTGGCCTTCGCCCCATCCAGTTGCTGCTTCGAGATTTCATCCTTGGCCGCCAGCGGCAGAAATCGTTCCAGATCGGCCGTCGCATGCCGCGCGTTCGCGCGAGATTTTTCGACGTTCGCCTGCGCGTACACCAGGTCGGAGGTGCGCGCCTGATCATGGGTGGACTCCGCCCGCAGCAAGTCTGCTTCCACGGCAGCGAGCTGCGCGTCCGCGCTGGAAGCGTTGTTGGCCATGTTGTCCCGCCAGCGCGGCACGTCGATCCCCGCCGCGCGCGCTTCGCTCTCCGCCAGGGCGAGCGCCGCGCGCGCCTGATCGAGAGCCGCCTGATAGTCGCGCGGGTCCATCTTCACCAGCACCTCGCCCGCTTTCACGGCCTGGTTGTCGTCCACCAGAACTTGCTCCACCTTGCCGTACACTTTGGCCGCGACCGGCGTGATGTGGCCGTCCACCTGCGCGTCGTCCGTGCTCTCCCGCACGCGGTAGTACAGGTACAACCCCGTCGCCACGGCCAGCACAGCGATCCCGCCGATCAAAAGCAGGCGCCGGATCTTCGGGCTAGCCAGGCCTTTCGGCGCCGGAGGAGGCTCCCCTTTGAGCCGCGGCATCCTCGGTGCGTTTTCCAGTCCGACTTCGATCTCGATGCTCATCGTGGCCTCATTTGGCGTAGAGCTTTTCCATCTGTCCGACGGCGCGTGCAATGTCCGCCCGAGCCTGGTTGAACCGGTAGAGCGCCGCGATCTGGTTGTCGTTGGCGCGCGCCAGCGAGTCCTGCGCCGAAATCACTTCGATGTTGTTGGCCACTCCGGCCTTGAAGCGGTCGCGCGCCTGCTCCACTTCCTCTGTCGCGAGCTTCACGCCCAACGTCGCCACCTCGACTTCGTTTCGTGCCGAGTGCAGATTGACCAGCGCCGTCTTCACATCCAGCGCGATCTGGTTGCGCAGGTCGGCTTGCTGCTCGCGCAGTTTCTTGGTCTCGAGCTCCGCCCTGACAACTTCGGCGCGAATCCGCCCGCCCGTGAACAGCGGCACATTCACGCTCGCCTGGTAGTTGTAGGTCGGGATTCCCGTGGAGCTCGAAATGCCCTGGTAAGCCCAGTTCCCGTCGAAGCGCAGCGACGGCAGCCGCGATTCACTTGCCGCCTTCCGGCTGTTCTCCGCCGCGCGAATGTGCGATTCGAGCGACTTCCATTCCGCCCGCGCCGCGAGCGCTTGCTCGATGCTCGCTTCGACTTCCGGCTCCGGCGTGTCGAAAAACTCCAACGAATCCGCCGGCTCGATCTTCTGCCGCGGATCGAGATTCAACAGCCGGCTGAGCGCGTAGAGAGAAGTCTCGCGCTCGGCCTGCGCCTGGATCAATCGTTGCTTCTCGTTTTGCAACTCCACGTTTGCCCGCAGCGTGTCAATCCCGGTCCCCACCCCCGCTTTCTGCAGATCGGCGGCCTGTTCGTAAAGCGCCTGCGCCAAGTCCACGCGCGATTCCGAAGCTTTCACGTTCGCAACCGCCCGCAGCGTCCCGATGTATTGCGAAACGACGAGCAGGATCACTTGCTCCCGCGTCGTCAGGCTCGACGCGCGTGCCGCTGCGGCGCTGTCCCTCGCCGCCAGGTACCTCCGCCACAACGTCAGATCGAACAGCGGAGCGCCGAACGATGGGCCGGCGTTGAACACCTGGAATGGGCCCGCGTGCTCGGGGAATCCCGGAACCCGCCTGCCAAAATTGGCTTCAAGATTCAGCCGGCGCACCGCGTCGCTGGCTCCAAACTCCGCCTGGGGCAGCAGCGCAGCCCGCGCGATGTTCTTCTCCTGCTCGCTCTGCGCCGCGGAAAGAACGGCGATCTGCGCCGTGGTGTTCTGTTTCAACGCCAGCGCTACGGATTGGCTGAGCGTCAAGCGCAGAACGTCATCGGACCCGCCGCCTGCGGGAGGCTGCTGTGCGGAAAGGGCGCCCGGCAACACGAGCGTGAAAAACAAGAATCCATAGAACAAGATGTGTGTGCCTTTCGCCCCCTGCCCGCTGCGCGCTCTCTTGACCTGTTTTCCTTCGCCCACGATCTCCCGAACGATGGCCTGATTTAGGCAGCCCTCGGCCACCAACCGTCCGCCTTGCCGGTGGATCTCCTTGAGCAAAACCTTTCCCGCGGTATCAATAAAGCTCACAGCGCAAAGATTCAGGAAGAATTTGTGTTCCGGCCCGCCGGCCTTGAGTTCGCGCCAGCATTCCTCCAATGTACGGACGGATGGCCCTGTGAGCCGTCCTTCCAATGTAAGCACGGTCTTTCTGGGCCTTCTCTCTGAGGTGATCCTGAACATTTTGGATGTAACCCTGATGCTGTTATGAGCATTGGACGCTCCATACTGAAATTGGATTCAGACTACCGTATCTATATGAATCTATGGTTATTAAGAATTAGTTCGAAGATGAGTACAGAAAAGTAAAGCCCTTATATGGGCATTTGGCAAAAAACAGTAATAAATGTAAAGACCATATATGGACACTTCCTCCGGTCCGTCTTGTCGGACGCCGCGTGCCCGCCGAAACCACGATCGTCGCCCTCGAATACAAGCAGCAACCCCTAGCTGGCGATCTCTGCCACGCGCAACTCCACAAACATCGCTGAGACGCGAAGCAGCGCCGGGGCGCAGGCTGCCCCAATTCGGTGAGTCATTCTCTTGTATAGTTTCTCCTCGTCTGTTGCGGTGCCACGCTGCGGCACGTGGCAACTCTCGGCCGCCAAGAGCAATCAAAGCACGGGCGGGATAGACGGCGGGGCCGCTTCTAATGCGGCCGCTGCCTTGACACGCTCGGGGAGCGCTCCTAGAATCGTACGTTTTAACCGGGGTTGAAAAAGCGCTCCGGGGAGCTTGAGCATGGATAAGAAGCGTCTCGACTACTACAGGAAGAAGCTGGTCGCGCGGCGCGACGAGCTGCTGAAGACGATTGCCCGGACTGAAGAGGAAGGCCGGGCCGCGGATGAAGACCCGACAGTGGACCTTGCCGACAAGGCGGCCAACTCCTACACGAAAGAGTTTCTTTTCGGGATGACTAACGCGGACCGCTCGATGCTCGCCCTAATTGATGAAGCGCTCAAGCGCATCCAGAAAAATGAGTACGGGCAATGCGCGAATTGCCAGGAAGAGATGCAGCCGAAGCGCCTGGAAGCGGCGCCCTGGGCGAAGCACTGCATCGCCTGCCAGGAGAAGAAGGAACAGGGCCTGCTGTAAGACTGCGTTCTGCCCGGCCGTAGTATTACCCACAAGTTATATTTATCTTGATTAT
Organism: Candidatus Acidiferrales bacterium; assembly: GCA_035545075.1. Lineage (GTDB taxonomy): Bacteria > Acidobacteriota > Terriglobia > Acidiferrales > UBA7541 > Acidiferrum. The sequence goes on from DASZZJ010000028.1 coordinate 58,581, forward strand.
CTCCGCGGAAAGCGTAGCCTTCTGTCTGCGTGGCGATGGGGATCCTCTCCCGGCAGCGGTATGAGCGCTGGCTGACAACCGCGCTGGATGCGGTCACCTCGGTGGTGTTCCCGGGGCCTTGCCGGCTTTGCGAAGAGCTGCTGACGCGGGCGAGCGCGCTCCCGCTGTGCGACCGATGCCTCGCTTCGTTTCAGCCTCTGCCCGGGAGGATTTGCGCTGTGTGCGGGCAGCCGCTCGATGCGCGGGCTGCTCCGGAGGGGGAAGCGCTGAAGTGCCGATTCTGCAGCGCGGGCGGCTACGGGTTCGACTCCGCGCGAAGCTACGCCGTCTATGAAGGCGCACTGGTCCGCGCGATCGTGACCCTGAAATTCGAGGAGATAACTCCGCTGGGAAGTTGGTTTGCCCGGAGGCTGGCCGAGGTTGTGCAAAGAGGAGGCGAGACGCTGGCGGCCGACGTGGTGGTGCCGGTGCCGCTGCACGGGGACCGGTTGCGCGAGAGGGGCTACAACCAGGCCGAGTTGATCGCGCGGCCGCTCGCCAGGCGTCTGCGGCTGCCGTACCGCCCGGTGCTCCTGGTGCGGACCCGGCCGCGGCCGGATAAGCTGCACTTGACCCTGGAGGAACGCTGGGAGTCCGTGCGTGGCGCTTTTGCCACGCGACCGGGCAGCAAGGTTGACAACCTACGCGTCTTGCTGGTAGATGATGTAATGACGACTGGAGCGACGCTCGACGCCTGTGCGCGAGCGTTGCGGGAGGCCGGGGCCAAGTCGGTGACCGGCCTGACGGTGGCGCGGGCGCTGCAAAACCCCCTGCCGGAGCAGTAGAGCGCCGTCCGAGAACGAACCCAAGGGAGCGCGCGGTGAGCACCATGAGGGTAGATGGGATCGAGCCCCGGGGGAACAAGTCCCCCGACGCTTCGGGTGCTACCGCGTCCAGGGCAGCAAGCCCCGAAGGCAGTAGAAGCCCCATCCCGGTACGGGTCTATCGCACCTCAGTGATGCAGGAGCCCGTGCTGGTCCTCAACGCCACATTCGAACCGATCAACGTGACGGCCGTGCGCCGCGCGATGGTGCTGCTGCTGAAGGGCGTTGCGCAGGCGGAAGAGCTGCACGCCAACGAAGTCCATTCCTCCGCTCGAGCGCACAAGGTGCCCTCTGTGATTCGCCTGCTGGCCTACCGGCATATTCCGCAGCAGAGCCGCGCGCTTTCGCGGAAAAACATTTTGCTGCGCGACCGCAACACCTGCCAGTTTTGCGGGAACATCTTTCCCAGCTCGGAGCTGACGCTGGACCACGTCGTGCCCCGCTCTCGTGGCGGACGCTCCTCGTGGGAGAACCTAGTCGCCTGCTGCTATCAATGCAACAACACAAAGGGCGACCGCACTCCGGAAGAGGCCGGGCTGAAGCTGGCGCGGCGTCCCAGACCGTTCACCCTGCATACCTCGCGGCAGCTCATGCGCCTGATCGGACACCGCGACGAGCGCTGGCGCAAGTACCTGTTCTACTGAGCTTTTCCGGCGGAAACCTGCTTCTCAAAAAGCTCTACCGGACCGATGAAACCTTTTTCGCTTCCGTGCATCTAACTTTGCAAACCACTTCGAGGACACACCCCGGGAGGCAGCCAAGGTTTTCCTTGGCTGCTTCTCTCCTTTTGGGGCCGGTTTTTCCGGAAACCTTTCCTACTGCCGCATGACCACGCGCAGACCGCGGCGCCAATTCTCCGCCAGGCCCAC
>DASZZJ010000029.1:0-14037 GCA_035545075.1 Candidatus Acidiferrales bacterium
CGACGCTGTGAATCTGATAGAGGGGAGTTCGGTTGCGCTCGGACAGCGTTTTCAGTTCCGCGATGGGGAGATACCCGTGCCGAAGCTGGATGGCCCTTAGGTCGTCGAAGATCACGGGGCGCGTCTCATTGCGCGGAAGCGCGTTTTGTCGGCGGGCTGTATTTTCCCGCGCCACATCGTTTTGCGTCCTGCATACTACTGGCGGGTTGCCTCTCTGTCCAGACCCGGAGGTCGTCGTTTGGCGGCGCGGCGGGAAAAGACAGCACGCTGCGTTGACTTCGCGCGCCGTCGAGGCTATAAGCAACGTGATTTTATCCGCTGTCGTGTTGGAGTGACCTTGCCTCGCGCCGGGATTTGCGGCGCAGAGGCCAACCGCGAGACCCAATGCGCTTTTTTCTGAATTTTCTGCGTGGGCGGCATGTGCTCTGGGCTGCGCTTCTTCTCCTGCACTTGCCCGCCGGCGCGGCTCACGCGCAGAATCCTCCGCGCGGCGCGGCCGGTGCCGCTCCAGCCGGGGAGTCTGCCAAGTACATCGGCCCGGGTTCGTGCGCGGCGACGAGCTGCCACGGCAGCGTGAAACCCGTCGCCGGCAGCCGCATTCTTCAGACCGAATACTCCACCTGGATCGTCCAGGACAAGCACAGCCGGGCGTATCAGGCGCTCACCGGCGAAGTCGGCGAGCGCATGGCCCGCATCCTGAAGCTGGGCGCGCGCGCCGAGGCTTCTCCCAGGTGCCTGGCTTGCCACGTCCTCTTCGCGCCGCCGGATCAGCGCGGCCGCCCTTTCGAACTTTCGGAAGGGGTTTCCTGCGAGAACTGCCACGGACCGGCTTCCGCGTGGCTCGGGCCGCACACTCTGCGTGGCGGGCCGCATGAGAAATCGCTGTCGCTGGGGATGTACGACACGCGGAACGTGATTCACCGCACGGCGAAATGCCTCACCTGCCACCTCGGCACGCAGGAAAAATTCGTGGACCACGAAATGATCGCCGCCGGGCATCCCGATCTTTATTTCGAGCTGGATTCGTTTTCCGCGGTCATGCCGCGGCATTGGAAGGTGCCGCGCGAATCGGCGCCGGGGACTCCTGCCGAGGATGGCGCGTGGACCGGCGTGCGGGACTTGAGCGCGGGACAAGCGGTGCAGCTCCGCGCCGCCATGGAGAGGCTCATCTGGCGCTCGAAGGGCAAGAACTGGCCGGAGTATTCCGAGTTGCAGTGCTTCGCCTGCCACCATGCGCTGGGCCCGGCGAAGGATAGCTGGCGGCAGGCGCATGGCTTCATGGGGCGGCGGCCGGGCGATCCGGGATGGAATGCGTCGCGCTACGCCGTCCTGTCGCTGCTCGGCAAGCAGATGGATTCGGCCACGGCGCAGGAACTGGATCGCCACGTCGCGCGCGTGGCGGAGGAGATGAGCAAGCTCAACCCTGACCGGGACGTCGTGGCGGCGGAGGCTTCTGCGGCCGTACCGCTGGCGCAGCGGCTCGCCGAGCGTCTGGCCGCCATGACCTACGACCGCGCGGTCGCGCTGCGCCTGTTGCAGCGCATAACCAGCGACGCTGAGAATATCGCCATCGCCGACGAACGCGCCGCGGAGCAGGCCACCATGGCGCTCGATTCCATCTACATCGCTTACAGCCGGGATGTCAAGCCGGCCCATGCCGCGGAAGTTCGCGCGGCGATCAATGGGCTCTTTCAGCAGCTCGAAAATCAATCCGCCTACAACGCCGATCAGTTTGCCCGCGCGCTGCGCCGCATTGGTTCTCTGCTGCCATAGAGCGCGCCGCCGATTCATGAATCGCCTCGAAAACTGGTTTTGCGCTTCGTCGCTCTGGCGATTCGTTACCCGCAGGCAATTACTCCCCTGGCTCGTGGCCGGCTCCAGCCTGGGCGATCATGTGCTCGAAGTGGGAGCCGGCTTCGGAGCCGCGACCGCCGAGTTGCAGCGGCTGACAAAGCGGGTGACCTCCCTCGAATACGATCCCCGCTCCGTTATCGCTTGCGCGGCGCGGCAAGGCTGCCCCGGCGCTCGCGTCGTCCGCGGAGACGCCGCGGCTCTCCCCTTTCGCGACAATCTGTTCTCCGCGGTATTTGCCGTTCTCGTGCTCCATCACCTCCTCTCGCCCGGCCTCCAGGACCGCGCTCTCGCTGAAATCTTCCGCGTGCTCCGCCCGGGCGGCGTTTTTCTCGCCCTGGAGATCTCCAACGGCTGGCTCCAGCGCGCGGCGCACTTCCGCAGTACGTTTGTTCCCGTTGCCCCGTCCAGCGCCATCCCGCGCTTGAAGACAGCGGGCTTTTCACAAGTAACCCTGGATTATCGCGGATCCTCATTCCGTCTCCGTGCGCTGCGCCCAGAATGACGAGACGCGGCTTCGGCAGAAGGGGCCACAATCTCCGTTCCTCTCGTCTAAGATGTGAACTCGCTCGGACAGCACTTTCGGTTTCTTGGAGCCGGCGGGTGGCCGCGGTTTCGCCGCGGTGATGAATTAGGTTCTGAACGGGGTGCCCCATGTTCGGCCCGCACGGACGAACGTGGGGCTTTTCGGTTTCGTTTGTAGTGGCGGGTGCAGCACCCGCAGCTCGATGAGACAATCTTGGGTGCCGCACTTGTGGTGAGCGGGCCGAACCAACCCTTTCCGGCCTTTGGAAAGGGTGCGGGTTTAGAGTCAGGTTGACACCCGGTCTCGATCCGGTGGCACACATTTCTTGGAGCCGCAATGAAAAACTTCTTCTTCGGAGTTCTCGCCACCCTGCTGACCCTCCTTCTGGGTGCATTTGTTTACTTGCGATTGGGCTGCGCCGAGGTTCGCGGCGACCTCCCGGCCTCTCGTTGGGAGACCGCCCTCACGAACTCGGCCGTGCACGCCTCGGTTCGCCGCAGCGCGCCGGAAATCCCCAACCCCGTGGATCCCACCGAGGAGAATCTCATCGCTGGCGGAGCGATCTATCTCGACGCCTGCTCCGGATGTCACGGTGACCTCGCCAAACCGGACGTCAACGACATCGCGCACAGCCTCTATCCGCCGGTTCCCCAGTTCCCACGGGTCGGCACGGAATACACGGAAGCCCAGATTTTTTGGATCGCAAAGCACGGCCTACGCCGCACCGGCATGTTCGCCAACGGCAAATGGGAATCAGATCAGAGGCTGTGGACCGCCGCCGCGTTCATCAAGCGCATCCGGGCTCTTCCCCCGGCAGTGCTGCAAGCCCTGGCTGCACCCAAGTCCGGCAAGTAATTGCGCCTCCGCGCGCGCGTGGCGGGTGGCCGCGGTTTTGCTGTGGTGATGAATTAGGTTTTGAACAGGGTGCCCCATGTTCGGCCCGCACGGGCGAACGTGGGGTTTTTCGATTTCGTTTTGTAGGGGCGGACTTCACGTCCGCCCTTCTTGTCTGGCGGGTGGCCGCGGTTTTGCTGCGGTGATGAATTAAGTTTTGTACGGGGTGCCCCTTGCGGTACTCCGCGGTCATTTCCTCCGATGTTATACTCCTTCCGTGTACAGTCATCCTAAAAACAAAATCACAACCCGGGCCACCCGCCCGCACAGGCAGGTGCGAGGCTGTGGGAATAAAAATCGAGGAATGGCACAATGGCACGCTCCTTTAGGAACACTTTTTTTGTCCTTGTATCCACGGCCATCGCCGTTCTCGTAGCGGCGTCGCTCTACGTAGGTTATGCGCTGGCACCCATCGCGCTGCACAGGTTCCAGGAGGCCAAGACCGCAGAAGCGTGCGGCGAGGTAAGACCGGGGATGTCGTTCTCTGAAATGAGTGAAACCCTCCACCGGTGGGGTTCCTACTCCTTCGAGGATGCTGACTTCCCAGCAAACCGATTTTCCTTTTCGGGGCACGGGGGAACATGTACTGTCGATCTCGACCAAGATAGTGGGCGCGTAACGCAAACGCACTTCCAGCCAACTCGCCCAGAACCCCCCGAGTCGACGGATTATTAGGTAAGGTCTGAGGAGCGGGAGGAGACATGTGGACGATTCGAGCCGCGATCAAGTGGGGGATTGCGGTCGGACTGCTGCTCGGTATGGCGTTGTGTTTGCTCGCGTTCGTTTCCAGGATTCCCCTTTCGAGAATGGCTGCTTACGACCGCCTGCGCGTCGGTATGACTCGCGACGAAGCTGTGCAGGTCTTGCGGTCGAGCCAAATTGAATGCGGCCTCACCGAACCCGGATCAGACGCGCCGTCGTGTCGGTTTTCAGACCCGTGGCGTTTTTACGCCGTCTGGGTTGACGCAAAAGCGAGGCGAGTCTCACGAAAAAGGGTGTCCATGCGGAAGCCTGTCTCTTTTATTGACCTCCTCAAGTTTTCTCACTAGCAGCTTGTAGCCCTCTACGGTGTATACCGGCCGGGTGGCCCATCTTTTGCATAGCAAAGGCTAGGAAATCCCCGGCTCCCTGCTCCCGATCCAGAGCGCCCTTTAATACTAGTACTACGTAGTATTTTATTGACAGAGTAACGAAAACCTGCTATCATGGGTTGTGATTCTTGGCTCTAGCTTCGCCGGAACGCTCCGCCGTCCTTCCCGCGGCCCCTCCCCTCCTCCGATTTCAGCTTTCAACTCTAAACTTTCGACTGTAAACCTCTCCATTCCCCTCGCCCGCAACCCCTTCAGAATCAACACTTGTAAAAGTGTATCAAAACAAAGAACTTCAACTCCCTTTGGAATCAACACTTACAAAAAACATGGGGGAGGGGGAGTATCTCTTCTGTCAACAGATCCGGTACCCGCTTCCCAGCCGATCTCAAGTTTACCCCGCGCCTGGCGGGGTCACAGGACACGAGTCACCACTCACTCTTCCCAGTCACCAACCACCAGTCACCAATCACCATTCATCTCCTTTACTTCCTTCCTCTTCCACACTCTTTTCACTCTTGAGCTGCGCAGGAATCGCCGCAACCCCTTTTCTTTCTTTCGCTTCCGCACTCTTGCAAAAACAATAGGGGGTGGCACCCCTTGCTGCTCCCTTTCTGGGGAAGAATCGGAGACCTCGTTGACCCTTTTCCGCCCGGCAGGTAGCATCGAGAGGAAGCCTATGCCGCCTGAAAAGATTCCCCCCGGCCCGCCGACAAAGTCTCGGGGCGGCCATTTCCAGGAACTCCGCCGCGACGCGCTTGCTTATCTGACGCAACTTTTCCGAACCTACGGCGATGTGGTCGGCCTGCGTTCTTATGGCTACCACGTTTTCTTCATCAGCCATCCGGATTTGATCGAAGAAGTTCTGGTGACCCAGGCCAATAAATTCGAGAAGGGCCGCATCCTGAAGGCGAACAAGCGCCTGTTCGGCAACGGACTGCTCACGAGCGAAGGCGATTTCTGGCTGCGGCAGCGGCGGCTGGCGCAGCCCGCGTTTCACCGCGCGCGCGTCGCCTCCTACGCAGAGACGATGGTGCGCTACACCGAGCACCACCTGGAAGGCTGGCGCAACGGAGAAGAGCGCGACGTTCACAAGGAGATGATGCGGCTCACGCTGCAAATCGTCGCGAAGACGCTATTCGACGCCGACGCTGAAAAAGACGCCCCGGAAGTCGGCCGCGCGCTCGAAGTGTTGATGGAACTCAACTCCGATTTCCGCCGCGTGATCATGATTCCGGCCTGGCTGCCCACGCCACTGAACCTGCGCACCCGTTTCGCCGTGCGCCGCCTCGACCGCATCATTTACCGGATCATCGAGGAGCGCCGCGCCTCCGGCCGCGACGCCGGCGACCTGCTCTCGATGCTCCTCGAAGCGCAGGACGAGGACGGCTCCCGCATGACCGACCGCCAGCTTCGCGACGAGGCCATCACCCTGTTCCTCGCCGGCCACGAAACAACCGCCCTCGTGCTTACCTGGACGTGGTGGCTCCTGGCGCAGCATCCGCGGGTGGAAGCGAAGCTCCATGCCGAGCTCGACGCTCAGCTCGCCGGGCGGACTCCCACGATGGAAGACTTGCCGCGGCTGCCTTATCTCGACCGGGTTCTCACGGAATCCATGCGGCTCTACCCGCCGGCGTGGGGCATGGCGCGGGTGGCCATGGAAGACTTGGAAATCGGCGGCTATCGCGTGCCGAAGGGTGCCGGCGTGTCGTTGGCGCAGTGGGTCGTGCACCGCGACCCGCGCTGGTATGAAGCGCCGGAAGAGTTCCGTCCCGAGCGGTGGGAGAATGACTTCATCAAGAAAATTCCCCGCTTCGCCTATTTTCCCTTCGGCGGCGGGCCGCGCCAGTGCATTGGGAACAGTTTTGCCTTGATGGAAGCGGGCCTGATCCTGGGCACGATTGCGCAGGCCTTCCGGCTGCGGCTGGTGCCCGGCCACCCGGTGGTTCCGCTGCCGACCATCACGCTGCGGCCGAAACACGGCGTGCGCGTCACGCTCGAATCCCGCGCAGCTTCATCCCGGCTGCCGCTGCGGACCGCGCAATCCGCGGCGGTTTGATTCGCATGACGCTTCAGCTCCCTACGGGCTGGCCCAGTTCCGTCCGGGCCTGTATCACCCGCAGGATGGAATCACGGGAAATCATGCCCACGACGTGGGCTTCGTCCGCTGCATCGTTCGCGATGACGGGCATTTGATTGACGTCCTCGGTCAGCAGGCGCTCGAGCAGACCGAGCAAGGGCTCCTCCGGCACGGCCCATTTGATGAGGTCCCGCGGAATCATCACGGCCTGCACCGATGTGTTGGCCCACTCATCGCGCGGTACGGAATTCAAAGCGTGCACGTTCATCATGCCGAGCAGGCGGCCGTCCAAGATGACCAGATGGCAGCGGCGGCCCGTGCGCAACACTTCGGCGCCGTACTCTTCCAGGGATTCATTTCGGGCGATTGCGGGCACTTCCTGATTCATCACGTCGGCGGCGCGCAGGCCCAGCAACGCCTCACGGACGGCCATCTGGGTGACGCTCTCCTGCGCGGCGGTCAGCAGGAACCATCCGATAAACGCCGTCCACACGCCGTTGATCCACTGGCCTCTCACCGCCGCGTACCACGCGCCGAAAAGAATCAGCCCGTAGGCAAACAGTTTTCCCGAAGCGCCCGCAAGGCGCGTCGCCCGCGAATAATCCTTCGTCGAATTCCAGACAACCGCCCGGAAGATTCGTCCGCCATCCAGCGGAAATCCGGGGATTAGGTTGAAGGAGGCCAGATAAAAATTCGTCACGCTGAGCCACGCCGACAGCGCGCCGAGCATTTCGTGGAACGGGAAAAGCTTCGTCAGACTCCAGAAGCTCCCCGCGAGGAAAAAACTGGCCAGCGGACCGGCCACGGCGATATTGAACTCCTGCTTGGCGCTTTCCGGCTCGCGGCCGATCCGCGCCAGTCCTCCGAACACGAAAAGGGTGATCGAAATGACCGGGATTTTGTACTTCCGGGCGACCACGCTGTGCGCCAGCTCGTGAAAGACGACCGAGCCGAAGAAGAGTACGCTCGTGAGGATTCCCGCCGTCCAATGCTGCACCTCGCTCCAGTGGGGATGCTGCTGCTTGAACTGCGTGGCCAGCGAAAGAGTGATGAGGACGAAGATAATCGACCAACTGGGGTGCAGATAGATCGGGATTCCCAAAACTCGTCCGATCTTCAGCCCAGGTCGCGTCGCCATCGGGATACCTTCGTCATCCTTCCTACCATAATATCGGCCAAGGGAGCGAGCCGCAACGCATGCTTCCGTTGTGGCAAGAGCCTCCGCTTGAGGGCGTCGGGCCACGCTGTGTGTGACGTGCCACGTCCTTGGCTGCAAGTCCTCACTCTAAACCGTTCACTCTCAATCTGTTAGTGATGGCCGTCACCGTGCTATCCCCCGTAAACGTCGTTGATTGATGCGGAGGGCACGATGAACCCAATGATCGAATTCGCTGCACTGCTTCTGACCACGTTCGCGGCCGGGGTTCTTGCCCTCGCGCTCCACTGGCTTTTTTTGCGCGCCGCGTTTGTCCTGATGCGTCCGGCAGGCGCCGTGCGGCCGGTCCTTGCTCCGCGCCCGGCTGCGCGGGTGAATCCCGCGTCAGCAAAACGCATCGCCGCCTAGCCCCGCGCGGCCACGAGACTCCTCCGCAGGGCGGAGAGGAAGGAGAAACACCATGCAGTTCTTGAAGTACCTGTTGATGGTTGTAAGCGTGGGGCTCTTCGGCAGCGCCGCAGCGCTCATCGCCTACGACATCTATCTTGCAACGCAGCTTCGCCGGCTGCTGCCCCGCGCCGTTCGTGGATCGCTTGGAGTTGTATGACGCACGTGAGCAGGTTTACGCCAGAGTCGCCGGTCTAGAGTTCGTGCCGCCTGCGGGCGGACACGAGTACCGCCAGCCAAACCCCTGCGGGTGGCTTGCGCGCATCGCAAGCGGATTGATGGTTCCAAGCGGGGAGGGGAGGCACCGCCGCGCCTGCCTGAGCCAATGCGAGGGGCCCGCGAATCGCAAGCGACGCGCTGCAAGCCGCCCGGCTGGCGGAGCGGGGAAGGGGAGCTTCCAGGCGGAAAAAAAGGGGCGATTTTAGGGGTGATTTCAGCGAAAAAGGGCCTAAATTACTTGTCAAAATAGTTTTACTTGACAAAGTTTTTTGACAAGTCCGAAAAACGGCTTTTTGGCGCTTGCATCTGCTCCAGCTTGAGGTTGTTCCACGGGAACCTTCCCGGCGCGCAGTCGACCAGGCTCAACACTATTCTTCTAGGCGCACGTCGCGGGGAATAAATCCGATTGCAAATTACTGAACGATTCGCGGGAGAACGGTCAAAAGCCAACAAGTATTAGCGCGGATCTCTCACCGTCCACGATGGAGGGTCGCTTGCCGGAAAGGATTCCATGGAGGCCTCATCGACAATATCAGGCGCCTCCTCCGGCCCCGGAGTGGCTGGCTCGGGCTCTTCATCCGGCGAGCGGCTTTTTGGCTCTTGCATCTGCGCCAGCCTCAGATTTACTTCCGCACTGGATACTTCGGGCGGGGCGGAATCCCCTTGTAATCCTTCAGGGCTTCCTTGGCGAGCTCGATGGCCTTTTCAAGCTGCGGGTCGTGGCCACTGACGACTAGATCGGGCCGCTGCGCCACAACATAGTCCGGTTCAACGCCGTGGTCTTCGACGATCCACTCCCCGCCGTTGTCCGTGCTCCAAAAGCCGAAGCCGGGCGCGGTGACGAAGCCGCCGTCGCGCAGCGGCTGGAAGTTGCCGATGCCGACGAGACCTCCCCAGGTGCGCGTGCCGACGATGGGGCCGATCTTCTCGCGCCGGAAGAACCACGGAAACGCATCGCCGCCCGAGCCGGCCAGCTCGTTGACGATCATCACCTTCGGTCCGTAGATGGCCACCTGCGGCCAGGGCACATCCTTCGTGTCCCGCCCGGCCACGATCGCCAGCAATTGCCGCTTCAGCTTTTCCGTGTAAAAGTCCGGGATCTGTCCGCCGGAATTGCAGCGCTCGTCCACGATCATGCCGTCCTTGTCGAGCTGCGCGTTGAGCTGCTTGTCGAAGGCGATGATGCCCGGGATGGTGGTGTCCGGAACGTGCATGTAGCCGATGCGGCCGCCGGTGGCCTCCTCTACCTTGCGCCGGTTTTCGGCGATCCAGTGCAGATAGTGCACGCCGTTTTCGCTGGCGGCGGGCTTGACGGTGATCTCCCATGCGCCATCGGCGGCGGGCTTGCTGTTGATCTTCAAAGTGACGATCTTCCCCGCGAGATTCTGGAAGTAGGCGTAGACGTCTTGCGTGGCGCGCGCTTCCCGGCCGTTCACGGCGATGAGGTAGTCACCGGTCTTCACTTTCACGCCCGGCTCCGTAAGCGCCGAGCGGGTCGCCTCGCTCCAGTTTTCACCGGGATAGATGCGGCTGATGCGATAGTAGCCGCCGTGCGGCTCGAAATCAGCGCCCAGCATTCCGACGCTCACGTGAGCGCGCTGGGGCTGATCGCCGCCGCCCACGTAGGTGTGCGACGTGCTGAGCTCGGCGATCAATTCACCGATGAGGTAGTTGAGATCGCTGCGGTCCACGACCCACGGCAGAAGGGCCTCGTAACGCTCGCCGATTTTCTTCCAGTCATGGCCGGTCATTCCCGGGTCCCAGTAGAAGTCGCGCTCGATGCGCCACGCCTCGCGGAAAACCTGGCGCCACTCCTCGCGCGGGTTCACCATGACCTGGAGACCCGCCAGGATCAGCTTGCCTTCGCCGACCTTCGCCTTGCCGGGCACGGCGTCGGTGATGCCGAAAACCGGGCCCGCCTTGTAAAGTACCTTGCTGCCGTCTTTATTCACGTCAAAGCCTTCGATGCCTTCGAGCAGCGGCTTGTCATCGCGCTTGGCGACGTCGTAGAGATGGAGCACAAACTGAGGGGGAGCGGCGTTGTCCTCGCCGAAGGCGCGGCCTTCCTGCGGCTGGGCCAGATAAAAAAGTTTGTCCTTCCGGGCGACGAGAGTATTGAAAATCCCGGAGCGCAGCGGAACCGGAGTAACGCGGTCCTGGATTCCGTCCAGATCAACTTGAACGGGCTTTGCCGGCTCCTCCTTCTTTTCGTCTTTCTTTTCGTCTTTCTTCTCCTCTGCAAGCTTTTCTTCGTCGCTTTCCGGTTTGAAGGGCGATACCTCAGCGGCCTGCAGCGTCAAGGCGAACACGCCGTCCACCGAATAATAGTTAAAGCGCTGGTCGAGCTGCCCGATGCTCGGGAGCAAGTAGCGCTGTGAAAGGAAGAAGAGATACTTGCCGCCCGGCTCGAAGACCGGGTTCGAATCGCTGTAGAAGCCGCTGGAAATCTTCGTGGTCTTTTTCTGATCGAGGGAGTAGAGGTACATCAGGCCGGCGCCGCGGCGGTCCGCCTTGGAGTAAGCGATCCAGCGGCTGTCCGGCGACCAGCTTCCATCGGTGATGTCGGCGTAGTCTCCCTCGTCCACCTGCGCCGGCTTCTTCTCGGCGACATCCACGGTCCACAGGCGATGCAGCTTGTCCCAGTAGAGCAGCTTTTTGCTGTCGGGAGACCACAACGGCCCGTAGCGATAGACGCCGCCGTCGTGTGTGACGCGCGTCTCCTCGCCGCCCATCTGCGGCCGCACGTAAAGCTCGTACTCGCCGGACTTGTCGGAAAGATAAGCGATGAATTTCCCGTCGGGCGACCACGCCGGATTCAGGTCGTGCACGCTGGAGCTGTCCGTAAGGTTGCGGATGTCGCCTTTCTCCGCCGGAATGGTGAAAACGTTGCCGCGCGCTTCCACCACCGCGCGCACGCCCGAGGGCGAGATCGCAAAGCTCGCCACATTCAGCATAACGTTCTTGATTTCCGGACGCGCCTGGAGGTTTTCGGCTCGCACCTCGATGGGGATGTTCCGCGTCTTACCGGTGTCCAGGCTGTATTCATAGAGCAGGCCGGCGTTTTCGTAGACGATGGCGTCCGGGCCGAGGCTCGGCCACTTGATGTCGTACTCCTTGTAATCGGTGAGCTTCTTCGTGGCTTTCGACGCGAGGTCGTAGCTGTAGAGGTTCATCACACCGTCGCGGTCGCTGATGAAATAGATGGCGTTGCCGTGCCACATGGGGAACATGTCCATGCCTTGCGACTTGGGCAGCTCTTCGTAGGTGTTCTTTTTCAGGTCGTAGATGGCGATGGGGAGGCTCCAACCGCCGTGGTAGCGCTTCCAGGTGCGGAACTCCTGCGAGGTCTCGAGGTAGGCAATCTTGTTCCCGTCGGGCGAGAAACTGGTCAGGGCGCCGCGTGGAAGCGGCAGAACCTTCGCCGGACCGCCCTCCGGCGAAACAAGGAAGAGCCGCGTGGTGCGAAACGGCGGCGCGCTCAGCCGGTCGGAGCGGAACAAGATGTTTTTCCCGTCCGGCGTCCACCCCAGGACGAGGTCGCGCGAGGGATGGAAGGTCAGGCGGCGCGGTTCGCCTCCCTCGGCGGCGATCACATAGACGTCGGGATTGCCGTCGTACTCGCCCGTAAAGGCGATCCATTTTCCGTCGGGAGAGAACTTGGGGAAATACTCATCGCCCGGATGCGAGGTGAGCCGCCGCGCCGCGCCGCCCGAACGCGAGGCGATCCACAGATCGCCCGAATAAGCGAAGACGACTTTGTCCCTGGAGATGTCCGCGTAGCGCAGGAGGCGCGTCGGCCCTTCGGGCGCCTGCGCGCGCGCCACACCGCCCGCCCACAGCACGAGTGCCACAACAACCGCCAGCCACACGCTCGCCCGCACAAGATTCTTGCTCATCGCATCCTCTCCCATCTGATTCCCGCTGGACGGCATTTCCGATATTGCAGGGAAGGTTGCACACCCCAGGGAATTGTTCACGCCCCCACCCATGGACGAAATCCACGCAAAAAGTTTCCTTCCACAACCAAATCATACCGATCACCCGTCAGAGTGTTTCGAGCCATGTTATCATCAGCGGGCGTCCCCGTGATGGCTTGGCATAAATTGTCTGCGCCGCGCTTCCGCGGCCGGTCCCGTCTCGCGTTCGGTTTATTTCTTGGTCTTCTCACCTTTTCCTGCGCAACCCGGGCGGATGATTTCGAAGACCGCGTGCGCGCGCTGGCGCGGGAAATCAGCGCCTTGCCCGCCGCGCGCGGGCCGCTGCGGCTGGTTTGGAAGAACGCTTCGCCGCTCTCCGCTGCGCAGTCCGAATCCCTGCGGCGAGCCTTCGCGGCAGAGTTGACGAATCAACATGCTCTTCTCTCGGAGGACCCGTCGGCGCCGGAGCTGCGCGTCTCCCTTCACGAAACTCCGGCGCATCTTCTTCTCGCCGCCGAGCTGGCTGCACCGGCGGGCCGGACGGAAGTGCGCTTCGTTGAACTTCCCCGCGCGGCGATTTCTATGGTTGACCGGGGCGCTTCTCTTCTCCGCTTGCAAAAAGAGTTGATCCTGACGCAACGGGATATTGTCCTGGACGCGGCCGAAATTCCTGGCGAGGCTGGGAAGCTGAATCTCCTCGTGCTGCAGAAGGATTCGCTGGTCCTGCTCCACCTGGAGAAAGACGGATGGCGACCGCAGGACTCCGCTCCGCTGCCTCCCGCGCCGCCCCGGGACTTGCGCGGAGAGATCCGGCTGCAAGGCCAGCGCGTCCAGATATTTCTGCCGGGAAAAATTTGCGAGGCGAGCCTGGAGAAAAGGATGAATCTCGAGTGCCGCGCCGGGAGTCCCGTCTGGCGGAAAAGTGTGACGCTGAATTCGGCATGCGAGGCCGCGGCGTTGCACCTTTTCGCCGGGGACGGGGATTGGACGGTCCCGGATCACATTACTCTCGAAGAAGGAAACCACATCGATCCGCCGGCATCCGCAGCGAATCCGCTCGAGTTGCCGGGCCCAGTGGTGTCCTTATCAGCCGCCAGCGACGGCGGAACGGCCTGGGCCGTGGTTTGGAATGTCACCTCGGGGAATTATGAGGTCTATCGAATCACTCCGGCGTGCGGGCGTTAGCCTGCTGATGGTGTTCCTCGCGGGCGCGCTGCCGGCGGAGGCGGCGAAGCGGCCGCGCCATGGCGGCACCCTGCGCGTTGAGCTGCACGCCGCATCGGTGACGCTCGACCCGCGGCAGTGGCGCGCAGGCTCCGAGGAAGCAGCCACCGGAGAAAAGCTCGCCGCGCTCCTCTTTGACCGCCTCATCGTGCTGGACAATTACGGCCGTTTCCAACCGCAGCTCGCCGCGGAGTGGTCGCACGACGCAGCCTTCCGCCGATGGCAATTTACGCTGCGCAGCGGCGTGAAGTTCAGCGACGGCGCACCGCTGACGGCGGCGGATGTTGTCGCTGCGGTGCAGGCGCTCGTGGCGCCATCGCGGCAAGCGAGCGCGGCGGGCAATGCCGTCGTGATTCAATCCGCGGCGCCGATGCCGGATCTTCTCGAGGAGCTCGCCTCGGGGCCGTATTTTATTTATCGCCTCAAGGAAGGAGGCGGGCTCGCGGGCACGGGGCCGTTCGTCGCGGCGGAACGCCCCGCTGCCGGTGCGGCTTCCGCGCCAGCCACTCGCGGGGACGCTGCCAATCCGCACCTCTATTTCCGGGCGAATGCGGAAGCGTGGTCCGGCCGGCCCTTCGTGGACGCCGTGGACGTGGCGCTCGGCGTGCCGCCGCTGCGCCAGCTCTACGACTTGC